>CAYHQZ010000001.1:0-18690 GCA_964358555.1 uncultured Planctomycetia bacterium
GCCGGCCGCGGAAGCCCCCAGGACGATGCAGACCTGCCCCTTCCGGTCCGCGAAGTTCAGGCTCGCGTGCCCCGCGGCGTCGACCCCGAGACCCACGCGGGCATCCTTCTCGGCGCCGAGGAAGGTGAGGGCCGGCGAGCCGTCCGGAAGGACGCCTACGAGAAGCCGGGGCCGGCCTTGCCCGTCGGAGAGGGCGAGGCCCGCGGTCCCGTCGGGCATGATCGAGAGCGACCCCCGCTCCTTGCCATCGGCGCCCCGAAGCACGAAGCGCTCGGCCTCGACCGTTTTCGGCGCTTCCTTCGGCGCATCCGTTGCCGCCCCGGCGAGAAGCCCGCCGGCCGCGACGGACGCGGCGATCAGGAAGAGTCCGCGAAACCGCCGCCACGCCGCCACGGCCCGATGAAACCGAACCTCGCGCGACATCCGATACCTCCCCGGCGTTCGCCGGCGTTCACTTTCGGTCGATGGGATCCCGACACGGGGATCATAGGGCGAACGGAGGGTTCCGCGGGAGGCGTCAGCGGCGCGGGGGGCGTCCGGGGCCTCCGCGCGACGGTCCGTGGCCGGAGCCGCGGCCGGGGCCGCCACCGCCGTGGACGTAGGAGAAGCCGAAGGTGATCGGCGGCGGATAGTAGACAGGGCGGGTAACGACGTAAACCGGCGGGGGCGCCGCCATCATGTAGCCGGGGGGCGGCGGTGCGGGATAGGCGTAGCCGGGGGGCGGCGGATATCCCTGGACGACGACAGGGCCCGGCGGAGGCCCCCACTCCTCGACGTAGGCGGGTTCCGGAACGATTATGCAGGCGGACAAAACCAGCGCGAGGGCTGCAAGCGCAACCGCGGCGCCGAGGGACTTGCTCTTCATGTTCATAGTGTACTCCTCATGCAAAACCGGGTGCAATGCGAAAAGGCTGGATGCTCTCACGAAGGTATCGGAGCAAACCACGTGCCGGCGCGAAAGCCCAGCCTCGCCAGGCTCGAACCCCGAATCCGGGGGGCCAGCGTCGGGCGCCGATGGGACAAAGTGTCCTTTCCCCCTCTAGAATCCCGCCATGTCCGAAACGCTCTTCGGGACCGACGGGATCCGCGAGATCGCCGGCCACGGCATCCTCGCGCCGGATCGGGCAGCCCGACTCGGCGCCGCCATCGGAAGGCTGTTGCGGGAAAGGCCGGCCGTCCTCGGCGCCAAGATCGGCCCCGGCCGCCGCCGGGTCTTCCTCGGACGCGACACGCGCGTGTCCGGCGCCGCCCTCTCCTCGCTCCTCGCGGGCGCCCTCGCCATGGAAGGCGCGGACGTGACCGACCTCGGAATCCTCCCGACGCCCGGGATCGCGCGGATCGCCGCATCCCTCGGCGCGGACCTCGCGATCGTAATCTCGGCCTCCCACAACCCCCCCGAATTCAACGGATTGAAGCTGCTGTCGTGCCGGGGCACGAAGCTCCCGACAACCGCCGAGCACGCGGTCGAGGAGGCCCTCGACGACGCCGCCCACCCGTCGGGACCTACGGACCCCGGGCCGGTCGGCGTCCGCCCCAATGCCGCGCGCGAATACGCGGACTGGCTCCGCGAACGCCTCCCCGGGAAAGCCCCCCTCGCGGGGCTGCGGCTCGCGATCGACGCAGGCGAAGGCGCCGCTTCCGACATCGCCGAGGGGCTGTTCTCCTCCCTCGGGGCCGATGTCCTCTCCCTCTCCGCGGCCGGACGCGGGGCCGAGATCAACGTCGGGACGGGGGCGCTGCATCCGGAGCGCGTGGCGAGGATCGTCGCCGAGCGCGGGCTCGACGCCGGGATTGCGTTCGACGGGGACGCGGATCGCGCCTTGTTCGCGGACGCCCGCGGGACGGTCCGGGACGGGGACGACGTCCTCGCCATTCTCGCCCCCGACCGCCTGGAAACCGGACGCCTGCCGAACCGCGTGGTCGTCGGGACGACGATGTCGAACCAGGGGCTGGACGCGCATTTCCGGCGCCTCGGAATCCGCCTCGAACGCGCCCCCGTAGGCGACCGCTGGGTCTTCGAGTGGATGACGAAGGCCGGCGCCTCCCTCGGGGGCGAGCCCTCCGGGCACATCGTGTTCCTGCCGGAGCATTCGACCGGGGACGGAATCTTCACCGCGCTGATGCTCCTGGAGGCCGTGGCCCGGCGCAAAAAGCCCCTCGCGGAGCTCGCGGACGCCTGGACGCGCTACCCGCAAGCCCTCATCGCCGTGGCCGTCGTCGAGAAGCCGGACCTCGACGGCATCCCCGCCGTCCGCTCCGCGATCGAGGCCGCGAAGGCCGCCCTCGCCGACCGCGGCCGGCTCGTCGTGCGCTACTCCGGGACCGAGCCCCTCGCGCGCGTCATGGTCGAGGGCGAGGACCGAGCGCGCGTCGAGGCCCTCGCGAAATCCATCGCGGAGGCCATCCGGGTGGAAATCGGGACGCCGTAGCCGCGGTGCCCGGCATTCACAAGACGGGATGAGAATCCGTTCATTCCCGCCCGCGCAGGTTCCATTCGCCTGGGCTCCCGGGCATACTGGGAAAAGCATGGTGCTTCTCGGCGTCAACATCGATCACGTGGCGACCGTCCGCCAGGCCCGAAGGTGTCGAGAGCCGGATCCGGTGCGGGCCGCGGTCGAGGCGGAAATCGGCGGCGCGGACCAGATCACGATCCATTTGCGCGAGGACCGCCGCCACATCCAGGACCGCGATCTCCTCCTGTTGCGGGAAACCGTCCGGACGCGCCTGAACCTCGAGATGGCACTCTCGGACGACATCGCCCGGATCGCGCAGGACGTCCGGCCCGACCAGGCGACGATCGTCCCCGAAAAGCGCGAGGAGATCACCACGGAAGGCGGCATCGACGCCGTCCTCCACGCCGCGCGGGCGAAGGACATCACCGCCCGCCTCCGGGCGTCCGGGATCACGGTGTCCTTCTTCATCGACCCCGAGCCCGCCCAGGTGCGCGCCTCGGCGGCCGCGGGCGCGACATTCGTCGAGCTGCACACGGGGGCCTACGCGAACGCCGCCCCCGGCGCCGCGCGGGAATTCGAGGCGCAAAGGCTCCACGCCGCGGCCCGGATCGCCCGCCAGATGGGCCTCGGCGTGAACGCCGGCCACGGGCTCGACTACGGAAACCTCGAGCCCGTCCTCGCGATCCCGGATCTCCACGAGGTCAACATCGGCCACAGCATCGTCTCCCACGCGGTCTTCGTGGGCCTGCGGAAGGCGGTCCGGCAGATGCGGGAACGGATCCGCGAAATCGAATCTTCGCTCCCGGAGCGGACATGAGCCCCGCCCGCCCGGTCCGAAGGTTTCGGCTCCGCCGCGCCGCGTTCCTGACGCTCGCCGCCCTCGCCGGCCTCTTCCTCCTGGACCGCCTCCTCGATCGCCTCCTCCTCGGCCGGATGGCCTCCGAAAGGATCCATGCCGAGGCCGCCCGCCGCGGAATCTCGCTTTCGATGAGCGACTGCCGGGTGTCGCTCATCCCCTGGCCGAAGGCAAGCCTTTCGGGCGTGAAGGCCTCCTCGGGGCCGGGGCTTCTCTTCGAGGCGAAGAAGATCCGCGCCTCCGTCGGCTGGCTTGCGCTTCTGGGCGGGGCGCGATCCGCCTCCGTCGAGATCGTCTCCCCGTTCGCGGATCTCGATGCGACGCCGGCCGCGCCGGCGCCGGACCGCGCCCCCTCGCCGCCCGCCGGCGGGACCGCGCACGACCCCGCGACGCCTTCGTCCTCCCCGGCGCCGGGGACGGACAGCGCGGCGGGCACGCCCATGCGCCTCGACGTGCGCGTCTCCCGCGGAAGCGCGCGCGTCCGCTCGCCGGAACGCGAGTGGCGCGCCCGGGAGGCAAGCGTCGAGGGCGCCGTCGAGATCCTCGAGAGCGGCGACATCCGGGCCGCATGGACCGCCTCCGCCGACGTTCTCCCCGCCCGGGAGACGGTCCCGAACACGTTCCGTTCGCGCGGCTGGGCCCGGATCCCCCGCGAGCTCCTCTCGACCCCGCGGGGCGCCGCCCGATCGAAGCGGCCGGGGCTGGCCGCCCTCCTGGACCCGGTGGATTCCCGGGGCCTGGCGATCCAAACGCGCCTCGAGGGCTCCGTGGAGGTGGAATTCCAGATCCCGCGGCTCGAGGCGCTGGACCTGCCGTCCGGGCTTCTCGCCGGTTTCCCGAGCCCGGAGGGACGCCTCGAGGGCCGCATCGAGATCGCCCGCGCTCCGGAAAAGCCGTTCTCGATCCCCTCCGCGAGGCTGCACGGCGAGCGCGTCGCCTGCCGATTCCGCCTGCCCGACTTTGAATCCGAGGTTCCGCAAAGCACGCCCGCGATGATCGACCCCTGGGCCGAAGCCGGTCCCCGGATCTTCCTCCCGTTCACGTTCCGCTGCCCCTTCCTCGCGATGACCGGGGACATCGACGCCTCCCCGAAGGGCGGCGTCGTCCTCCAGGCCAGCCGCGGCGAATCCGACCTCGGGGCGCTGGAGGCCTGGCTCCGGCAGAACGCCCCGGCGGGCGAATCCCCGCCCCTGCCCCCGCTCGGAGCCCGGGGGAACGCGCGCATCGATCGCTTCCGGCTCGAATGGAACCCCGCCAAGCCCGCCGTTCGCCTTTCGCTCGCGGCGCAGGCGGACCGGATCGCGCTGGAAGCCGGCCCAGGAGAGCTGAAGGGCTGGACCCTCTCGGAAGGCAAGGCATCCATCGAGGCCGAGTTCCCGCGGCCGGGGCAGAAGGGCCCCCGCAAGGGAGCGGTGCAGTGGGGCGGCCTCTCGCTCGGCGCCCCGACCGGCGAGACGTGGCCGTTCCCGGACGGCCTTGCGGAGGCCGAATCGCCCGACGCCTCCGCCCCGTTCGCGATCCATGTCGACACGGAGCCGGTGGAACTCCGGTTCACCGCCCTGCGCGAGGCCGGAGCCTCCACGCAACCTTTGCGCACCGCCTTCCGGATCGAGGGCGGGCGAATCCGGCTCGCCGCCTGCCGGGAGGCTTTCGCCCGGCTCGGCCGCCTCGGGACGCGAATCGAACGCCCGCTCGCCGGCCTGCGCGTCGAAGGCGATATCCGGATCGGGACGGGCGTCATCCGACGCAGCGAAAAGCGATGGGAGATGGAATCCCTCGCCCTCGAGTCCGAGCACGTCCTGATCCTTCCTGCGGACGCGGCCCGCGGCGCCCCGCCAATCCTGGCGATCACGGTGGGCGCCATCGCGCTCTCCGGCTACCTTCCGAAGGGCGACGGGCCGGCGGGCCTGTCCGCGACGCTCTCGAAATTCGCGCTGAACCTCCCCTCCGGCCCCGGCCCGGGAGGCCTTCGCACCCTGGACGCCTTCCCGATCCAGGCGAAGCTGACGGCCATCCGCGCGGGCGGGCGGCTGCGCCCGATCGCTCTGCAGGCAAGGCCGCCCCAGGAGGACGGGAAGGACGTCGAGGGACCGATCTGGCTCTCCCTCGCCTTCGCCGAATCCCCGACAGACCCTTTGCCGTTCGTCCCGACCTCGCTCCGGCTCGATCTCGATCGGCTGGTGCCGGTCCTCGAGGCCCTTTCCCTGCCGGCGGTGACGGGCCGGATCGAGATGCTCGCCTCCGATGCCGCCCGGACCGAAGGCCAAACGACCTGGACCTCCCGCTGGCGGCTCGACAACACGGGCCTCCCCGCCGCCGCCGGCGGATACCTGCGCCAAGGGCAGTTGGACATCTCGCTTCGGCCGGACGGCCGCGGCGCGAACCGCCTGGAATTCGCCCTTCGGAACGGCGTCATCGCCGGATACGCGGGGCGATGGGAAGCCGCCGTCCCGGACCTCTCGGCGTCCGTGACCTTCGGCAACGACCCCCGGGCCCCGGACGCGCTCCGGATCGGCTGCACCGGGCTCGACCTCGCGGCCGTCCGAAAGGATCCGAGGACCTTCTCCCTCTCGGGCCGCATGGAGTTCGCGACGATCGAGCGGCTCGCCCGGGGGATCCTCCAGGGAAGGCTTTCTCCCCAGGGCGTCCGGGGCTCCATCGAGATCGGCCCCGGGACGTTCCAGACGCCCGAGCCCTTCCGGCTGGGGCTTCCTTCCCGCGCGGAATTCCCGGTGCGCCTCGCGGGCTACGCTTCCCCCGGCCGCCCCCCGGCCGCGGGCGGCACTCTCGCGCTCGTCTTTGAAGCCGACCCGCCCGACGACAAGAACGTCCGCTACCGCCTGCGGCTCGACCCGAAGGATCCGAAGGCGACGGGCCTGGAAGGATTCCGCGTCCTCGCCGCGCTCGGACGCGAACAAAAGCCGGATCGCCTCCAGGCCAAGGGCGACGGCATCGAGGTCTCCATGCTCCGGACGCTCGACCGCATCCAGATCCCGGCCGCCGATATCGACCTCGCGCGCCTCGGCGCGATCGCTTCCCCCCTCCTCGAGCTTCCCCCGATGAGCGGAACCGTGCGGGCGCGGAACGTGCGCGTCGATCCCGCGGATCCGGCCGGGACGTTCCGGGGGGAGATCACCGCCGGCCGCATCCAGGATGCGGGCGCCACGATCGTCCTCCGGCCGCTCTCCGCCACGCAAACGTCGCTCTCCCTGAACGCCTCCGCCCGATCCGACGACGACGCCCTCCAACTCGATCTGCCCTTCGCCGCCTTCGGCCGCTCCCGCGTCCGGGACGCGCGGCTCTCCCTCCGGGGACGGGCGTCGGCGTCGCCCGTTCTCGATGCCTCCCTGTCGGCCGACCTCCTCGACATCGACGAGATCCTCGCCGCCGTCCGTCTCGCGTCCGGCGTCCCGGAGCCGGCCGCCCTGCCCGCCGGGAAGTCCGGCGGCGGGAAGCGCGCCGCCGCCCCGCGGACGAATCCCCCCGGACCCGGCGCGCCCCCCGAAGCGCCGGCGATACCCCGGAACGCGCCGGACGCGACCCGGAAGGGCCGGTTCTCCTGGGGCGGGCTGTCCGGCCAGGGGCGCGCGGACATCGCCACCCTCGTCTGCGAGGGCATCGTCCTGGAGGCGGTGCAGTGCCCATCGAAGATCCAGGCCGGCACGCTCACCGCGGACGGAACCGCCCGGATGAACAAGGGCCCGATCCGGTATCAGATATCGTCCGACCTCGAGCACCTCGCGCGAGCCACGCGGATCTACGCGACCTTCGACGGCATCGAGACGAAGGGAAACCTCGGCACCGTCCTCGGCCCGCTCCTCCCCGTCATGCTGCAGTCCGTCCTCGCCCCGGAGGCCTCGTCGACCATCCGGGGCTGGGCGGATCTGCGCGCAGAAGGCTCGGACCAGACCTGGCAGACCCCCACGGAGGCGATGGCCCTCCTGCGCGACCGCCTGACGGGGAACGGCCGGCTGGAATTCCAGAATCTTCGGCTCGCGAAGATCGCGCCCGTCCAGTTCCTCCCGGGCGATCTCAAGTTTCTGGGGGATGGCTCCCACTACCGGGGCCTGACGAACGATTTCAAAATCCAAAAGGGCCGCATCACGATGCGGATGATGCTCGAGGGCGACAAGGAATCGCTCGGCTTCGAGGGCACGGGCGGCTTGAACCCGGACGACCCGATCGATCTGGTCATGCTCGTCCGGTTCCACGACGGGGAGCGCCAGCAGAAATGGCGGGTGCTCCTCGACGAGAACGGCGCCCTGCCCATCCGGTTCAAGGGAACCCGGCGGAATCCCGTGCCCGACGTCACCTCCCTGCTGCAGCGGATCCAGCAGAAGGGATTGAGCGATCTCTTCCGGGACTTCCTCCGGGACGCAATCAAGCGCGATCGCGGTCCGCAGCTGCCGTAGCGGCCGTCCAGACGGCCCGCAGCGGCGCCTTGCGGCGGACCGCGGCCGCACGAACGCTCTCGAACTCGGGGGAGGCGCCGAGCAGGACGCCCGAAGGCGTTCTCGCAATCTTCACGCGGACGGGGCCGTAGCGCGTCCGGACGGTCCGAAACTCGCGCTCCAGGATCCACCTCTCCGACATGCGGACGCGCACCCCAAGGGTCGGGGTTTCCGCGAAGAGAAGGCCCGCGAGGGCTTCCGCCTTTTCCGGCGGGGAGATGACGGTCACATGAATTCCGGGCCGGTTCTTCTTCATGAGCACGGGCGCCTGGAATACGTCGAGCGCGCCTTCGCGGAGGGCGGTTTCAAACAGGGCGCCGAGGATCTGGGGACTCGCGTCGTCAATCTGGGTCTCGAGAACGCAGACTTCGTCCTGCCGGAACGACCCTGCGGGGACGAGCGAGTCCCCCACGAGAACGCGCAGGACGTTCGGGCGAATCGGATTCTCACGGTCCCCGGCCCCCACCCCAACGGTTCGGAGCGTCATCGGGGGCATGCCGCCCGGAACCCCGAGCGTCGCGAGGAGGACCGCTCCCGTGGGCGTCACCGTCTCCCCCGCCCCGCCGGGGCGGACGGGAAAGCTGCGGAGGATTTCGAGCGTCGCGGGGGCGGGCAGCGGGATCCGCCCGTGCCCCGCCGCGACCTCGCCCTGCCCGAGCGGGACGGGACCGACGAACGCGCGCTCGATCCCGAGGGCGCAGAACGCCGCGCAGGACCCGACGATGTCCGCCAGGGCATCGTGGGAACCGACCTCGTGGAAATGGATCCGAGCCTTCGGGACGCGGTGCACCCGGGCCTCCGCGTCGCCGAGATTTTCGAAGGCCTCGCGGGCGAGAGCCCGGACCGCCGATTCGAGCCGGGCGCGCCGCAGGATCCGATCGATCTCCGCGGGGCCGCGGTGCTCGTGCCCGTGGCCGTGCGCGCCGTGCGGCGGAATCCGCACATCGGCCTTCGAGGCCCCGAGCGCGCCGCGCCGGACGCGGCGGACGGATACGTCGAGCCCGCGGATCCCGAGCCCCCGGACCGCCCCCCTCACGACCGCGAGGGGGGCGCCGGCATCCAGGAGCGCGCCAAGCATCATGTCGCCGCTTGCGCCGCCGTAGACGTCGAACCAGGCGACACGCATGGGGATCGAGCCCTTACAGGCTCACCTCCACCGTCCGGGCGATCTTCACGGGGCGCCGAGCATACACGAGAGCCGCGCCGGGATCCCCGCCCTTCAAGGCGAAGCGGGAGATCTGGACCTTCACCTCGGCCGCCGTCGCGAGCTTCACGACCTTGCCGCCGGCACGAGCAGGCAGGATCAGCAGGAAGTTCGCCTCGTGCCCGCTGTTCTTCGGCCGACCCGGACCGCGCTTGCCGCTGCCCTTCGGCCGACCCGGACCGCGCTTGCCGCTACTCTTCGGCCGACCCGGACCGCGCTTCCGCTGAACGACCGGCTTGACCTTGCGGACCTTCGCGAGAACCTTGGCGATCATGGAGAAGCCAACCTTCTCGCCCGTCTTCTCGCGAACGGCAGTCGCGATCAGGGGGAACCGCCTCGTCCCGGCCTTGTAGGCCTCGACGATAACCTTGTTGACCGCTGCGCTAACGCCGATTTTCGCCATCTTTTCTTGTCCTTCCCGGGCACCGCGGTGGCGGCCCCTGTTGGAATGCCGGCTGGGAAACGAAACGGACAGATCGAGACGAGCGAGGGGCGGAACGCCTCATGCCCGGACCCCTTCGGGCAGGACCTTCCCTGGATTCATCCGGCCGTCCGGGTCGAAAATCCTCCGGACGCGATCGAACCAAGCCAGATCCGAGGCCTGGAACATCCGGCGCATGTGCTCCCGCTTCTCGTGGCCGACCCCGTGCTCCCCCGTGAGGCTTCCCCCCGCGTCGAGACAGGCGTCGAGAATCTCGTTGGACGCCGCAAGCACGCGCTCGAACTCGCCGGGCACGCGATCGTCGAAAAGGATGTTCGGATGGAGATTTCCGTCGCCGGCGTGGGAAATGTTCGCAATCACGACTCGGTGGCGCGAGCCAATCTCGAGGGTCTTTCGCATGACCTCGGCCAGGCGGCGCCTTGGCACGACCCCGTCCATCATGTAATAACAGCGGTTCACGCGGCCGTAGGCGGCAAGGGCAAGCTTCCGCCCCGCCCAGAGCCGCGCCCGATCCTCGTCGGTGCTCGCGATGCGAACCTCCCGGGCGCCCGCCTCCCGCAGGATCCGTTCCACCCGGGGATGTTCGGCCTCGACCTCCTCGGGCCGGCCGTCGAGCTCGATCAAAAGCGAGGCGGCCGCGTCCGCGGGAAATCCCGCGCGCGCAAAAGGCTCGACCGCGCGCATCGTGACCCCGTCAATCAATTCCATCGCGACGGGAATGATCCCGGCGCGGACAATCGAAGAAACCGCCTCGCAGGCGGCGGCGAGATCCGTGTAATTCGCGAGCAGCGTCCGGACGGCGGAAGGCCTCGGCAGGAGCCGAACGACCGCCTCGGTCACAATCCCGAAGACGCCCTCCGAACCGAGCCAGAGCCCGACGAGATCGTAGCCGGGACCGTCCGACTCCGCGCCAATCCGGACGATCTCGCCGTCCGGCAACACGACCGTGAGGGCGAGGACGTGCCGGCCCGTGGGTCCGTTCTTGTGGCAGTGCGGACCGCTCGCATTTTCCGCGATATTCCCGCCGATCGTGCACACGCGCTGGCTCGAGGGATCGGGGGCGAAGAGGAGCCCGAACCCGTCCGCGGCCTTCGTCAGCCGGTCGTTGACGAGCCCCGCCTCGACGGTCGCGGTCCGGTTCTCAAGATCGATCCCGAGGATCCGCCGCATCCGGACAAGGGCGACAACAACACCGCCGGCGAGGGGAACGGCCCCGCCGGAGAGCCCCGTGCCCGCGCCCCGCGGGACGACGGGGATGCGCGCGCCGTGGAGGAGACGGACGACCCCCGATACCTCGTCCGTGGAACGGGGCAGCACGACGGCCTCGGGGCGGACGCGGGTAACGGTCAGGCCGTCCGCGTCATAGGCGGCGAGGTCCTCGGGCTCCGTCAATACGCCGTCGGAACCGACAATGCCTGCGAGCGCAGCGATGAGTCGTGGCGTAGCGCGACCGAAATCCGCGGAGACGATCCCCGGCGACAAAAAAGAATTATCAACCGCCTTCGCCGGATGGCCCATTTATTAAAATAAATGGTAACCATGGAATCACCGCATCGCAACACGAAAGGCTCGGAATATTTTCCGAATAATCACTGTTTCCAAAAAAACAATTTCCGTAAAAAATAATATACATAATTATTTCGCGCGGCTGCGAATCGCGTCGTCCGCGCACCGCGCATTGAGGACGTCGTCCGGCTTCACGCCGCCCTTGCGCGCAATCAGGACGCCCCACTCCACGTCGCCGAGCCCCTCCGCGACGTGCGCGTCCGGATCGATCGCGATACGCCCGCCCTCGCCGAGCAGGAAGGAAATGCGGCGCCAGTCGATATCGAGCCGGGAGGGGTGCGAATTCAATTCCACGGCGACGCCGAGGCGCGCGGCCTCCCGGATAACGCGTTCCTCGTCGACGGCGTAGGGCTCGCGCTCCAGCAGCAGCCGGCCCGTCATGTGCCCCAGGATCGTCACGGCGGGATTCCGGATCGCCCGGAGGATCCGCTCCGTCATTTCGTCCCGCGACATTCCGAAGCGGCCATGCACGGACGCGACGACGAAATCGAGCGTCCCGAGGATTTCGTCGGGAAAATCGAGCGTTCCGTCGGGAAGGATATCCACCTCGGATCCGTGCAAGATCCGGATCCCGGCGCGCTCCGACAGCGCCCGAATCGCATTTCCCTGCCGCGCGAGCCTTGACGCGTCGAGCCCCCCCGCATAGCCCGCCGACCGGCTGTGATCCGAAATCCCCACGTATTCCCAGCCGCGCTCGGCGGAGGCCCGCGCGATTTCCGAAAGATCCGACAGCCCGTCGCTTTCGGTCGTATGGACGTGGAATGTCCCGCGCAAATCCCCGGTTTCGACGAGCCGGATCGGCCGCCCGGCCGCGCGCGCCGCCTCCGCCCCGGCAATTTCTCCCCTTCCCTCCCGCCATTCGGACGGGATCCACTCGAGCCCGAGCGCGCCGTAGGCCGCCTCCTCCGAGGCCGCCTCCGGAAGCGGGCCTTTCGCCGCCAGGGCGGCCAGGTGCGCCTCCGCGCCCGTCGCCCGGATCCAGGCCGTCCCGAACGCGCCGGGGGCCGCGGGATGGATTTCAAAGGGCCGTCCCGACGCAAGACGCCCCCGGACGATCCCGTCCCGGACCGAGGCGTCCCCCAGGACCGCGGCCGCGGCGCAAATGTCCTGCGCCTGCCCCTCGGCCGCAAACGCCTGCGAGGAGATCGTTTCGAGCCGGCGGCGGGCCTGTCCTGCCCCCTCGACACGACGATTCGGAAGCGCCGCGCGAAGACGGGCGACGGCGTCCTCCATCTCGAAAATCCCTTCCGGCATCAGGCAGCGCCCGCGAATGCCGCGGGCGAATGAAATCCCCTCGCGGATTTTCCGGACGGACTTCTCGCCGAACCCGGGCAGTTTTGCGACGCGGCCTTCGTCGATGGCGCGCTCGAGGTCGCCCAGCCCCTGGATATTCAGCGCCTCGTGCAGCTTCCGGATCCGGCCGGCCCCGAGTCCCGGCACGGCCAGAAGTTCGAGGATCGCGGGCTGAACCGCCCGGCGGGCGTCCGAAAGAACCTCCGGAATCTCGTCCGCAACGAGGGCCCGGAGGAAGTCCGCGATTCCCTTGCCGACCCCGGGAATCCGTTCGTCCGAACCCGGCGCGAGCGCCGCTTCGAGATCCCCCGCGTAGCCCGAGACGGCCCTCGCGGCCGCCTCAAACGCGCGGATCCGGAAGGGATTCTCCCCCCGAACGGAAAGAAGCGCCGCCGTCTCCTCGAGGGAGGCGGCAGCGCGTTCCTGAAACGTCACGGGAAGAAACGGGGCCTAGGCTCCGCCGGCGCCGCCCTTGCCCTTGCCGCCCTTCCCACCCTTGCCCTTGCCACCCTTCCCTTTGCCGCCCTTACCCTTGCCCTTCCCGCCTTCGGGGGGCTTTTCGGCCTCGGGAGGCTTTTCGCCGCCGGCCGGCGGGGTGATGGCATCCGGGGGCTTCGGCCCTTCGCCGGGCTTCTCGCCGCCGTGCTTCGCGGCCCAGCGCTTGTCGAGTTCGGCCTTGATGGCGTCGGCCAGGGCCTTGCCGCGGAGGTTCTCGCCGAACTTCGCCTTGACGAGATCCCCGAGACCGTTTGGATCCTCGTCCTTCACCTTGTCATCCATCTGGCCGACGGTCTCGGCGATGTCGGTGTCGTCGCCCATCTTCTCGACGACGGACGCGACGACGACCTTCAGGATCCCCGGGGGAACCCCTCGGGCACCGGCGTCATCGATCGCCTTGACGGCGCGCTGGATCCGGGCGTCCTTGACAGGCTTTTCCTCCTTGGAAACCGCCTCGATGTGGGCACGAATCTTGGCCCGGACCTCGTCCATCTGGGCCGTCCATTCCTTCTTCTTCGTCTCGTCCCAGCCCTCGGAGCCAGGCGGCATCCCGCCCGCTGGTCCGGCCTTGGCGGGCTCGACGGCCGGCGTCACCGGCGGCGGAAGCGGAACGACCGGAACCGGCGGAGGGGGAACCGCCAGCGGCGGCGGCGGGGGAACGGGCGGCACGGCCGCAGGCGGAGCCGCGGGCGGCGCAGCGCCAGCCGGGGTGTCGGCGGCGAACACCGGAGCGACGAAGAAGGTCAGTAACAGCACCAGAACGAGGAATCCCATCTTGCGGGACATCGAAGTCCTCCTTTGAACGGTGTGTGGTTTCACGGAAGGCACCATCGCCCCTCTTGGATGGAAGAGTATACCGGCAGGCGGGACGTTTAATGCAGCCGCCCCATCCGCCCGGAGGCATCCTTCGCTCCCGTCCCCCTCGGCATCCCTCCCCCTTCCCGCTAGAGTAGCCGCCCCATGGGAATCGATCTTCTGCTCTGTCTCGCCTTCGCGGCGACGGCCACCGTGCCGACGGTCGAGGAGGGATTCGACCCCTGGTCGATCCTCGGCTTCTCCGCCTCCATCCTTTTCGGAATCCGCTTCTTTGTCCAATGGCTCGCTTCCGAGAAGAAGAAGGAGAGCGTCATGCCGATCTCGTTTTGGTGGATCAGCATTGCCGCCTCCGTCATCCAGATCGTCTACGTCCTGCATCTCTGGCAGGTCAAACTCTCCTCCGAGCAGGCCGTCCCCCTCCTCATCATGCCCTGCGGCGGCCTCCTGCCCTATATCCGCAACCTGATGATCATCCACCAGCGGAAGAAGCAGGCGCATTCGCCGCCCGCCACGCCTCCCGACAACGGAACGCCCCCGCCAGGGACCGGGCATTGAGGCCCGTTGCGGCATAGAATCCACGCCTCATGACACCAAAGGAAAAGCCCCCCGCCGTCCCGTTCCGCGTGGGCCAGGGATTCGATCTTCACCGCCTCGCGAAGGGCGGCCGGCTCGTCCTCGGCGGGATCAACGCCGCGACCGGGGTGCGCTCGCTCGGCCACTCCGACGCCGACGCCGCATTGCACGCCCTCGCCGACGCCATCCTCGGCGCGACGGGGCACGCGGACATTGGCGAGCACTACCCGGACAACTTCCCCGAGACGCGGGGGCTTTCCAGCGCCAGCATCCTGAAGTTTGCCGCGAAGGCCGCCCGCAAGGAGGGCTGGGTCGTCGGGAACGCCGACGTGACCGTCGTCCTCGAGAAGCCGCGCCTAGGGCCCCTGAAAGCCCAGATGCGCCTCCGGATCGCCGAGATTCTCGGCCTCGATCCGTCCGCCGTCAGCGTGAAAGCGAAGAGCATGGAAGGCCTCGGCTACATCGGAAAAGGCCAGGCCGTCGCCGCCTATGCCGTGGTGCTGATGGCGAGGGCCTAGGCGACGCCCGCCGCCCGCCCTCCGGCTTGTCCGGTATTTCTGCTTGTCCGAAATTCCCGGACAACGTTCCTCGGCTAGAATCCCTCGCTCCATGCCCCTCTCGCTCTATTCCACGCTGACCCGCCGGCTCGAGCCGTTCGGGGCGCCCGACCGGGCGGGGATCTATCTGTGCGGGCCGACGGTCTACATGGAAAGCCACGTGGGCCACGCGGTGGGCCCCGTCATCGTGGACGCGCTGAAAAGGTTCCTGGAATTCAACGGGATTCGGGCGCTATGGGTCGTCAACATCACCGACATCGACGACAAACTCATCCGGAAGTCCGCCGAGACGGGGGCGAGCGTCCGGGAGATCGCGGATCGCCACACGGCGCTGTATCGCGAGTCGCTGGCGCGCCTGGGGATTTCCGGGATCGACCACTTCCCGCGCGCGACGGACCACGTCGACGGGATGCACGAGATGATTTCCGGCCTCGTCGCGAAGGGACTCGCCTACGCCTCCGGCGGCGACGTCTACTTCGACGTCCGGGCGTTCCTCGAGAAGAAGGGCGACTACGGCTCGCTTTCGAACCGCCAAGTCGACGAGATGGAGGGCGAGGGCGGAACGACGGCCGCGCGAAAGAAGAGCCCGCTCGATTTCGCCCTCTGGAAGGCGGCCAAACCCGGCGAGCCGCAGTGGCAAAGCCCCTGGGGGCCGGGCCGGCCCGGCTGGCACATCGAATGCTCCGTCATGGCGCGCCGCTACCTCGGCGACACCCTCGACGTCCACGCCGGCGGCCTGGACCTCGTCTTCCCCCACCACGAGAACGAGCGCGCCCAGTCGGAGGCGGCGACGGGAAAGCCCTTCGCCCGGTTCTGGATGCACAACGGGCTTGTGCGGTTGAAGGGCGAGAAGATGTCGAAGTCGCTCGGAAACCTCGTTCCCCTGCATCGCCTCCTCGACGAGATGCCCGGCGAGGCGCTGCGGTTCTTCCTGCTTTCGACGCACTACCGCTCCCCCATCGATTTCGCCTCCGAAACGCTCGCGGCATCGCGCAAGGGGCTGGAGGGATTGCACCGGACGCTGGAGCGCGCCCGGAAAGCCCTCCTCGCGATCCCGGACGAGGGCCTGCCGCCGCGCGCCGCCTTTGAGACCCTTGCGGCCGAGTCCGGCCCGGCCGCCGCGCCGCCGGACGCCGCCGAACCCGCCCGGGCGATGCTGGCCGCCCTCGACGACGACTTCAACACCGGGGCCGCCACGGGACATCTCTTCCGCCTGTCCGCGGGCCTGAACCGGATCCTCGACGCAAACGCCGCGGGCGAGCCGGCCGCTCGCGCAGCTCGCCTCCTGCGCCTCTCGGGGCTCCTGCTCGGAATCTTCCGCGAGCCCCTGCGCGGCGCTTCCGACGACACGACCCTCGACGCCCTCGTCGCGATTCTCGCCGAGGAGCGCGCAAGCGCGCGCCAGCGCAAGGACTTCGCCGCCGCGGACGCGATCCGGACGCGGCTGCTCGACGCCGGGATCGTCTTCGAGGATCGGAAGGGCCAGACCGCCTGGCGGCGGAAGTAGGCGGGGGCGCCTTACAATCCGGACATGATCGGAAAGAAGAAACGCCGGGCCGCCGCGATCCTCTTCCTGCTCGGGGCCGCCGGGACGGGTTTCTTTCTGTTTGCGCCGGGCGCCTGCAGGACCTCCCCCGACACGGGCACCCGCCCGGAAGGCTCGCCCTGGCCAGAGGGTGATCAGTTCGTCGAGGAGAACGGCAAGAGCCTCCGCCTCACCGTCTACGACGTCGTCGCCGCGCCGGGCGGCGGCACCGTGACCTTTTCCGCGAAGCTGGAGAAGGTCCGGCTCGTCCTCGCGAACCCCGACCTGAAGGGCCGCGAGATCTCGTTCTTCCTCGACGGCAAGCCCGCCGGCGCCGCCGTCTCCGCGGGCGAGGGCATTTCCACGGTGAGCGTGCCTGCGCCTGCGCCCGGCCCGCACGAGATCCGGGCCACGCTCGGAAACGGCCGCGCCTTCGGGATCCTTCTCGTCGCTCCAAAGGGGGCGCGCGCCTTCGTCACCGACATCGACCACACGATCTCCGATTTCCCCGAGCCCAAGGTCCCGTTCGCCTCCATCGAGGAGATGCCGCCGCTTCCGAACGCCTCCTCGGTCCTCATGCGGCTCTCGAAGCAACACGTCATCGTCTACCTCACCGCCCGCGACGACGCGATCCTCCAGAAAACGAAGGCGTGGCTGCGGTTCCACGGATTCCCCTGGGGCCCCGTCCTCGGCCGCGACCTGCAGTTCTGGGATCTCTTCAAGAAAGGGCAGGGGGCGCCTTCCCACAAGCAGCGCGCCCTCCAGGCGCTGCGCCAGGCACTCCCGGACATCCGGTTCGGCGCGGGCGATCTGGCGGGCGACATGAACGCCTACCTCGCCAACGGGATCAGCCCTTTCCTGATCGCCCCCGAAGGCACGAAAGTCCCCGAGGGCGCGCAACGGGCCTCCGGCTGGCGCGAAATCGAGGAAGCCCTCGAGGCCGCCGGGCGCAAGGACGTTGAGCCCCCAGCCGACCCGCGATGAGGAGCCCCCCTTTGCCCCCCTCGAACCCTCCTCCGAACGGTAGGCTAGTGGCCCCTTGCTTCCCCGATACCACCGATACGTCCTGGGCGACCTGCTCCGGATGTTCGCCATCGCCGGCCTGATCCTGACGGGGCTGGCGTTTCTCGCCGGAATCGCCATCTACGCCATCGCGGGGATCCAGAGCGTCCGGCTGCTGAAACTGATCCCCATCATCATTCCGGACCGCCTCGTCTTCACCCTCCCGCTCGCGCTGCTCGCCGCCTGCACGCTCGTCTACTCGCGGCTCTCGGCAGACAACGAGATCCTCGCGCTCAAAGCCTCGGGCATTCCCGCCTCCACCCTCCTCATCCCCGCCTACGTCCTCGCGATCCCCCTCGCGATCTTCTCGATCGCCCTGCAGGGCTGGATCTGCCCGGAGGCCGAGTTCCAGAAGCGGAACATCAAGAAGGCCGTTCTCGACACCCTGGAGGAATACCTCCTCTCCGGGCAGCGATCCCTCTCGCTCGGCGACGTCCGCCTGCACTGGGAGGACTTCCGGATCGTCGAGGACAAGCCCCTGTCGGGACCGCCAAGGCCCCGATGGCTCCTGGATCGGGTCGAGTTCGAGGACCGCCGCAAGGGTATCCTGCGCCGGATCAAGGCCGCCCAGGCAGAGATCTACCGGACGAGCGCCATCGACGAGGAGGGCGACGCCGTCACCTCCCTCGTTTTCGACCTGACAAACGTCGAGTTCCTGACGTTCGACTCGCCGGGCAACCCCCAGGGCAGCCACGCGGCCTTCTTCCGGGATACGTTCCTCCTCACCTCCTCCCAGGTCCGGCGGCCCGGCGAGATGGACACGCCAACGCTGCGGGCTTACCTCGACAGCCAGCGCAACGACGTCCTCGCGGAGGCCGTCGCCGCCCTCCGCCGCCGCCTCGCCGGCCTCGGCACCAAACTGACATCGGCGGCGGCTCGCGATCCCGAATCCGAGGCCCGGGAGATCCTCCAGGCCGCGGAACGCTTCCAGCGGCGGATGCCCCGGCCCCCCGCCGCGATCCTCCAGGAACTCTCCTCCCGGACGCGGACGGTCGGCAATGAGTTGAAGGACATCCGGAAGGCCTCCCTGGATCTCTACCAGCGGGACGTCCTCTCCTTCGGATTCCTCCTGATCCCGCCGGTCTGTCTCACGCTCTGCATCTCCGCCGGGCGCCGCCAGCCCGCCGCCCTCGGGCTGACGCTCGCCGTCTTCCTCGGCTTGTTCCTCATTCCGACCCTCGGGATCCGTTCCCTCGCCGTCCAGACCACCTTCCCGCTCGGTCCCGGCTTCGCCATCTGGCTCCCCACCCTCGCGACGGCCGCCGTCGCAGCCTGGCTCTTCCGCCGGCACGTCTGGAAATAAGCCCATGCTGTTCATCGGACGAATCGACCGCTACGTCCTGCGGACCTACGCATTCCTCTACTTCCTCTTCCTCGCGACGATCCTCTTCACG
>CAYHQZ010000001.1:18700-41812 GCA_964358555.1 uncultured Planctomycetia bacterium
GGGGGACTTCCTGCGCCGGCTCGACGACATCCTCCAGATCCAGGGATTCGGGGCGAAGATCCAGGCCGTCTTCGTCTACTACGGGAGCCAGTATCTGGTCCTCTTCAACCTCCTGAATCCCGCCACGACGGTCCTCGCGACGATCTTCGTGCTCTCCCTCATGGAACGGCACAACGAGGTCCTTATCCTCAAGGCCTCCGGGGTGGGCCTGGGACGCTCGCTGCGGCCCATATTCATCGGGGCGGCCGCCACCGCGATCGCCGCGCTCCTGATCCAGAACGTCGTCCTCCCCGGGAACGGCCCCCGGATCCTGAACAACCTCCGCACCCTCAAGGCCCCCGAGCGCCGGAACAACCTCCGCGCCGAGTCGCGGCTTCGCGACGACCAGAGCCGCCTCTTCTATTTCACCTGGTACAACCTCGAGCAGAAATCGATGCTCGATGTGACGATCACCGTCCAGCGCCACGACGAACGCACCCAGAGCACCTACCGCTGCGAGAAGGCCGCCTGGGAGGACGGCGCCGAGGGCAGCGGGGGCTGGCGGCTCCAGAAGGGCCAGCGGCTCGACAACCTGTTCGGCGCGCGCACGGAGCATCCCCTGCCGCCGGAGGGCGAATTCCTGCCCTCCAGCCTGCGGCCCGAGGACATCGAGGTGTCCGTCGCCGACCTCTGGGAGTTCCTGCCCTACCGGGAATTGCGGACCCGCGCCCAGCACCAGCCGGACGACCCCGCCCCCCGCCTCCAGATGCACGTCCGGATCCTCTCCCCCCTCTACACGGCCACCCTCTTTTTTCTCGGCCTGCCGTTCGGCCTCCTCGGCCGCCAGCAGGGATTCCTCTTCACGGGCTTCTTCTGCGTCCTTTTGTGCGGTTCCTTCTACGGAACGACCTACTTCGTCCAGGGCATGGCGCGGCTCGGGATGATCCCCCCGGGGATTGCCGCATGGATTCCGATCCTTGTCTTCCTCCCCATCGCGATCGCCTTCCTCCGAAGCGTGCGCACATGATCGAAAACCGCCGGATCCTCGTCCTCGGCGCCAGCGGCCGGGTCGGCCGGCCCCTGGCCCTCCACCTCGCGGCGAAAAACACGGTTTTCGGCGTCTCGCGCTTCTCCGATCCGAACGACGAGCAGGCCCTCCAGGCGAGCGGCGTCCGGACGATCCGAAAGGACCTCGCGGACCCCGGGCCGGGACTGCTCGACGGAATCCCCCAGGACGTGGACTACCTGGTGAACCAGGCGGTCCTCTGGAAGGCCGAACCGCCCGTCACCTGGCAACAGATCTTCGAGCTGAACGCCATCGCGGGCCCCCGGATCCTCCAGCACTGCCGCGCGTCGCTGAAATCCTGCGTCTACGGCTCCACCGGCGGGAACTACAACAGCCATCCGCAGCCACGCTCGGAAGAGGACGAGCCGATCTCCGACGGCCGGATCTACCACACCTCGAAAATCGCCGGGGAATTCTGCGCCGACCTCGCGTCGCGCCTCTTCCACGTCCCGACGGCGATCCTGCGCTACTACTTCCCCTGCGGACGCGACTCGGGCTCGCTCCGGGGGCTGGGCATCCGGCTCCTGAAGGGGGAGTCGAAGAAAATCTCCAAGGGCGACACCTTCGGTCACCACTTCACCTGGATGGGCGACATCCTCCGGATGACCGAGCGGGCGCTCGAGATCGCGGCCGTTCCCGCCGTCTTCGTGAACGTGGCGGGCCGGGAATTCATAATCGAGCGCATCGCCGTCGAGAAGATGGCGGCCGCCCTGGGCGTGCCCGCGCGCTTCACGGAATCAACCGAGTCGAGGACCCCCTTTCTCGCCGACCTCGCGAAGATGCGGGCGCTGCTCGGCGAGCCCGAAGGCACCTTCGATCAGATGGTCGCCGAAGCCTCCGAAGGGCTGCGGGCGAACCCGCCGGAGTCGCTCAAGGGCGAGTGACCATGTTCTCGATCGGCGTCGACGTCGGCGGGACGAACCTGCGGGCGATCCGCGTGGCCCGCGGCACTCGGATCGAGGCGCGGGTGAAGCGCCCCACGGAGGCGGCTCTCGGCTGGCCCGCCGTCGCATGCGCCATCGCCGAAGCGGTGCGGAAGGTCGCGGGCGGGAAGAGGCCCGCCGCCATCGGCATCGCGGTGCCGGGCGCCATCGACGACGCCCGCGGGATCGTCACGGAGTCCCCGAACATCCCCGGCGGGCCGGATTTCCCCCTCGCGCGGACGCTCCGGAAACTCTTCCGCGGATCGTCCCTCCGCGGCACGCCCCTCGCGATCGAGAACGACGCGAACGCGGCGGCCTGGGGGGAGTTCCGGTTCGGCGCGGGGCGCGGATGCAATCACATGGTCCTGCTCACGCTCGGCACCGGGATCGGCGGCGGGATCGTCGTCTCCGGCCGCCTGCACCGCGGCGCCGACGGCACCGCGGGCGAAATCGGCCACGTGGTCGTGCGGGCCGAAGGGGCGCGTTGCCCCTGCGGGAGGCACGGCTGTCTCGAGGCGTATTGCGCGGCCAACGCCCTCGTCCGTTCGGCCGGTAGAATCGCAAAGACCCCCGCCGATCTTGCCCGTCTGGCCGACCGAGGGAATTCGCGCGCCCGCGAGGCGTTCCGCCGCTACGGCCAGAACCTCGGAATCGCAATCGCCTCGATCCTGAACCTCCTGAATCCCGAGCGGATCGTCCTCGCCGGCGGGATCTCGAACGAACTCGACCTCTTCGGACCCACGCTCAAGGCGGAAGCCTGCCGCCGCGCCTTCGCCCTCCCGGGCCGGCGCGCCCTCATCCTGAAGGGGACGCTGGGCGACGACGCCGGCGCGCTCGGCGCCGCGGCGCTGGCGGGAATCTAAGATTTCGGAAACCAGCGCCGCCCCTCGAGGTGCTCCTCGGGCGTCCCGATTTCCTCCAGGAACTTCACGTATTCGGCGTGCAGCGCTTTCGCCTTCGCGCGCGCCGAGGCTTCGGAGATCCCCGGCGGCCGTTTCGCGCCGGGCGCGAGGAGGTTTGCGTCCTCCGCCGGATCGGTCGCGGGATGCACGAGCGTCGGCTCGATGCCGCCGCGGAAGCCGGATCTCCGGCGGATGGCGCGCGTCCATCCGGTCTGCTGGCGGCCGTCGCCGTAGCGGCCGTTGTAGTGCAGGACGAACTCCCCGTCGGTCACGGCCGACCTCGCGAGCAGCGGATCGTGAGCCTTCAGGGCGCAGGAGGAGACGGCGATCCGCCGATGCGCCGACGCCGTCCCCGCGAGGACCGGAACGAACGAGCGGCCGTGAAGCTTCTCCGGATCGAAGCCGGTCCGCCGGGCCGCGACCTTGCCTTGCGCCGTGAGGACGCCCGGGGAAGGAAATGCGCCGCCCTTCGAGGGCGTTCGCATGAGGCCGCAGAACTCCAGCGCCGTGGCCATCTGGTCCACCGGCTGGACGAGCGCCGCCGTGCGACCGGGCGCAGCGCCCGGCATCCGGACGATCAGCGGCACCGTCGCAAGCGTCCGGTAGAAAGGCACCGCCTCCGATCCCTTCCTCTTTACGTAGTTCCCCTTCTCGGCCGACCAGACCTTGTCCGCCAGGGCCTTGCCGACGAGGCCGTGGTCGCCGAGGTAGATGCCGTGATCGGAGGTGACCATCACGGCGGTCGATCGGGCGAGCCCCAACCTTTCGATCGCGTCGAGCACCTTCCCCACGTACTTGTCCACGAGCGTCACTTCGCCGGCGTAGAGGGCGCGGAGGTTCTTCAACTCGCCCGGAGTGAAGGGATCCGAGAGGCCGTAGGCCGGGTAGATGATCCGCGCCGCGCGGGCGTCGATCCCGTAGCGCTCGGCGTAGCCTTTCGGCGGGTCCCAGGGCTCGTGGGGATCGAAGAAATCGACGTGCAGGAAAAAGTCGCCGTCTTTCGCGTTCTCCTCCAGCCAGTCGATCGTCGCCGCGGCGGTCTTCGCCGGGAAGTAGTCGGCCTCCGTGCGGCGTCGATGGACGTTGCGCAGGTACTGCATGTAACCGGTCTTGGGGTTGCGCCACTTGGGGAGCGGCGAAGGCAAGGGCGGACGAGCAGGGAAGCTTCGGTAGGCCTCGTCCTCCTGGCCGCGGATCCACTCGCTGCCGGAGAAGCCCCGGTCGTAGCCGTGGGCCCCGGACATGAGGTGCGGGTTGTCGAGGACGAACTGCGTCTTCACCCCCGCGGAGGCCAGGATGGAGGCGATGGGCGTCTCGTCCGCCGGCAGGCCCTCCCAGCTGAACTTCCGGAAGGCGTAGCGGCCCGTGAAAAGGTCCGTCCGGTGCGGCAGCGTGGGAAACGACCCGATGCGGGCGTTCTCGAATACGACGGACTTCTTCGCGAAGCGATCCAGGTTCGGGGTCCGGATCCAGGGATTCCCGTAGGCGCCGAGGTGGTCGCAGCGCAGCGAGTCGCAGACAATCTGGATGACGTTCATGGGCGGCATCTTATCGGGAACCACCGCCGGCTTTCGAGGTGCTCCTCGGGGGTCCCGATGTCCTCCAGGAACTTCACGTAGGCGGCGTGGAGCGAAACCGCCCGATCGCGCGCCGAGGCTTCGGAAACCCCCGGCGGCCGCTTTGCATTCGGCGCGAGGAGGTTCTCGCCCTCCGCCGGATCGGTCGCCGGATGCACGAGGAAGGGCTCGATCCCGCCGCGGAAGCCGGCCTTCCGGCGAAGCGCGGCCGTCCAGGCGGTCTTCTGCTTCCCGTCGCCGTAGCGGCCGTTGTAGTGCAGGATGAACTCGCCATCGGTAATCGCCGTCCGGGCCCGCAAGGGGTCGTGGTACTTGAGCGTGTAGGAGGAAACGGAAATCGGCCGGTGCGCGTCCGTCGCCCCCCGCAAAACCTGCGCGAACGAACGCCCGTGGAGGGTTTTGGGTTCGAAACCGGTCAACCGGGCCGCGCGCGTTCCCCGCGCGGTGAGTTCGCCCTCGGGCGGCGCGCCGGCCGCTTTCTTCTCGGACGTCCGGAGGATTCCGCAGAGTTCGAGGACCGTGGCCATCTGGTCCACGGGCTGGACGAGCGCGGATGTTCGCCGGGGCGCAACACCAGGCATCCGCACGAAGAGCGGCACGCCCGAGAGCGTCCGGTAGAAGGGGATGGATTCCGTGGCCCCGTTGACGTAGCGCCTCTTTTCGGGCGACCAGGGCAGCTCCACCAGGGCCTTGCCCATAAGGCCCTGATCGCCGAGGAAGACCCCGTGGTCGGCGGTGAGCAGGACCGCGCTCGACCGGGCCAGCCCCAGCCGCTCGATCGCATCGAGGACCTTGCCCACGTATTTGTCCACGAGCGTCACCTCGCCCGCATAGAGAGCGCGGATGTTCTTCTGCTCGCCCACCGTGAAGGGATCCGAGAGGCCGTAGGCCGGATAGATGATCTTCGCCGCCCGCTTGTCCATCCCGTAGCGCTCGGCGTAGCCCTTGGGCGGGTCCCAGGGCTCGTGGGGATCGAAGAACTCGACGTGCAGGAAGAAATCGCCGTCCCGGGCGTTTTGCTCGAGCCACTTGATCGCCGCGGAAGCGACGCGCGCAGGCGAGTAGTCGGCCTCCGTGCGACGGCCGTGGACGTTCCGCATGTATTGCTTGTAGCCGGCCTTGGGGTTGCGCCACTTCCGGAGCGGCCGCGGCTCCGGAATCTCGCGCGGGAAGTTCCTGTAGGGGTCGTCCTCCTGGCCTCGAATCCACTCGCTTCCGGTAAAACCACGGTCGAAGCCGCGCCCCTGGGCCATGAGGTGCGGGTTGTCCATGACGAGCTGCGTCTTCACCCCCGCCGCGGCAAGGATGCCTGCGAGGGAGGCCTCGTCGGCGGGCAGCCCCTGCCATGCGTATTTCCGGAAGGCGTAGCGTCCCGTGAAGAGGTCCGTCCGGTGCGGCAGCGTGGGAAACGACCCGAGCGCCGCGCCCTCGAACACCACCGACTGGCCCGCGAGCCGGTCCAGGTTCGGCGTCCGGATCCATGGATTCCCGTATGCGCCGATATGGTCCCGGCGCAGCGAGTCGATGACGATCTGGATGACGTTCATGGCGGGATATTACAAGAGACGATCGTCTAAAGTCTAAAGTCCAAGGTCTAAGGTCCAGGAGACTGGAGGAGATCGTCCAAGATCGAAGGGATGCGTTTCGTCGACTTTAGACTTTAGACCTTAGACCTCTCCCCCTATCCCCTCCGACCCCCACCCCTGGCTTGCGCCCCCCCGCCCCCTTATCCTCTCCCGCCCCATGAGCCGCCCGAAGGATCGCGAGCCGCCCGTCGACGGCCTCCTCATCGTGGACAAGGCCCGCGACATGACCTCGCACGACGTCGTGGACGTCGCCCGCCAGGTCCTGGGCTTCCGCCGGATCGGGCATACGGGCACGCTCGACCCGCAGGCGACGGGAATTCTGGTGCTGTGCCTCGGCCGGGCGACGCGCCTCTCCGCCGCGATCACCTCCACGGACAAGGCCTACAAGGGCGTGATCCGGCTCGGCGTGAACACCGACACCTACGACGGCGACGGCGATCCCCTCGGGCCGCCCGTCCCCGTGACGGCCACCCGCGAGGACGTGGAAAAGGTCTTCGCGGCGTTCCGCGGCGAGACCCTGCAGATCCCCCCGCCCTTCTCGGCGAAGCGCATCGCCGGCCACAAGCTCTACGAATACGCCCGCAAGGGCAAGATCGTCGAGGCCCCCCCGAAGAAGATCAAGGTGACGCGTCTCGACATCGAGTCCTTCGAGGGCGACCGCGTCGCGTTCCTCTGCGAATGCTCCGCCGGAACCTACGTCCGCTCCATCGCCTTCGACACGGGCTCGCGCCTCGGGTGCGGGGCGTACCTCGAATCGCTCAACCGGGTCCGCAACGGCCCCTTTTCGCTGGAGTCCGCGCTTCCGCTCATGGAATTGCGCGCGATGTTGCGGGCCGACGCGCTGCGCCGGGTGATCCCGCTGGCCGACGTCCCCGTCTCGATCCTCAAGGCCGCGCGAGCCTTGCGAGCGCCCAGCGGAACTCCCCCTCCAAGCCCGCGATGAGTCCGGGCCGGGAAACCGGCCGCGCGGGGTCCGGCAGGACCGACCAGGTGTAGGTCTCGATCACGACCGGGGCGAACCCGCCCTCGGGAACACCCGCGAGGAAGGCGTCGAGCGCGGCTTCGGTCTCGGACACCGTCGTTTTCAGGCCCGGCGGAGGCGAAAGATCGAGGGGCACGTGGAGGTGAACCCGGCACTCGGAGATCCGATCGAGGGATTCCGGCCGGGCGAGAAGGTCGGGCAGATCCGGGGCGAGCCGCGAGACGGCCTGGTTTTCGGCGCGCCCGAAGACCTGGTGCATGAACCGGGGCTCCTGCAGGCGGGCGAGAAGGCGCCGGTTCGCATACGGCTCGGCGACGGCAACGGCGTTGGAGAGGTGCATCTTCAGGACGGGAATTCCGGCCTGCCGGATCGAGCGGACCCCTAGGGCTGCATTCTCGAAGACGACCGCGTGATGGCAGGCGTCCAGGTTCATCCCGACGAAGTGCCGCAGAAGCGCCTCCGCGTCGCGCGGCGAGAGGCCGACGCCGGCCTGGAGGTGCTCGCGTCCCGCGCGGAGGAGGTGGTTCTCGTAGAACGCCGCGAACTCGCGGGTCGTCTCGATCCAGGTCCAGGGCTCGGGCTCGATGCAGAGCCGCACCTCGCGGCCGGTTTCGTCGAAAAGCCGCCTAGACTCGTAGGCGGCCTCCGCAAGGGCGCGCGCGAAGGCGTCGAGGGCATCCGCGGCCGGCTCGGGATCGCGCCAGCCCCCCGCAATCGTGGAGACGGTGCCCGGAATGTCCACGGGAAGGAACTCGCCGAGGAGCCGGATCATCCGCTTCGTCGCCTCCAGTCGGGCGGGGTCCGTCCAGGGCGGCTCGTAGGCCGATCGTTTCACGACCGTGGCCTGGAAATCGCCCAGGGCGTAGCCGTTGATGGAGAAGATGAAAAGGCCCACGGAGAGCAGCGCGTCCTTGACGGCCGGAACCGCCCGGGAATCCGAAAAGGCCTCGAGCAGCGACGAACCGACCCGAAGCTCCAGTCCCATCTCGCGATCAGGAAAGAGGCGCTGCTTCAGAGGAATCGTGGTGCTGCGGATGAATTCCCGGACGTCCGGCAGGGATTCGGAGGGGTGGACGTTCGTCGAATAGGACAGCAGGACGATGCGCCCGCGGCGACGGATCCGGGACATTGCGGGATTCTAAGGGATAGGATGGAAGGCGAGGAACCCGAAGCCTCCATGCGCCTCGCACCCGCCGCCGCGCTCGCGGCCCTCCTCGCCGCCGCGGGCTGTCGCGAAGCGCCCCCCCGGGCCGCCGCCCCCCGGCCGGCCGCGCGGCTGCTCCCCCGGCGCCTCGCGCATGACGCCAAGGTCAACGCCCTCGCCTTCTCCCCCGACGGGAAAGTCCTCTACTCGGGCGACGACGGTTCGGAGGGAGGCGGAAGCGCGTTCTACGCCTGGGATGCCGGGACCGGCAAGCGAAGGTTTCGGATCGCGGCGCCCGCCGGCGATCGCGCGTCGGAGCCTGTCTCGGCCCTTGCCGTCTCCCCCGACGGCTTGACCCTCGCGATCGCGCGCGGGCCGGACATCGAGGCATTCCCCGTCGACGGGACGCCAAAACCCCGATGGGTCGAAAGCCGCCTCCACCCCGGCGGGACGACCTCCGTCGCATTCTCGCCGGACGGACGGGTCCTGGCCTCGGGCGGCTGGGACCGCCGCATCGCCCTCCTGGATCCCGCTTCCGGCCGGATCATCGCCCGCCTCGAGGGCCACGAGGCCCAGGTCATGACCGTCGCATTCTCGCCGGACGGCTCGGTCCTCGCCTCCGCCGGGCTCGACCGCTCGGTCCGGCTCTGGAGCCCGGCCGACGGATCCGAAATCCAGAAGCTCGCGGGGCCCGGAGGTCGCGTCTTCGCCCTCGCGTTCTCCCCCGACGGGAAATCCTTCGCGGCCGCGCGCCTCGATCGGACGATCGCGCTGCACGAGACGTCCACGGGCCGCCCGATCTTCCCGCTCGCCGGGGGTCTAGAACGCGCCCAGACGCTCGCCTTCTCGCCGGACGGGCGCTTCCTCGCCGCAGGCGCCATCGACGGGTCCGTCCAGGTCTGGGGCCTCGCGGACGCGCGGACGGCCCTCGCGCTGCAGGGGCAGTCCGGTGCGGTGACCTCGCTCGCCTTCTCGCCGGACGGGCGCACCCTCGCCACGGCCAGCCTCGATCGGACGATCGCGCTGTGGGATCTCGACGGACGGCTGCCGGCGGCGAACGCAGCGGAAAAGCCCTCCGGCCGGGAAGCCCTCGAGGCCGCCTGGCGCGACCTGGAGGGCGAGAGCGCCTCGACGGCTTACGCCGCGATCGCGCAGTTCGCGGCCGCCGCGCCCGGGTCGCTGCCGTTTCTTCGCGATCGCCTGCGGCCCCCCATCCCCGATCCCGAGAACGTCCGCCGGCTCGTCGCCGCCCTTGATGCGGACGATTTCGCGGAGCGCGAAGAGGCGATGAAGCGCCTCGGGGCGATGGGACACGCCGTGGAAATCCCGCTCCGGAAAACCCTCGAGGCCTCCCCGTCCCCCGAGGCCGCCGATCGCATCCGGAAGCTGCTCTCCGACCTGGAAATTTCCCTCCCCATCCCGCCGGGACCGACGCTCGCGAAGATGCGCGCCGTCCAGGCCCTCGAACGGATCGGCTCCCCCGAGGCCCTCGGGATCCTCGAGGAGATATCAAAGGGGCCGCCGTCCGCCCCCGAAACCGCCGACGCGAGATCGGCCCTGGAACGCCTCCGGGCCCGGCAGAAGCCCTGACTAGTCCTCGGGAAAATCGTCCGGACCCGGCGGAGCGAATGGGTCGCCCGGAAGCCGGACGGCGAAGATCTCCGAGAGGTAGAGGGAGGCCTCGCGGTCCCACTCGGGGCTCGTCCCGCGGACCCAGTCGCCGGTCAGCTCGAGGGGCGCAAAATCGACGGCCCGGGCCCACTCGTCCTCGAAGGGCGGGAGACTCCCGTAGACGATCTCGGTCTTTCGCTTTTCGGCGATGGCCTGATCAAGCAGTTCGTAGATCGTCGGCTCGCAGCCCACGTTCCATTCGACGCCCCGGTACTCGTGGATGCAACCGACGTGGAGCATGAGGTAGTTGTGACGGATTCCATACTGGTGGAGGGCATACAGGGTCTTGAGATCGGAATGCAGGCGCTGGAAGAGGCGCCCCTCCTGGCCGCGCCGGGCGTAGGAGGCGATCCGCTCGGGATCGGACAACGGCTTCCTGATCCGGAGGTTCGAACGCAGGATCTGATCCGGCGTGAACCGGACGAGACGGCCCGACGCGCCGATCCGCTTGCTCCGGATCGGCGGGGTCAGATCGATCCGCCGGGCCCCCTCTCCGATTCCGATCCGCTCGAGGTCGCGCTCGATCCCCATCCCGACGAGGAGGTCCGCGCGGCTAAGGTCGAGGCGCAGGGCGTCGAGATCGCCGGGCCCATACTCTCGGAACGCCTTCGCGTCGGGATCGAGCGTGCAAGCCCCCCGCAGCCGCGACCTTTCGAAGATCGCCCGGAGAAAGCGCTTTTCCGAGGCGAGGTAGGCGAGATTCGCGAGGCCGTCCTCCTCGTCGCATCGCCGGTCCTGGCGCTCTTGCGTCCGCGCCTCCTCCGCCTGCGCGGCCGCATGCCGGAGGTGCGTCTCAAGCTTCGAGAGAAGGGCCTGGAAGCGGGGGGTGTCGTCGAGGAGGCGCACGGTTCCGTCCTCGCACGGCCCGAGCAGGGGCGGCCGCGCGACGACCCGGAGGGCGCGGGCCAGGGCGGCGGCGGCGCCCCGATTCTTCACGCCGCGAGCGAGGAGAAGCGCGGCGGCCTCCGCAGGCGTTAGCGGCCGGCCCGCCTCGGCGATGGCGAGAGCGAACAACTCGGCGTACGTGAAGCGCTCCGCCGGGATCTCCGAGAGGACCGAGGTTCCCATGGCCTACATCTAGTGTCCGCCCCGGCCGGAAAGTTTCAATCCCCACCCCTGGACCCTTGACCCTCGACCCTCGACACCGGACCCTACGTTCGTCTTATGCCCTCCACCCGCTTCTTCCGCGGCAACACCCACTGCCACACCTCCCTCTGCGGCCACGCGGACGCGCCACCGGAAGAGGTTGCCGGATGGTACCGGGAGGCCAGCTACCAGTTCCTCGTCCTCTCCGAGCACGACACCGTCATCGAGCCGGACCGCCTGCGAATCGGGAATGTCCCCGGCTTTCTCCTGATCCCGGGCGAGGAGGTCACCCAGGACGCGCCGCGCTTCGCGGCCCACGTGAACGCCATCGGGATCCGCCGCGCGGTCCCGCCGATCCCGGCGCCGCTCCCGGAGGCCTCCGAGGTCCTCCGGCGGACGGTGGACGCGATCCGGGCGCAGGGGGGATTGGCGCAGGTGAACCACCCGAACTTCCGCGGACCGCTGACCGTCGCGGACGTGGAGGCCGTCCCGGAGGGCCCTCTCCTGCTCGAAATCTGGAACGGCCACCCCCTCTCGAACAACGACGGAAAAGAAGGACACCCCTCGGCGGAGGCGATCTGGGACGCCCTTCTCGCCAAGGGCCGTAGGATTTGGGGCGTCGCCTCCGACGACGCGCATCGCTACAAGATCTGGGAGCCGGGCCGATCGAACCCGGGGCAGGGCTGGGTCATGGTCCGCGCGCAGCGGCTTGACGAATCCTCGATCCTGGCCGCCCTCGCCGAAGGCGATTTCTATGCCTCCACGGGCGTCATCCTCTCGGGCCTGCGCGCCGCCTCCGACACGATTTCGCTCTCGATCGTCGGGATCCCCGGTGAAACCTACCGGATCGAATTCATCGCGGACGGCGAGGTCGTGGAGCAGCGGGACGGACTCGAGGCGGCCTTCCGCCGGCCCGGAGGGAAGGCCTATTTGCGGGCCCGGATCCTGGCGTCGTCGGGCCGCCGCGCGTGGATTCAGCCGCTCTTTCCTTGAAAGATCGCGCCGAAAACCGGACACTGCTTGCCCTCTCAACACGATGGCAACCAAGATCTTCCAGATAGCAAGGGAGCTGAATCTCCCGAGCAAGGCCATCCTCGAGATCGCCCGGAAGATCGGCATCCCGGCGAAGATTCCGATCTTCGTCCTCAACCCGGAACAGGAAGCGGCGCTCCGAAAGGCGCTTCCGGCGCTCAAGGCGGCAAAACCCGCCGGCCGGCCGGCCCCCAAGTCGGCGCCCCAAAAGCCCGCGCCGCCGCCGCCTCCGCCTCCGCCGCCTCCTCCTCCGCCGCCTCCTCCGCCGCCTCCTCCGCCGCCGCCGCTTCCGCCCCTCGGCACGCTCATCCGGTCCGCCCCCGCGGTCCTCCCGTTCCCGCTGAAGCCTCCCCAGAAGGCCGCCGTCCCGGCAACCACCGAAACGCCCGCGCCCGCCGCGCCCGCCGTACCTCCCGCGAACCACGCCGCCCCCGCAAAACACGCCGCCCCTGCAAAACACGCCACCCCTCCCGCAAAGGCGCCGCCTGGCGCCAGCGCCAAACCCCCGGCAATCCCAGCAAAACCGGCCCCGGCACCGAAGCCCGCGGCCCCGGCGCGACCCCCCCCCCGCCCGCGAAACCGGCCCCCCCCCGGGGGGCCCGCGCACCCAGCCCCCGGGACCCCCCCCACCACCCCCCCCGCCCCCGCCCCGGAACCGCCCCGGAAGCACATCCCGCCGCCGGGGCTCGTCCCGCCATCGCCGTTAAGGAAGCCGCTGTTGAGACCGCCGTCGCTTCCGCCCATACCCTCGCCCCCGATGAAGCCGCGGGCGCCGATTGTTCTCGTTGCGCCCATCACGATCCGCGCCTTGTCCGAAAAGCTGGGCGTAAAAACATCCCAGATCCTCAAGGTCCTGCTCGATCACAAGGTGTTGGCCACGATCAACCAGACGCTCGATCCGGACGTCGTGAAAGAGATCGCCGTCGCCCTCGGCATCCCCGTCGAGTTCAGAAAAACGAAGGCCGTCGAGGATGAGACCCAAACAGACGCCACGCTAGATCGGCCCGAAAGCCTGAAGCCCCGCCCCCCCATCGTTACGCTGCTCGGCCACGTGGACCACGGCAAGACATCGCTACTCGACGCGATTCGGAATACGAACGTCGCCGCCGGGGAGGCCGGGGGCATCACCCAACACATGGGCGCCTATCGGGTCGTCTCGAAGGGCGGGAAGCCCGTCATCTTCCTCGACACCCCCGGCCACGAGGCCTTCACCGCGATGCGGGCGCGCGGGGCGAACGTCACCGACGTCGTCGTCCTTGTCGTCGCCGCCGACGACGGGGTCATGCCCCAAACCGAGGAGGCTATCCACCACGCCCAGGCGGCCGAGGTTCCGATCGTCGTCGCGCTCAACAAGATGGACAAGCCCGAGGCCAGCCCCATGAAGGTGAAGCAGCAGCTCTCGAGCCTCGGACTCATCCCGAGCGAATGGGGCGGGAAGACCGAGATCGTGGAGGTCTCGGCCCTCACGAAAATGGGCATCGAAAACCTCCTCGAAATCCTCGCCCTTGAAACCGAACTGCTCGAACTGAAAGCGAACCCGAAAAAGCCCGCGCAAGGAACCGTCCTCGAGGCCAGCCGCACCCAGGGCCAGGGCATCGTCGTGACCCTCATCGTCCAGGAGGGAACACTGCACCGGGGCGACATGATCGTCGCCGGCTCCACCCTCGGCCGCGTCCGGGCCCTCCTCGACGAACATGGCCGCCCCCTCAAGGAAGCCGGCCCTACCACCCCCGCCCGGGTCCTCGGCTTCGGGGAGCCGCCGCAGGCGGGCGATCGGTTCTCGGTAACCTCGGACATCGTCAAGGCCCGCGCGATCGTAGAGGGACGGACCATCGCGAACCGGGAGGCCGCCCTCGCCAAGCGCCGCCACGTCACCCTCTCGGAATTCCGCTCCCTGCACGCGAAAGGCAAGGTCCGGGAACTGCGAATCATCCTGAAGGCCGACGTCCAGGGATCCCTGGAGGCGCTCGTGGGCCAGATGGAAACCCTGCGCAAGGGGGACGTAACGCTCCGGATCCTGCACCAGGCGATCGGGAACATCACCGCCTCCGACGTCTACCTCGCCGACGCCTCCGACGCGACCATCATCGGGCTTCACGTCGGGGTCGAGGAGATGGCGCGCGTGGCCGCGGACGAACGCCAGGTCGAAACCCGCCTCTACGACATCATCCTCAAGCCCCTCGAGGACCTCCATGCCGCCCTCGAGGGCATGCTCGAGCCCGAGGAAAAGCCATCGCGAATCGGCTTCCTCGAGGTCCGGAGCCTCTTCGAGATTTCCCGGTTCGGCACGATTGCCGGAAGCTTCGTCACGCAGGGCCGGATCACGCGCGACTCGACCATCTACGTCATGCACGAGCGCCGGAAGGTCTTCGAGGGCCGGCTCGCCTCCCTGAAGCGCTTCAAGGATGACGTCCGCGAGGTCACCACGGGACTGGAGTGCGGCATCCGAATCGAAGGCTTCAACGACGTGCAGGTCGGCGACGTCCTTGAGGCGTGGCGCCAGGAGAAACCCGCCCGGAAGAGCGGCTCGTAGGGGGCGCGCCATGGTCGTCGGGGTCCTCACCCTCCGGCTCGTGTTCCGGGAATCCCACTCGCTCAAGGACAAGCGCCGGTTCGTCCGGAGCATCAAGGACCGGGTCCGGAACGATTTCAACGTATCCGTGTCCGAGGTCGGCGAGCAGGACCACCTCCAGCTCGCAGAACTCGCCTTCGCGATGGTCGGGACGGATCGGGCCTACGTCGAAGGCGCCCTCGCCCAGGTCCGGAACAAGGCCCGCGGCTTCCCGCCCGCCGAGATCTCGGCGGCCTCCGTGGAATACTTCTAGCCCAAAAATCCCATGCGCCCCATCGAGGTAGGAAACGACCAGGCCGAGCAGCGCCTCGACCGGCTGCTCCGGAAGCGCTTCCGCGACGCCCCGCTCTCGCTGATCTACAAGGCCGTTCGGCGCGGCTGGGTCCGCGTGAACGGACGCAAGATCCCTCCCGACGGGCGAGTCCGGCCGGGCGACCGGATCGAATTCGGGGAGGGGATGCGGGACTTCGAGCGGTTCATCCGAGACGAATCCGCCGCCCAGGCCGAGGGGTTCCGGCGGATCAGCCTTCACGTCCTCTACGAGGACGAAGACCTGATCGCCGTGGACAAGCCCCCGATGATCATCTCCCAGGGGATCTCGAGCGCCCCGGAGGGAAGCCTGCTCGATCAGGTCCGGGCCCTCCTCACCGGAAAGATCCCTGCGCGCTTCCACCCGGAGCTGGTCCACCGCCTCGATCGCGAAACCTCCGGCGTCGTCCTCGCCGCCAAGACCCCGCGGGCGCTCGCCGCCCTGAACGCCGTCTTCCGGGAGCGCCGGATCGAGAAGTCCTACCTCGCCCTCGTGAAGGGCCGGCCCCGGCCGCCCGAAGGCGTCCTTTCCGGCGTCGTCGTGACGTGGCGCGAGGGCGGCCCGGGGGGGCGCAAACACCGCGCCTTCCGATCGAGCGGAGAGCCAGTCCCTAAGTCCGGGGAGACGGCCGAGGCGCGATCCCGCTACGAGACGATGGAAACCCTCGGGGACTTCTCGCTCATCCGGGTGCGCCCCGAGACGGGACGGACCCACCAGATCCGGCTCCAGCTGCAGGCCATCGGCCACCCGGTCGTGGGCGACAAGAAATACGGGGACCCGTCCGCGAACGGAACCGCGGCACAGTTTTTGGACCTGCACCGGCTCTTCCTGCACGCGGAGCGCGTGGTCCTGACGCATCCCTTCACGGGGCGATCCCTGCGGATCGACGCCCCCATGCCCCCGGACCTCACCGGCCCTTTGCACTCGCTCCGCCGCCACGCCAAGCGCGCCTAACCTTGCGGCCCTTCGGCCCCCTCCCTAGAATCCCCCGCACGATGGCAACCGAAGAAACCGCCGGTGAGACCCCCGAGACCCCGAAGATCCCCGTGGAAGTCCAGATCGCCGATACCGGCCCCTGCAAGAAGCAGGTCCGCATCGTCGTCCCGAAGGCCCGGGCCGACGAGGAGGAGAAGGAGGCCTACGACCGGTTCATACAGCAGGCCGACATCCCGGGCTTCCGCCGCGGCCACACCCCCAAGAGCGTGATCAAGAAGCGCTACGGAAAGGAACTGCGGGACGAGCTCCAGCAACACCTCGTCGGAGAGACCTTCCAGGAGGCCGCAAAGACCCACCGCCTCCGGCCCCTCGGCCATCCCGTCTTCGACAAGATCGAATGGAAGCCCGAGGAGGGCCTCGCCTACGAGGTCACCCTCGAGGTGAAGCCGGACATCGAGGTCAAGGACTACCTCGGCATTTCTGCGTCCGCCGCGCCCGAGGAAGTTCATCCGGGCGAGATCGACGCCGTTATCCAGCAGATCCGATACCAAGGCGTCGTCTGGAAGGTTCTCCCGAAGGAGGAGGCCGCCACGAAGGGGGACCAGGTCGTCTGCCGCATCTCCCTCGAGAGCGGCGAATGGAAGACCGTCCGGGAGAACGTCCCCCTCTACGCCGCCGCCGGCACCGTCCTCGGGATCCCGATCGGCGATCTCGAACTCGCCCTCTCGGGAGCGACCCCCGGCGGCGTCCTCGAGCGCGAGGGCGCGGCCCCCGACTCCTTCCCCGAGGAAGCCGTCCGGGGCAAGACCGTCCGGGTGCGCCTGGAGTTCCTGGAAATCAAGCGCGGCTCCCTCCCCGAGGCGACCGACGAGTGGGCCAAGACCCAGGGCGCCGACACGATCGAGGATCTGCGCGAGCGGATCCGGATCGAGCTGCGCATGCGGAAGGCCGCGAAGGCCGAAACCGACGCCCGCGCGAAAATCGAGGAGCATCTCCTCAAGGCCCACGACTTCCTCCTCCCCGAGGACATCCTCAAGAAGTGGCACGAGGTCAGTCTCGACCGGATCCGGCTGAACCTCCGCCTCCAGGGCGTCCCCGACGACAAGGTCGAGGAGGAGATCCAGAAGGTCCAGGAGGCATCCAAGGAGGCCGTCGTGCGCGAACTGAAACGCACGCTGATCCTGGAGGGCATCGCCGAGAAGGAGAACATCCAGGTCTCCGAGCAGGATTTTGAAGGGCGGATTTCCGAAATGGCGCGGGCCCATCGGACCCAGCCCGCCGTCATCCGGAAGGTCGTTGCGGAGCGCGAGCTGGAGGACACGCTCCGCGCCGAGGTCCGCGAGGAGAAGGTCTTCCAATTCCTCCTGGAGAAAGCGGCGAAATGAGCGCGATTCGCGACGACTTCGAGCGGCTCCACCGGCTCTGGCACTCCCCCTCCAATGTCTCGATCCCCTACGTGATCGAGAAGAGCGGCCGCGAAGAGAAGGTGTACGACCTCTTCAGCCGGCTCTTGAAGGACCGGATCATCTTCATCGGGACGCCCATCGACCACACCGTCGCGAACATCGTCGTGGGCCAGTTGCTCTTCCTCCAGATGGAGAACCGGACCCAGGACATCCAGATCTTCATCAACTCCCCCGGCGGGAGCATCAACGCGGGGCTTGCGATCTACGACACGATGCACCACATCGAGTGCGAGATCGCGACCTACTGCGTCGGGATGGCGGCCTCCATGGCGAGCGTCATCCTCGCCGCCGGGGCCAAGGGCAAGCGCCACGCCCTCCCGAACGCCCGGATCATGATCCACCAGCCGTGGGGCTCCTTCGAGGGAACCGCGGCCGACATCTCCATCCACGCGAAGGAGATCCTCTACTACCGGGCGCGGCTCAACCAGATCCTCTCCGAGAAGACCGGCCAGCCCGTCGAGCGGGTCGAGAAGGACACCGAGCGCGATTTCTTCATGTCCGCCGACGAGGCCAAGACCTACGGGCTCGTCGACGAGGTCCTCCCCGCCGCGAAAAAGTCCCAGGGCCCCGCGGCGAAGTAGCCGGCGGCCGCATCCCCCGCCCCCGGCCAAGTGCCGGATGAGGGCGCGGGACGGTAGGCCGGACCGGGGGGTTGCCACGGCGCAGGAGCAAGGCGAGACTGTATTTAGATGTCCTCTCCTCGAGCAAGCAAGCCGTCCGGCGGGGGCGGCGGGAACGACCGCGAATCCTGCACGTTCTGCGGAAAGTCCTACCGCATCGTCCAGAAACTGATCGCGGGCCCGCCGGGGACCTACATCTGCAACGAGTGCGTGGACCTCTGCAACACGATCCTCGACACCGAGGGCGGCCGGTCGAAGCGTGCGGTCAAGCGCGTCGTCAGCCGCGTCCCGAGCCCAGCCGAGCTGAAGGCCCACCTCGACGAATACGTGATCGGCCAGGACTACGCCAAGCGCGCCGTCTCCGTCGCCGTCCACAACCACTACAAGCGCCTGCTGCACCTCCAGGACCGGAAAGACGACGTGGAAATCGAGAAGTCCAACATCCTGTTCATCGGCCCGACGGGCTCTGGCAAGACCCTGATCGCAAAGACCCTGGCGCGCGTCCTCGACGTCCCCTTCGCGATCGGGGACGCCACGACCCTCACCGAGGCCGGCTACGTCGGCGAGGACGTGGAGAACCTGCTGCTCAAGCTCTACATCTCGGCCGACCACGACCTTGGTCGCGCCGAGCAGGGCATCATCTACATCGACGAAATCGACAAGATCCGCAAGTCCTCGGCCAACGTCTCGATCACCCGGGACGTCTCCGGCGAGGGCGTCCAGCAGTCGCTGCTCAAAATGCTCGAGGGGACGACCGCGAACGTCCCCCCCCAAGGCGGCCGAAAGCACCCCGAACAGCGCTACATCCAGATGGACACGACGCACATCCTGTTCATCTGCGGCGGGACGTTCGTCGGGATCGAGAACATCATCGCCAAGCGCCTCGGCCAGAAGACGATCGGCTTCAAGGCCGGCGAGGGCGGCGCGGACGAATCCGACCGGGCCCGCCTGATCACGAAGGTCGAGAGCGAGGACTTCCAGGAATACGGGATGATCCCCGAATTCATCGGCCGCGTCCCGATCGTGGCGCCCCTGCTGCCCCTCTCGGACGCCGATCTCAAGCGCATCGTCACGGAGCCGAAGAACGCGATCCTGCGGCAGATGAAGAGGCTCTTCGAGATGGAGGACGCCGTCCTCGAATTCGAGGACGACGCCCTCGACGAGATCGTGAGAATCGCCCAGAAGAAGGGCACGGGCGCCCGCGCCATCCGCGCGGTCGTGGAGCACCTCCTCCTCGACGCCCTCTACGACCTCCCGGACCGGAAGGCCACCCGCCGGTGGGTCATCACGAAGGCCATGGTCCACGGGGATCGATCCGTCCTGGACCAGGCCGCGCAGGCCAAGCCCACCGTCCTCGACGCCGGCGAACCCAAGCGCGAGTCGGCGTAGCGCCGGCCCCGGATTCCGCCCGAAGGCTTCCTACCCCTCGAACTTCTCGACGGTGAACGCCCACAGTTCGGTCGCCGGATCCTTCCAGGCGTCCTCGGGAAGGCCGGCCTTGAGAAGGCAGGCCTCGCGGACGAGCTGCTCCGGGGTCCAGCCCTGCTCGAGCGCGACCTGCGGCAGGAGGCATCCGGACCGGCCGAACCGGCGGACCCATACGCCTTCCCCGATCCTCGGCAACTCCCCCGGCGGGACGCGCCGCAGCGGCGACAGCACGGAGACCTCGTAGGAGAGTTCGGAAATCTCCCCGGGCGTGATCGGGTCGCCGGAAAACCGGAAGTCCTCCGTCGCCGCGGACCGGGCGGCACCGGCGACGGCCTCCGCGAGGGGGCGGACGGCGGAGAGCGTCCCGATGCAGCCGCGCAGGGCGCCGGCATTGCGGATCGTCACGAACGCGGCGCCCAATCCCGCCTCCCGGGGGTCCGCGGGAGACGGCAGCGGCGGCGGGAATTCCCCGCGAACGGCCGCTTCCGCGTGGGCCCGCGCGATACCGAGCAGGCGAGCGCCGAGGCCGACCGCCGGGGATGTCTCGCCCAAGGGGAGGTCTACCAGGGGGACGGCCCCTGGAGATACTTCGGCTTCGGGACGTCCTTGATGTCCGCCCCGTTCTCCTTCCACCACTTCTCCCACTCGTCCACCGCCTTCTGCTGGTCGTTCACCCAGCCGTCGAGGCGGAAAGCGACCGTCAGGCCCGTGAGGTCGTTGAGGACCGTGGCCGCCCGGAGTTTCAGGCCCGCGCGCTCGGCCTCCCGCTTGGGATCCTTTCGCTCGGGATCGAGGTTTTCCTTCAGGGACTGCAGGACGTAGGGGATCACGAACTGGGCGTTCGGCTTCCTGTCCAGGCCCTTCCGATGCAGCCGCGCCAGCGCCCAGGCGGCGCTCTCCTTGATCTCGGGATTCTTGTGCTGGAAATCCCGCAGGAGGTAGTCGAGCGCGACCGGATCGCCGAGCCGGACGAGCGCCTCCGAAGTCGCGTGGACGACGCGCCAGTCGGGATCCGTCAGGAGTTCGATGAGGCTTCGGACCGTGTTCTCGTCGCCTACGTAGCCGAGCGCACGGGCGCAGGCCGCACGGACCTCGGGGATGTCGGACTTCAGCGATTCGAGAAGCATGAGGACGACCGAGGGATTGTTGGGATGGAGGTCCTCGAGGATCTGGCCCGCCCGGATCCGCACGGGCGTGGTAATCCCGTCACGTTCCTGGAGGGCCCGCGCGAGGGCCTTGAGGGAATTGACCCCTCCCTGGCGCGCGAGGTTTCCGAGGGCCACGGCGGCGGCCACCGCAACGTCGTCGGGGGGCTTGGCCAGCATCTCGTCCAGGGGCTGCCAGACCGGCTCCTCGTTCCCGAGCTGCCCGAGCGCCTCGACCGCGGCGACGGCCAGAAGGACCTCCTCGGGGCTCGCGGTCGGCGAGACCTTTCCGAGGGAAAGCAGCTTCTCGATGATTCTCGCATCGCTGGGCTTCAGGACCGCAAGCGCCTCCACCGCCTGCATCCGGTACTTCGGCTGGCCGAGGGCATCGATAAGATTCGTCAGCACCCTGGGGGACAGTTCCTTGAACCGGGCGAGCGCGGTCGCGCATGCGTACTTGATCTCCGGCGCCGCGTCCGCGGTCATGAGCTTGTTGATCTCGCCCCCCTGCTCCTGCCCGAAGGCGCGGCCGATGCCCTCGATCGCCTTGGCGCGGACCGCGGCGGGGAAGGCCTGCTTCCGGGCGATTTCGAGGAGGGGCTGGATCGCCTCCGGATGGCCGATCTGGACGAGGGCCTCGACATACTGTTCGAGGGTGGCCTTGTCTTCGTTCTTGTTCGGATCCAGTTTGTCGATCCGCTCGACGATGATCGGGATGGAACGGCGATCGTGGCACTTCGCCAGAGACGGCAGCGCCGCGTCGCGAATGACCTTGTATTCCCTCTCGTTGTCCATCTTGAGAAGCGCATCCGCGCCCTCGGGAGCGCCGAGTTCCCCCAGGGCGATCGCCACGGCCCGTCGGACGTTGGCGCTCTTGTCCTTGGCCGCGTAGACGAGGGCCTGGAAGGACTCCCGGTAGCGGAGCTTCCCGAGGACGATGGCCGAGGACTCCCGCTGGTTCCAGTCCGGGGAATTCTTCACGCGGCTGGAGAGATCCCGGACCACGGCGGCGCCGCCCCGGTAGATCGCGATCTTGTCGGCGGCAAATTTCCGCATCGAGAAGTCCGTCTCGTCGCCCATCGTCCGGATCAGTTGTTCCAAAACCTCCTTGGAGCCGGCCTCCGCGATCTCCTCGATCGCCCGGCGGCGGATCACCGACTGGTGTTCCTTGTTCTCCGGATCCTTGAATTTGGAAGCCTGCTCGAGCCAGTCGAGGCGGGACTTGCCGCTGTTCTCCTTGAGCCAGTCCCGGAAGAGCTGGGCCCAGCGCTTCCGGGTCGACGTCGGAAACGAGTCGTCGGGGCGGTACCCGAAATCGAAGATGACCATCTTCGTCAGCGACTGGAAGGCATCGCGGCGGACATCCTCGTTCTCGGCCTCGAGAACGTTGGTCAGGATCTCGAGGATCCCCTTCTCCTTGAGGAAGAGCCCGGGGCGGTTGTAGAAGGGGGAAAGCCCGCGCGCGGCGACGGACTGCACCTGCGGCACGGTGTCCTTGAGCTGGAGCCGCTCGATGAGAATCGGGATCACGTCCTCGTCCGGGATCGAGGAGAGGACCTTCAGCAGCATGTAGCGCTGGTTGTTCGTGCCCTCCTCGATGCCCCGCCGCAGGGCCGGGATCGCCTTCTTTCCGGCGCGGACGAGGATCTCGCGGGCCGTGCGCTCAATCTCCCCTTCCTTGCCCCCGCCGATCTGCTCATCCGCCGAGGCCTTCAGGATGTCCACGAGGATCGGGAAGGTGGATTCCTGGGCGACCAGGCCCAGCTGGCGCATGGCGTGGCGGCGCTGGATGAGGTTGGGGTTCGAGGGGACGATCTTGTCCTCGAAGACGGCCACGCACATGGGGTCCATGTGCCGGGCGAGGATGGTCGCCGCCTTGTAGCGGACGTAACTGCCGGAGGTCCACTGCGCACCCTTCTGCACGAAGACGTACAGGTAGGCCTTCGTGTCGGGGCCGTAGTTGACGTCGAGGAAGTCGAGCAGCCAGTCCGACGTGAAAAGGACGGAGGCCTTGTTCCTCTTGATTTCCTCGTCCTCGGGGTTCTGCAGGCTCGCGAGAGGCAGGGCGCCCTCGACCTTCGCGATGGAGCGGGCGGCGGAAATCCGAACCGAAAGGCGGGGCTCCTCCCGCGAGAGCGCCTTCATGATCTTGATGATTTCCTGGGAGTGGTCGACGTTGAAGCGCTCTTTGAAGCGCTTGGCCGTGAAGTGGCCGTCCAGGGCGAAGCAGAGCGCCGAACGGAACAAGGGGTCGCCCTTCCCGGGGCCGTCCTTGATCTCGCGTTCCGCCGCGGCGACGAGAATCCTGTAGGTCTCCTCCGTCTCGAGGAACCGCAGGCCCGCCACGGCGGACCAGCGGGCATGGCGGTTCTTGTCCTGCTTGACAAGATCCTCGAGGACGGGGATGACCACCTTGGACCCGAAATCGGGGGCCCGGCACAAAGCCTCGGTGGTGAAGATCGCGCCCATGCGATCGACAAGCGCCCAATCCTTCTTCCCGCCTTCGAAATCATCTTTCATCTTCTGGAGCTCGGCCATGCTCTTCGAGAGGATCATCACGGCGGCGATCCCGAAGACGAGGACGCCGAGGATCAGGCCGGTCCAGAGCTTGAAGTCGATCTTCTTCCGCGGGGCGGCGACGACGGCCGGGCCGGTGGCGGACGTCTTGCGGGCACCCGCGGCCTTGA
>CAYHQZ010000002.1:0-40089 GCA_964358555.1 uncultured Planctomycetia bacterium
TGACGAGGACGTAGACGGGGGGGCGGGACGCGGCGTCCGCCGGGGCGGGAGGCGGGGGCGGGGCGGGGGCCGGGGCGGGCGAGCCGCCGGCCGGCGGGGGCGGGCCTTCGGGCGCGGGGACGTCGGCGAGCGTGAGGGCGCTCGCGGCCAGGAAGATTGCGACCGCGGCGATCGCGGGGGCGAGCAGCCCGTTCGGGGCGGGCCGGGGCGGTGTCCGTTCTTGTGGCTTCATCGTTCGGGGTCTGCGCGGATTATACGGGCGGCGTTGCCGTCGCCGGGAAACCGTCCGGGCCGGCGGGAGAAAATCCTTTCCCTTGACCGATGGGGGCCGGGGCGTGGTAGAGTGAGCGCCGGCACCGCGGTTTGAACGGAGGTTACGCGTGGCGGTTCGGCTCTGGCGATGGGCGGCCGCTCTTCTCGCCGCGTTCGCGTTCCTTCCCGGCGGGGCGCTCGCGGCGGACGAGGACGTTCGGAGCGAGCTCTTGAAGCGGATGCCGGAGGATTCGCCCCTCCGCTTCGAGGTCCCGTTCTCGGTGATGTGGTCCTGGCAGCGGGACGCGTCCTGGCCGAAGGCTTCGGCTCTGCCGCCCGAGCCGTTCTTCTTCGGCGCCATCGAGCACCGGATTTCCGAGACGGCGAAAGGCGTCGATTTCGGGACGATCGTCGAGTTGCGCGTCCTCGCGAGGAAAGGCGCGCAGGTTCCGATCCTGCCGGCGGCCGTGGCCTGGAAAAGCGTCACGGTGAACGGCCGGCCGGCGACGATGAGGAAGGACGCAGGCGGCAAGTGGCTCGTCCTCGACGCGACCGGCCCCGGCGAGTTCCGGATCTCCGCCTCCTCGTCCCTGCCGGCGTCCGCGTTTCCCGCCGACGGGGAGTTGGCGATGCCGTCGGCGCGCGGCGTCCCGACGACGGTCCGGTTCGATTCGCCGGCCGCCCGTCTCGTCCGCGTCTCGGGCTCGCCGATTCCGATCGCGGGGGAGGAAGGGCAGGGGACGCACGGGCTCGTCGGGACCACGGTCGAGGGCGGCGTGGTCCGGGCCGTCTGGGAGCCTTTGCGCCCGATCGCCGATCGAGCGCCGCTGCTGTCCGCGCGCAGCCTCGTCGCCTGGCGGATCCGGGACGACGCCCACGAGGGGCGCGCGCGGGTCGATCTCGAAATCGCCGGCGGCCCCGCCGCGGCGATCCGGCTGGACCTGCCCGAAGGCTTCGACCGGCTCGAGGTGACGGGCCCGGACGTCCGCTCGCATCGGGCCGGCGCCTCCGGCGCGGAGGTGTTCCTCCGGGGCGCGATCCTCGGCCGGACGCGGATCGGGATTTCCTGCGAGGTTCCGCGGGCGACGCGGACGGGGAAGGTGTCGATGCCTTCGTTTGGCGTTTCGGGGGCGTCGATGCGGGGCGGGATCCTCGCCGTCGCCCACCAGGGCGAAGGGGTCCTCCTGGAATCCGACGGCGCGCCGGGCGAGCCGATGGCGCTCTTCGATCTGCCGGACGACGCGAAGATGCTCTCGGCCGGGACGCCGGCCTTCGCCCGCGCCTTCGGATCGGGCGGGATCCGCGGCGAGGCGGAGATCGTCCGGATGGACGAGCTCGCGGTGCGCGAGACGATCATCGACGAGGCGCGCGTGGAGACGTTCCTCGCGCCTTTCGGCGGCCTCGTCCAGAAGGTCGTTTACGAGATGCGCAACGGCGTCCGGCCGTTCCTTGGGATCTTCCTTCCCGAGGGCGCGATCCTGCTGGAAGCGCGCGTGTCGGACCTTCCCGTGCGTCTCGCCCGCGGGGAGGGCGGGCGGATCCTCGTGCCCCTCGCGAAGTCCACGCAGACCATCGAGGGCTTGGTCTCGTTCCCGGTGGAAATCGTCTGGGCGATGAAAACCCCGCCGCTCTCGCGGAAGGGGACGCTCGCGATCCCGCTGGCGCGCGCCGACGTCCCGGCCGCGTACGCGACCTCGGAAAGCTACCTGCCCGAGGGGTTCGCCCCGCGCTCCTGGGCCGGGGGGCTTTCGCCGGTGGATCGCTACGCCCGCGAGACGGCGACCGTGTCGCTCGACTACGCGCGGGCCTACCGCGACCCGGACTGGAAGGCGGACGAGAAGCCCTCGATCGACCCGAAGGCCGCCGCCCGGGAGCTGGCGCGCAACTACTGGCTCTTAGGCGACGAGGCCTACCGCGCGGGCGACATCGCCGAGGCCCGCCGGAACCTGGACCGGGCGGCCTCCCTCGAGGTCGACTCCCCCGACGTCCGAAACGCGAAGCGCCTGCTTTCGAACATCGAGGTGGCGACGGGCAGGCGCAGCGTGAAAGAGCGCGAGCAGCGCGCCCTCGCGGAGCAGGCGAAGACCGAGATCCGGCAGAAGTCCGAGGGGCTCGCAAACCGCCAGCGGGAGGCGTTGAGCCGCGCCGGGCAGGCGGCGGCGGCGGGGCGGTCGGCCGAGGCGGCGGCGGCCCTCGAGGAGGCCGAGACGGCCACCCGCGAGCTCGCCCGGCGCGGGGCCCTCGGCGAGCGCGAGAAGAACGCCGCCCTCGAATCGATTTCGGAGCAGCGCAAGCCCATCGAGCGGGAGCGGGAAACCGTCGCGGCGCTGCAGAAGCAGCGGGAGGAACTGGCGGAGCAGGTGATTCTCAAGGCCCGCAAGGCCGGAGCCGTCGCGGACAAGCCCAGGACCTATGCCGAGCCGCCTCCCGGAGCCCTGGACGGGGTTTCCCTGGACGAGCCCCGCCTGCCCGCTCGGACGGAGAACGTGTTCGAGGAGGAGCTGGGCCGGAATCTTGCGCGTTCGGGCGGCCGCTCCATCGTCTCGGGGCTGAACACGCCGCCGAAGCCGAAGGTGCGGACGCGGCCGGCGCCGCGGGAGGACCTCCTGGGCTCCTACTTCGGCGTCCTCTCGCCGGTTTCCCCCGCGCCGCCGTCCGCCTCTCCGATCGCGGCGTCCTCCTCGATCGACGCCGGGTTCATCTCGAATCGCGGCCCCGTCAAACCCGAAATCCGGGCGCGGACGGAGAACGCCCCCGACGCCGCCCGGACGGAGAGCGCCCAGGAGGAGAAGGCCCGCCTCCAGGCCGAGATCTACGCGCTGCAGCAGGCCGGGGAATCGCCGGAGCAGGCCGCCCGGATTTACTACAGCATCGGTGCGAAAAGCGCCCGACTGGCGGGGGAGCGGGAAAAGGCCGCGGGTGGCGCTACGAAGCCGGGTCTTCCCCCGGCCGATTCGGGCATGAGCGAGCAGAGCCGGAAGATTTTCGAGGAAGTCACCGCCGAGACCCGGCGGGCCGATGCGCGGACTGAATTCATCGCCCAGCACTACTTCCAGGTCGGCAAGCAGGCCTACGATTCCTTCGACTACGTCACGGCGAGGGAGAACCTGGAGAAGTGCCTCCAGCTGAATCCCAAGCATGGCGAGGCCCGCCGCTTCCTCGAGCGCGCCCGCGCCAACCTCGGCGAGCGCCATGACGAGACGCGCCTGACGGCCGAACAGGTCGCGGGGGAGGAGCAGGCCAGGAACCAAGCGGTCGTTGTCGAAATCGAAAATATCCTCGTCGTGGGTCGGCGGCACTACGAGAAGGAGGAATACAAGCTGGCGATCGAACAGTTCCGGCGGGTCAAGGACCGGCTGCGGATCGTCCCCTGGGAGATGAGCGTCGAGGGCTACCGCCGCCAGGCGGACCAGCTCATCGACGATTCGATCCGGCTGCAAAGCGAGAAAAAGGCGCGGATCGAGCGCGAGCAGTATCCAGCCGCCATCCGGATCGCCCAGCGGGAGCAGGAAATCGAGGTCCGCCGGCTCGATCCCCGGATCTGGGATCTTGCGACCGAGGCGCGGAAGGCCTACGGCTTAAAGCAGTACGAGAAGGCCGAAGCCCTGTCCGACGACATCCTGAAACTCGATCCCTACAACAGCGACGCGAGCCGGATGCGGGACATGGCGATCGAGGCGCGCCACGAGCGTGATCGGCTCAACGTGAGCCTGGTCGATCGAGAGGAATTCGAGAAGGAGATGGAGGAAAAGCCTGCGATTCCGGATGTTCAGATGCGCTTCTACGACATCCGGGACGTCGCGCAGGTGCCGGCGGTGCAGTTCCCCGGCCCCGCGATCACGATGCCGGTCTTCGGCGGGGCGGACGCGGAAGCGGGCCTCTCGGGCGGTACGGGCCTCGGCTTCGATCTCGGCCCCGAGGCGGGCGGGGACATGTTCTCCGGCGAGAACCTCGCCCAGTACATCCGCGACAACATTGCAGCAGGCCGCTGGGGGCCGGGGACGTCCATCGCGTTCCGCGACGGCAACCTCATCATCAACCAGGAGCCGGACGTTCAGCGGCAGGTCGTCGAGTACCTCAACGCCCTGCGCGAGCGCGTCGTCCGGCGGGTGGGCCTGCGGACCACGGTCCTGCCGCTCTCGGGCGAGGAGGCCGCCGCCGCGGGAATCGTGTGGAAGGAGACGGACGATGCCCTGCGCTTCGCCGTCTGCGATCGGGCGCAGGCCGTGACGCTGCGCGCCATGGCGCAAGCCCTCGGCACGCCCGAGGGGCTCTCGCCGCCGGCGCTCGAGACCGAAGCGATCGTGGGCGTGGACGCGAGCCTCCCCGAGGGGACCGAAATCCGCATCCAGGGCGCCTCCGAGCGGGCGCTGGACATCCTCTGCCAGGAGCAGCGGATCATCCTGCCGGCAGGCTTCGTCCTGCTCATCGCCGATCGCGCGATCACGATGGTCCAGGGCGGGCCGCCCGCGCGCCACGGCGAGACGCTGGCCTGGCCGGAGCCGATCGTGCTGCCCGCGCGCTTCGCGCTCCCGCGGACGGGCCGGGTGTTCCGTTTCGAGAAACTCTTATGGAATCCGGAGGACGTTCACGAGATTCGTTGCGATTACCGATGGAAAGGAGGAGAGGAATGACCTCTCGTCATGTCGTGATCGGGTCGGTGGCGTGGTTGTGGCTCGTGGCGGCGGGCGCGTCCGGGCAGACCCCGCCGGCGGCCCAGAACAAAGGGCCGGGCGCGGACGACAAGAGCCGCGTGAGTCTCGACTGGGAGACCTTCAAGAAGGTCACGGGCTTTACGGAGGACCGGCCGGCGCCGGGGGCGCTGACGATCCCCTGGGCCGAGGTTCAGGATCTCCTGGGCGTGAAGGTGGATCGGATGGGCGAGGCGAAGGTCACGCTCTCCTGGCAGGAGTTCAAGGCGCTCCTCGAGTGGAGCATCCGCCAGAAGCCCGACGCGAAAAAGGCCGAGCCGCCGGCCGACTTCATCGTCTCGAGCGCCTCCTACAAGGGCGTCCTCACGAAGGACGGCGCGGACTTCACGCTCGACATGAAGATCAACGTTCTCAAGGAGAAGGGCTGGAAGCGGATCCCGGTGCTCGCCTCCCAGGTGGCCGTGCGCTCCGTCTCGCTGCCGCCGGGGGCCTACCTCGTCGCGGGCGCGGTCTACTACGAGCTCGTGACCGAGCAGGCCGGCGAGATCGACTTCAAGGCCTCGTTCGCCGCCGCCGTCGCCGAGCAGGCCGGGATCAACCGCGTCTCGTTCCCCCGGATCTCCTCCTCGACCGGCGTCCTCGATCTCGACGTGGACCAGAAGGACGTGGACGTGAAAATCGAGAAGGGCCAGGCCGTGGCGAAGAAGACGGACGGCGGCCGCACGCGCGTCCTCGCGGCCCTGCCCTCCGACATGCCGCTCGTCTCGATCGCCTGGGAGCGCGCGATTCCGGAGGCCGAGAAGGTCCCGCCGAAGATCTTCTCCGAGAACCGGACGCTGCTCGCGATCGGCGACGGCGTGATCCTCGGGCGCCAGCGGGTGGACGTCCAGGTCCTCCACACCGCCGTCCGGACGCTCGATCTCGTCGTGCCCGAGGGGGCGAGCATCCTCGGGGTCTCGGGCGAGCGCGTGCGCGACTGGCGGGTGAAGGACAACCTGCTCACCGTCCACCTCGCCTCGGAAATCCTCGGGGGCTACTCGCTGGTCGCCACCTTCGAGAAGCCCGCGAAGGCTGCCTCGGTCGAATCCCCGCTGCTGCGGACGAAGGACTCGGTCCGCGAGACGGGCTTCATCGGGGTTGTGGCCCTGTCGAACGTCGAGATCTCGGCGCCGGCCGCGGCTGGCGCGACGGCCATCGACGTGCGCGAACTGCCGCCGGACATCATCGCGATGACCGGCCAGCCGATCCTGCTCGCCTTCCGGTATTCCGGCGAGGGCGTGAAGGTGCCGCTCGCGGTCAAGCGCCACGAGGACGTGGGCGTGCTGCTCACCCTCGTGGACTCGGCCGTCTACACGGCGATGCAGACGAAGGACGGCCGGCGGATCGTGAAGGCCCTCTACAGCGTCCGGAACAACCGAAACCAGTTCCTGCGCCTCTCGATGCCGAAGGGCGCCGACATCTGGAGCGCGCAGGTGAACGGCCAGCCGACGAGGCCGGCCAAGGACGAGCAGGGCCGGGTCCTGATCCCGCTCGTGCGCTCGGATCGCGGATCGAGCGACCTCGCCGCCTTCCCGGTGGAGCTGGTCTACGTGGAGAAGGGGGCCGAGCCCGGCGTGAAGGGCAGGATGAAGGTGGAATTCCCCACCTGCCTGGAACCCGTGACCCACGCGATGGCGAGCCTGTACCTGCCCGAGGACGGATCCTATTCGGGCTTCGCGGGCCCGATGAAAAAGGTGGACGCCTTCACGCGCCTGGGGACGCTTCCGGGCCTCGAGGCCCAGGCGCCCGTCGGGAACATGGAGGAGGCCCAGCAGATGGCGCAGCAGGTGCAGGAGGAGTTCGACAAGCAGGCCACCGCCGCCGGCGTCTCGCCCATCAAGGTGCAGCTGCCCGTGAACGGCAAGCCCTGCTTCTTCGAGCGGATCCTCGTCCTCGGCGACGCCCTGTCGATCGAGTTCGACTATTCGTTCAAGAAGGGATTCCTGGGATTCTGATTGAGGCTTCCGCCCGCGCTGCCCCCGGCCGGTTCGAACCCGGCGGGGGAACGGCGCGAAATGCCGCCCCCCGCGCCGCCTACGAACGGGATCCGGCTGTAGAATAGCGGGTGTGAACCTGGAGACCCTGGTACAGAAGACCGTCGCCAAGGTGGGGCTGCGTCGGCGGAAGAGCGACTTCGCGTACTGGCAGTCGCAGCCGCCCCAGGCGCGGATCGATGCCCTCGAGGAAATCCGGCGCGATTACCATCGCTGGAAATACCATGCTGAGCCCAGACTTCAAAGAGTTCATTCAATCGTTAAACGATAGCCGCGTCCGCTATCTTGTCGTCGGCGGATACGCCGTCGCCTTCCATGGGCATCCCCGCTACACGAAGGACATCGATGTCTGGATCGAGAGGACGCCTTCGAACGCGGCGAACATCGTCCGGGCGCTGGACCGCTTCGGGTTCGGGTCGCTCGGACTGAAGGAACAGGATTTTCTCGAGCCTGATCAGATCGTCCAGCTGGGGCAGCCTCCGAACCGCATCGACATCCTGACCACCTTGTCCGGCGTCGAGTTCGGGACCTGCTTCGACTTGCGACAGGATGCCGAAATCGACGGAGTGACCGTCTCCTTCATCGGGCTTCAGGACCTGAAGCGAAACAAGAAGGCCTCCGGCCGGCACCAGGACCTGGCCGACGCGGAGAACTTGGAATAATCCGGAACGGAGGACGTATGGACGAGAAGTCAAGTTGCGCGGGGCCGTCGCCTACGAACGGGATCCGGCCGTAGCGGACGGGCGCTTGGCCGTATCGCGAAAGGCGAAGCGATTGCATCGGCCGCTTGATGCCAAACATGAGAGTGGTATCATGCCGGCATGAAGCCGCCCGGTTGCGTGCATGTTCCGGACGAAACCATCGAGCGCCGGATCTATCTGCTTCGCGGATACAAGGTCATGCTGGACATGGACTTGGCGCGGCTTTATGGCGTTTCAACGAAGGCCCTGAACCAAGCCGTCAAGCGGAACCTGGATCGCTTTCCCGGGGACTTCATGTTCTCGCTGACATGGGAGGAGAGCGAATCTTTAAGGTCACAACTTGTGACCTTAAAGAAAGGGCGCGGTCAGCACACCAAATACCTCCCCGGCGTTTTTACCGAGCAGGGCGTCGCGATGCTCTCGAGCGTCCTGCGCAGTCCGCGGGCGATCCAGGTCAATATCGCGATCATGCGCGCGTTCGTCCGTCTGCGGGCCTTTATCGCCTCCCACAAGGATCTCGCCCGACGTCTCGACGCGATGGAGAAGAAGACCGACGCCAGGTTCCAAGCCGTCTTCGACGCCATCGAGGCGCTTGCCAATCCTCCGGCTGTCGAGAAGAAGCCTCGGATCGGCTTTGCAGCCCAAGCGTCATGAGGTTGCACGGCCGTTTCGGGATTGGATAGGATCCGGCATTCGTGGAATGACCGGAAACGGAGGGCGCATGGACGAGAATGCGGGCGGCGCAGGGCCGGGTCCGACGATCGTGGGGCCGAGGCCGGAGGACGGGGGGGCGGGCGCGCGGAACATCCCGCGCGGGATGGAGAAATTGCTGACGCTCGCGGGGATCTCGCCCGAGTGGCGCGGCGACATTCTCGCCGATCCCGTCGGGGCGGCCCGTTCGGCGGGCATCGCCCTCTCCGAGAGCGAGAAGGCGATCCTCGGATCCGTTCCGCCCGCGACGATCTCCGCGATGGCGGATTCGCTCGCCGCCCGCGCGGGCCGGCCCGTCCTCTCCCGCGCCGCCGCCGGCCTCGCCGCCGCGGCGCTGCTGGCGACGAACCTGACCGGCTGCGACAACCGCCCCGTGAAGGGCGTCCAGCCGGACAGGCCTCCTTCGAAAGCCTCCTACGCGCCTTCCGCGACGGCGCCGATCGAATGGCTCGGCTCTCTCGACGAGGCCCTCGCGAAGGCGAAGGCGGAAAGCTTGGCGGTGATGGTCGTTGTCCCGCACCCGAAGCCGGGGACATTCGTCACCCGCCTCGAAAATCCGACGAAGGGGCACAACGGGGATACGCCGAATCCTGGACGCGAGGAGAAAAGCCAGAAGGTCATCCTTTCGGACTCGTCCGAATTCCGGGCGGCCGTGAAAGCCGCCGCCCTGGTTCCGATCCGCCTCCCGCAGCCTGTCGCGCCGCCGTTGAACGATGGCGCGACGGAAGAGGAGCGGAAGCGCCAGTGGGAAGCCTGGGAGCGCTACGAAGGCGAGCGGCAGGCCTGGGTGCGAAACCTCGACCGGTGCATCGGGCCTTGGAGACCGGAGATGGGCCCCAGGGACAGATTCGGCGAAGCCGACAGCCCCTCGAAGGACCTCCCCGCCATCGCCTTCCTCGCTCCCGACGGCTCGATTCTTTCCGTCCTCCGCCAGCCGACGGAGGAATCGCAACTGCTCGAAGCCGTGAGATCCGTCCCGCCGCTGCTCGCGAAGTGGATGACGGAGCGGCGCGAGACGCCGCCCATCCCGCCTGTGGTGGCCGGGGAACGTCCCGATGAGCCGGACCCGGCGTCCGAGGAATAGCGGACAGTTCTTCAGATCCACCCGACCCGCTCGAGGGCGGCGCGGAGGGGCGCGAGTTCGCTCTCGGGGAAATCCCTCATTGGCGGGCGGACGCGCGCGCTCGGGAAGATTCCCTTCAACGCCAGCGCCGCCTTCATCCGGGTGTGGGCGTTGATGCCGGGGGCGTAGAAGAGCTCGACGAGGGGGAACAGGCGGTCGCTCGCGGCGCGGGCGGCGGGGAGATCGCCCTTCCAGACGGCCTCGCAAATCTGCGCGTGGAGGGAGGCGGCGACGCTGCCCATCCCCGAGACGACGCCGTCGGCGCCGGTCGCAAGATCCGCCAAAAGCCAGCGGCTGTGCGTGGTCCAGACGGCGATGTTGCCGGGCATCGCCCGCAGGGCGCGGAGGTGGCGCTCGAAGAGGAGGGGATCGCCGCTGCCCTCCTTCACGGCCGCGACGGAGGGGATCGCGGCGATCCGGAGGAGGATTTCGGTCTCGTAGCCGGGGCCGACGCCGACTTTTTGCTGGAAGGCGACCAGCGGGAGGCTCGTGGCGCCCGCGATCCGCCGGAACCGCTCCAGCGCCGCTTCGCCGTGCGTGCGATTCGCAGACTCGGGCTCGGGGTGGGGGCTCGTCTCGCGCTCCCGGTCTCCGTGCGGTCCACGGAAGGTAGACGAATTCATGGCGTTGGACCGCACTCCGACAGGTCGCTGCGATCCGACCCCCGTCCCGCGCCCTTCGCCATGTGCCGTTTGCGGTCTTGCCGGCGGAAATACGAGCAACCCCTTCGCGTCTTGGCGCTCGGCGTCCTTGGCCTGGGCCTCAACGTCGTCGGACGCGCCCGATCCGACGCCCGCGAGGATGGGGACGCGTCCGCCCGTCTCCGCGAGCGCCTCGGCGAGGGCGGTCCTGCGCTCCTCGAGCGAAAGCGCGCTCGCCTGCGCCGCCTCGCCGTTCACCAGGATCGCCGTGACGCCCTTCGTCGCGGCGAGGATGGCGACGTGCCGGCGGAAGGCCGCCCGGTCGATCGAGAGGTCGTCCGCGAACGGCATGAGCGCCGCCGGCACGACGCCCCGGAACGGGATTCCCTTGAGCCTGTCCACGGCGCGAATTCTGCGCCCGCCCCGCCGGAAAGTCGATCCCCCGCGCCGCGACGGGTGCGTTTCCCAGCGGGGTCATGAGGGAAGGGCGGGGGTGTAGGATGGAGGCAATCCCCCTGTTGTTCAGCCTTCGAAAGGAGGCGCGCGTGACGAGCGCGGCGCCGGCGCTGGCGTTCCTGGGACTTTTGCTTTGGCCGATGCTTCCCCCCGAGGGCGACCTCGCGTCGCTCGTCGACGAATCCGCGCACCTCGAGAAGAAGGGAATCGAGCGGAGCGCGCCCGCTCTCGTGCGGTTTCTGGAGGGCGGCGGGGCCGCGGGCGTCGAGAAGTGGATCGCGGACCTCGGCAACGACGACTTCACGACGCGCGAGAAGGCCTCGAGGGAACTCCGCTCGATCGGGCGGCCGGCGCTGCCGGCGCTTAAGAAGGCCAAGGCCAGCCGGGACCCCGAGGTCGCCGCCCGCGCCGCCGAACTCGCCGACGCGATCGAGGAGTCCTCGCAGGGCGAGGCGCTGACGCGGATCTGCGCGGTCCGGATGCTTGGGCGGCTGAAGGCGAAGGAGGCGCTGCCCCTGCTGAAGCGGCTCGCGGGAGAGGGCCCCGATCCCTTCCTGCGCGCCCACGCCGCCCGCGCGATTACGGCCATCGAGGGGACGCCCGCGCCGAAGCCCGCGGAGGCGATGAAGGAATCGGAACTTCGGGATCTGATCGCCCGCCTTCCGGCCTCCACCCAGGTGGTCGTCTCGATTCCGCTCGCGCGGGACAAGGACGCACGCAGCCTCCAGGCGGTTGCGGCGGAGGCGCTTTCCCTCGATTCGGTCCTCGCGGTCTGCCCGAACCGCGACGCGGCGCTTTCAAAGTGGCGCGAGGAATGGAAGGACGCCGACGATGGTGTCGAGCGCGCCTTCTCGGAGGTCGGGAACTTCCGGGTGGACGGCGCCGTGCTCGGGGCGTCCTTCGAGGTGATGACGGGCAACGCCTTCGCCGTGCTTCTGGTCCGGGGGACGTTCGATCGGGAACGGATCGGCGCCTACCTCGCCGGCAAGTTCGGCGCGAAGGCCGTCGAGGACGGCGGGACGAAAACGTTCGAATGGAAGGACCCGGCCTCCGGCCAGGGGGGAGTGCTTTCGTTCCTGGACGATCGGACGATCCTGGTCGGCGGCGGCATGACGGGGATGGGGATGGCGGGCGGCGGGGCGGACGCCTCGGTTCGCGGGGTCATCGTCCGCAAGCCCGGCGCGGAGGACGGGATCCTTTCGATCCCGAGGATGGCCGAGCGGATCCGGAAAGCCCCGCTCGGGTCCGGCGGATGGGTGGCCGTCGAGATTCCGGATTTTCTCAAATCGATCTGGACGTCCCAGCCGGGGATGGCCTGGCTCGAGGGCCTGCGGGCCTTCACGCTCTCCTTCGCGGGCGAGGAGGGGGAATCCCTCCGCCTCGAGGCGGAATACGATTCGGACGGGCACGCCAAGGCCGCCGCGGATACCGTCCGCCAGAAAATCAAGGATGCGCGCGGGGCGGGGGGGATCGCCGAACTGCCGGTGCCCGCCGCGGCGCTCGCGAGCAAGGCGCTTGCCTCGATCCAGGTCCGTTCGGAGAAGAAGCGCGCGTCCGCCGAGGCCCCGAAGTCCCTCATGGGGGCGCTGCTGACCCTGGGGATCCTGCAGTCCTCCGGGGCGCTGGCTCCCGCGCCGCCGCCTTGAGGCCGTCGCGTCAGGAGGCCGTCGGTCGCACGACCAGCGGCAGCGAGGCGGCGGGCTTTCCGTTGACGGAGAGGCTCACCTCGTATTCCCCGTGGCGCTCCAGCCGCAGGCCCTGGATGTTCAGGACCATGTTGACGACCGAGGACTGCGCCTCCGGCGGAATCGCGACCCGCACGTCCGCGTTGAGGGGCGGCAGGACGACCCGGCCGTCGGCGTCGATCAGGCGGATGTCGAACTTGTGCTCGCCCGCCTCGTGCTTCGAGAACCGGACCCGAAGCGCGATGGCGCATTGGGGGTGGGCGAAGGGGAACTTTCCGGCGAAGAGCGTGTCGAACGCTCCGAGAATGTTCAGCTTCCCGCCCGAATCCGTCGCGGCGTCGCAGACCGAGAAGATTTCGACTTCCATGGGGGAAGGAGAAGGGATTGGCGGGAAAGAATCAAGCCGGGGGAGCCGGCGTCCTGTCATCCGGCAAAATGATGGAATAGAGGCGGGAGAGGCCGATGAGGCCGAGCGACGCGCCGGCGAGTAGCACGAACGTCGTCATCAGGTGGAGGGTGGAGATGATTTCCGATACCTGCGGCGGGCCGGGTTGCGCGTTGACGTGCATGAAATGACGGCCCAGAAGGTAACTTCCGATGAAGGAGAAGGCGAAGAGGAAGACGCCAATCGATTCGCCGCTCGGGAATCCGGATGGGATTTGCCCGTCGAACTCGGGCCAGGAGTCCTTTTTGAAACCGAACCATTCGCAGGCGAACGCGAGAGCCTGGCTGGCGGCAAGGAGCAGAAAGCCGACGGACGCGAAACGGATCGCGACGAGAACGGATGCGTCGAAGTCCTTTCCTGGCGTGGGACTATGGGTGAGCGCCTGGAACGATGTCGTTCGGAACACCTGAACACCTCCGAGGCAGACGAGCACGCCGCCGGCGAGGATGGCGAAGCCCGAGGCGCCGGAGAGCGTGCGGGCGAATGTCCCGGAGAGCGTCGAGCGGGCGTCGGCGCGCCGCTCGATGGTGGCGATGAAAGCGCCGATGGCGAACAGGCAGGCGAGTGCGGCCGCCGGAAGGATGCGGGGGATGCTGTCCTCGAACATCCCGCTCAGCCGGACGACGGCGGGCCCGAGGAAGGCCAGGCCGGCCGACGCGATAAGTGCGATCCCGGCGCCCAGCCGCCACTGTCCTCGCATGGCTCCGGGATGATACCGATGAAACCGGTTTGACTCCGAGACGGCTTTCCGTAGGATGGGAGCAGATCCCAGGGGGATTAGCTCAGTTGGAAGAGCGCGTGAATGGCATTCACGAGGTCGAGGGTTCGAGTCCCTTATCCTCCACATCCCCCCTGATTCGACGGCGGCTTCCTGGCATGCTCAAGATAATTTCCGGCGGGCAGACGGGGGCCGACCGGGCCGGCCTCGACGCCGCGATCGCGCTCGGCCTTCCGCATGGCGGGTTCTGCCCGAAGGGGCGGCGCGCCGAGGACGGCCCGATCCCGGTGCGATACCGGATGGAGGAGACGGAGACGCCCGACTATCCCGATCGCACCGAGCGGAACGTCGAATCCGCCGACGGGACCGTCGTCTTCACGTCCGGCGCCCCGCGCGGCGGCAGCGCGCTGACGCTCGCGCTCGCGCGCAAGCACCGCAAGGCCGCGCTGCACGTCGATCTCGGGCGCGGGACGCCGGAGGATGCCGCCGGGGCCGTCCGCGCCTGGATTTCCGAGAAGGGGATCGCCGTCCTCAACGTCGCCGGCTCCCGGGAGAGCGAATCGCCCGGGATCCACGACGCGGTCCTTGCCATCCTGCAGGTGGCCCTCCGACCCGGCGCGCCCGCACCCGCCGTTCGGCAGGCGAGGCTGTTTACATCTTGATCTTTCCGATGTCCACGATTTCCCGCACGTCCTTCAAGCGCACGGTGAGGGTTTTTCGCTCCTCGTTCGCTCTGCCGTAGTTCGTGAAGACGATGGCGCGCAGCGTCGCCGGCCCCACGAGGGTCTGCTGGCGGCTGCCGTAGTAGTTCGCCTGGATGACGTACTCGCCGGGCATGGTCTTTTTCAGCAGGTAGTCCTCCGGCCCGTAGCCCTGCGTGAAGTCCTTCGAGATGTGCCCGCCGATGACGGTGTCGGCATGTCCGTAGAAGCACTTCTCGCCGGAGGGCTCCGTGACCCAGAGGTCCACGTCGGTCAAGTCGGCGTCCCACTGCAGGACGATCCGGACGTCGAGGTCGAGGCGCTTCTCGAGCCGCGGGTCGATGGGGATGCGCTTCAGGCCGGCGGCTTTCGCGAGCGGGATCATCCGGTTCAGTTCCATCAGCGCCACGAGCTCGATCTCGGGGAACCTTCCGTCCCAATTGTCGGTGACGACCTTCCAGAGGAGATCCATCGCCCGGTCGTAGCGCTTGAGCCGCCCGAGGATGAGCGCGAGATCGCGATACGACTGCGGCTCCTCGGGGCGAAGCCGCAGGACCTCCTCGAGGATCCGCGCGGCCCATTCCAACTCCTCCTCCTGCTCGAGCCTGTACGCGAGGACCCGCAACAGCCCCGGGTTGTCGAGGCCCTGCTCGGCCACGTTCGAAAGCGCCTTCAGGCCCTCCGCGCGCTTGCCGTTCTTCAAAAGGTAGTCCGCGCAGTCGAAATAGAAGGCGGGGGAGTCCCCGTGCTTCTCCTTCTGCTTGAGATACGCGGCGTACGCGCCGTCGGGGCCGGCCTCCTTGAGCGCGTCGAGATACGGGGTCTTCGGATCCCAGGGGGCGAGCTGGACGGAAGGGGCGGATTCGGATTCCTCGCCGTCTTCCTTGTTCTTCGCGTCGTGGCCGTTGGCGAGGGCGCGTTCCGCCCGGATTCCGCCGTTTCCCCCACCCCCGTGGTCGCCCTTGGCCTTCTTCGCCGACGGCCGGTGCCCCTTCGAGGGCGACTTGGCCGAGGGGGCTTCGGCAGGGGCGAAAGCACGTTCGGGCGCGGCGGGCGGCGGCGGGGCCATCGGCGTCGGGGCGATGTCGAGGTGGGGGTTGGCTCTTCGCATCAGCAGCGGCTCATCCGACTCGGGCCGAACTTCATCCGGCGCGATGTCCTCGCCGGGCCGGCCCTCTCCCGCCACCCTCAAATCCTTCGGATACTTGAATTCCCTCTCCCACCAATCCAGCCGCCCCTTCCACATTGTCGCGACCTGGTTCAGCTTTTCCTCCTTTGTCTTCGCGACCTGGACCTCCTGCGACTCGATCCTTTTTTCCCACTCGGCCCGCATCGTCGGCAGCGACTTCGGCGGCGGGATCCGGTAGGTGACGTATTGGTCGAGGTTTTCGAGGACGAGAAGCGACGTCCCCGGCGTCACGAGGCCGAACGTTTTCCCGGTTTTCGTGATTTCGTCGCGGTTCTTCTCGGGCAGGCCGAGAAGGCCGTCGAGCCGCCGCTGGGCCCAGAGGATGGGCACGACCCCCGTGGAGGCGGCGCCCTTCTTCGAGAGCGTGAATTCCTTCGAGCCCGTCTCCTTCCCGGCGACGCCGTAGTGCAGCGTGATCTTCGCCTCGTCGGAAAGAAGCCGGCCGGCGAGTGCGAACGAGCCCGAGATCGGCGTCGGCACGGACGGCTCGACGCTGGAAATCTCCTTCGGATCGAACGTCGCGCGCAAAAACGAGAACGGCGCCGAGCCGATCCCCTTCAGGACGTCCTCGTCGGTCGAGCGGGACAGCGGGAAGAACGCCCCGCCGGTCTTCAGCGCCAAAAAGCGCAAGAAAGGAGCGTCCGAAATGACGCACGAGGAGAACGCGTAGACGGGGCAGTTCAATCCCTCGGGCGGCTTCTCGCTGCCGTTCGAGACGCCGTCCGAGAAGAGCAGCGCGTAGTCCGGGGGTTTCGCCGGATCCGTCGCGAGGGGGGCGAAGCGCGTCCCGCCGTCCATGGGCAGCGCGCGAAGCCGCGCGACCAGCGCCGATGCGTCGCCCTTCTCGACGACGAACGTTTCGGCCCGGTCCGGGGCGTTGGAGAACGCGACGACGTCCACGGTCGCCTTCTCGTAGCGCTTGAGGATGCCTTCGAGGAGGCCGGCTTCGCGCTTCATGTCCGCCTTGCCGCGCGAGCCCGACGTGTCCCAGAACAGCGCGATCCGGGCCTCCTTCGCAGGCATCACGTCCCTCTTCGGCTCGATGGGCGCGTCGGAAACCGAGAAGTAGAACTCGCCCGATTCGGCCTTCTCCACGACCGCGCCGCCCGCGGCCGCGCCCGGCACGACGACCGAGATCTCGCCGTCCGGCTTCCAGTCCTTCGCCGAGACCTCCGCCGCGAAGAGCCCGCCCTCCGCCGCGAACGCAAGCCCCGCCGGGGCCTTCCCCGCGATCTTGGGGGCTTCCTTCATTCCCGCCGCCTCGATTCGGATATGGGCCGCCGGGATGACGTCCTTGAACTGGAGCGGAAGGGAAACGGCCTCGTAGTCCCATCCGGGGATCCCTATGTCCTGCCGGCCCTGCCGATGGAATGCCGTGACGTACCGCACCATCGCTGTCCTCGTTCCCTTCGCCGGGATGGGATAGATCCGCGTCCGGAACACGTTCCCCTTCGCGACTTCCGCGAGCCCGGGGTCGACGCCCTTGCGCACCTCCTTCTCGAAGATGACGCGCGCCTCGTCCTTCTTCACGACGACGCCGTCCACCATCGTCCCGTTGATGTCGAGGGCGTAGCCCGACACCGTCGCGCCGTCCGGCAGCGGGAAGAGAAGTTCGCCCTCGAGCGCCCGGTCCATCTCGTTCTTGAACGTCAGCGTCATCCGCACCTCGGCCGCCCCCGCCGCGATCCGTACCACGACGTCGGCCTTCGAGATCCCGAGCGGCACCCCCTTGCCGTCCACCTGCACCACGAGCGCGGGCGAGCCTTCGAAGCCCGCTTCCGCCGGCGCCGCGGCCCGCGCGGCGGGATAGAAGGCGGCGGCGATAACGAGGAAGGAAAGAACGACGGCGAGCAGAATCCGCTTCGCGTTCATCGTGGCTCCTTGGGGAAGGGGTGGTGTTCCCGGATTCTAAGCCATGCCAGGAAACGGGTAGATTGCCGGGCGCATGAAATCGGCTTGATGCCAAACATGCGTATGGCATAATAGTTTTGCCATGCCTGTCGCCACGAGCCCCTTCATCCCCTTGCCGTTCTTTTGCGTTCCCGCGCGCTGGGAAGGCCTACCGGCACGGGGCTATAATGTCGCGGATGGCGATGGAAATTAAGGATCCCAAATGCCCGAACTCTCCCGGTTTTTCGGCCTTGTCGTGCGTATGTTTCGCGAACTCGGCGCTCCGCATCATGCACCCCATTTTCACGCCTATTATCAGGAAAGCGTCGGCGTCTTTTCCATCGAACCCGTGGAACTCATTGCGGGCTCCCTGCCAAACCGTCAGCGCCGGTTGGTGGAAGCCTGGGCCGAGCTCCACCAGCCCGAACTTCGCGCGGATTGGGAACTGTTGATGCAGGGCCAATCCCCGAATCCAATCGAGCCCCTCCGATGATGAATACATCGCATACGCTTTCGAAGGTCACCGGTTTCCGAAAGGCAGGGGATTACGTTCTGGACATCTCCTTCGATGACGGAACCCGCCAGGTCATTGATTTTCTTCCGGTATTGCAAGGCGATTTGTTCGGTCCCCTTCGGGACCGTGCCCTCTTCGATCGAGTCGTGATAGATTCCGAATTCCACACGCTCGTATGGCCGAACGGGGCGGACTTCGATTCCGGAATGCTTCACGACTGGCCGTTGGTCAAGGAAGATTTCATCGCCCAGTGCCAGGGGCTATCCGCGTCCGGCCGCCAGAAGGGCGCCGGCCGGCCGGTCCGGTAGACTGATTGGGATGAGCGGGCGGATGTCCGGGGCGTGGGCGATGCTCGCGCTTCTTGCCGGTGCGGCGGCCTCCTGCCGGGAGCCGGCGGCGGTCGGCGTTCCGGCGGAGATGGAGGCGCCGCTTCCGGTGGGCGCCGCGGCTCGGCTCGGGACGCCGAGGCCCTTGACGGACATATCGACCGGCGAGGACATCGCGGCCCTCCAGGCCCCGTCCGAGATCCTCGGCCTCGCCTTTTCCCCTGACGGTCGCCGGGTCGCGACGGCGCACGCCGATCGGACGATCCTGCTCTGGGACGTTCCGAAGCGTGCGAAAAGCGAGTCGCCGGCGCCCGGCCACTAGGGGTTGCGGTCGGGCGGGAGGGTGCCTACAATCCGCGCGGCGCGGTGGTCGCGCTGGTGCGAGGGGCGGGGCGGCATTCAACACGCTTTTTTATTCCGATGAAATTCCGAATCCGACTCGCACCGACGACCTTTTCGGGCGGGGCTCCCGCCCAGCGGACGCTGTTTTCCGCTTCCGAATCTTCTCCTGACGCGGGGGGGCGCGCGGAACCTCCGAAGCCGAAGCGCGTTCCGGCCGAGCGCGCGCTTCCGGGCCGGCCCAAGGCGGCCGCCCCGGCTCCGCGGAAACCCCGCGCCGCCGAGAAACCGCCCTCCGCAAGCGACGATTCCGTCCCTTCCTCCGACGGCGAGGACGGCGTCCAGACGATCGCCCATGAACTGGCGAAGAAGCAGAAGGAAATCTCCGTCGCCGAGTTCTTCTCGAAGAACCGCCACCTCCTCGGCTTCGACTCGCCGAAGAAGGCGCTGCTCACCGCGGTGAAGGAGGCGGTGGACAACGCGCTGGATGCCTGCGAGGAGGCCAAGGTCCTGCCGGATATCGAGGTCGAAATCAAGCAGCTGGAGCAGGAGGATCGCTTCTCGCTGCGCGTCCGCGACAACGGCCCGGGCATCGTCCGCGCCCAGATCCCGCGCATTTTCGGCAAGCTGCTCTACGGCTCGAAGTTCCACCGCCTGAAGATGTCCCGCGGCCAGCAGGGCATCGGGATCTCGGCGGCCGGGATGTACGGCCAGATGACGACCGGCAAGCCCGTCCGGATCACGAGCCGGATCTCCGCGCGCCGCCCCGCCCAGTATTTCGAGATCCTCATCGACACCGGCAAGAACGAGCCGGTGGTCGCGAAGGAGGAGGAGGTCGCCGACCCGGGCTTCTCGCGCGGCACCGAAGTCGAGCTGACGCTGGTCGGGCGCTGGACGAAGGGCCGTGCCAGCGTCGACGAGTACCTGGAGCAGACGGCCATCGCGAATCCGCACGTCGAGATGGTCTACACGGCGCCCGACGGGACGAAGCTCAAATTCCCGCGAGGCTCGAAGGTCCTGCCCGCCGAGCCCACGGAAATCCAGCCCCATCCGCGCGGCATCGAGTTGGGCATGCTCATGAAGATGCTCAAGGAGACGCAGTCGAGGCGCCTCTCGGCCTTCCTGCACACGGAATTCTCGCGCGTGTCCACGGCGGTCGCGCGGCGACTCTGCCAGACGGCGAATCTTTCCGACAAGGCGCGCCCCAAGCGCGTTTCCCACGAGGAGGCAGAAAGGCTCTTCCAGGCGATCCAGAACTCGAAGTTCATGAATCCGCCGACGGATTGCCTCTCGCCGATCGGCGAGCCCCAGATCCTCGCGGGCCTGAAAAAGGAGGTCCGCGCGCACTTCTATACGGCCGTGACGCGTCCCCCGTCGGTCTATCGCGGCCGGCCCTTCCAGATCGAGGCGGGACTCGCCTACGGGGGCGAGATGACGCCGAAGGAGGGAGAGGAGACCGGCGCCCAGGAGCCGGTGCGGCTCCTTCGCTTCGCGAACCGCGTCCCGCTCATCTACCAGCAGGGCGCCTGCGGAATCACCGAGTCCGTCATCGATACCGCCTGGCGCTCCTACGGCCTCTCGCAGCACAAGGGCGCGCTGCCCCTCGGCCCCGCGGTCCTCTTCGTCCACTTCGCCTCCGTCTGGGTCCCGTTCACGAGCGAGTCGAAGGAGGCCATCGCGCACTATCCGGAGCTCACGACCGAGATGAAGCGCGCGCTCCAGGAGGCCGGCCGGCGGCTCGGGACGTATCTTAGCCGCCGCCGCAACGCCGAAACCCAGATGAAGCGGCGCGCCGTCTTCACCCACTACGTCGGCGAGGTCGCCTCGAGCGTTTCGCGCCTCACGGGCGAGCCGCGACAGGCCCTGTACGATCAGCTCCTGAAAATCGCCGAGAAGAAGACGAAGGCGGCAGAACTGGCCGACCGCAAGGTCGCCGACGGCTACGACTCGATCGCGGACCTGCCCAGCACGATCGTCATCGAGGAGGAGAGCTAGACGATGGCGCGAGACAAGGCGAAGGAGGCGGAGGTCGCGCGGCGCGTGGTGGCGCTCGGCGAAATCGTCGTCCGTGCGGCGGCGGCAGGCGAGGATCCCACGTTCAAGATTCCCATCCGGGCGCTCTCGAACTCCCGCTGGAACCCGAAACGCTCCATCATCGAACTCGGCGACGCCACGCAGGAGCGATCTCTCTTCGACCTCGGCATGGCGAAGAAGTTCATGCAGTCCTGCCTTGTCGCCTCCGGCGTGCGGGATCTCCTGAAGGAACAGAAGACCACCAGCATCCGCGATCTCTTCTACATGGTGAAGCACACCATCCCCGGCACCGACGAGAACTCGTTTGACGAGCAGGAGGAGTCCGACGCCGTCATCGAGGACCTCGAGGTGACGGTGAACTCGCTCCGGGAGGAACTGCACCTCTTCGCCGAGAACCGAGGCGCGCTGGTCGGCGAAATCACGATCCGGGATCGCGGCGACATCATCGACGGCCGGAGAATGGGCTCCGGCGGCTGGTCCATCCCGTCCATCGTCGAGCCGGAAGTCATCGAGTTCGTGAAGTGCACGGCGAAATACATCCTGCTGGTCGAGAAGGGCGCGGTCTGGAACCGCTTCAACGAGGACAAATACTGGGAGCGGGAGAAGTGCATCCTGGTCCACGGCCAGGGACAGCCCCCGCGCGGGGTCCGGCGGCTTTTATCGCGGATGACGAGCGAATTGCGCCTTCCGCTCTATGTCCTCGTCGACAACGACCCCTGGGGCTACTACATCTACTCCGTCGTCAAGCAGGGGTCGATCAATCTCGCCTACGAGTCCTTGCGGATGGCGGTCCCCTCCGCCCGCTTCGTGGGCCTCTCCGCGTTCGATCCGGAGAAATACCGGCTCCCGAAGGACGTCCAGATCCGGCTCGATCCCAAGGACGTCTCGCGCGCCAAGGAAATCATGGCCTACCCCTGGTTCAAGGGCCGCCGCGGCTGGCCGCGCGAAATCAAGAAGATGCTCGACAACGGCTTCAAACTCGAAATCGAAGCCCTGTCCCGCAAGGGCATCTCGTTTATCACCGAGGAATACCTGCCGAGGAAGCTGAAGGAGAAGGACTGGCTGGAGTAGGGGTGGGAAAGCGGCGTTGGAGCAGGGGGCTTTTCCGGCGCCGCAATCGCTTCTCGGGCAAGGAATTGGGATGAGGGAGGAGGGGGCGGATCTTTTTTCGGAACCGGTTGGGTATTGCCCCTCCATGCCCGGCATGAATACCATAGGGGGAACCCCCAGAAGGTCGCATCGCTTCTGGAAATGGAGGAAAAGATATGCTACGGGCGCTGAAGAACTTCGGGCCGCTTTCGTTGTTCGTCCTCGTGACTCTCCTGGCCGCGGGGGATGCGTTCTCGGCGGCCAAGGGCAAGGGCAAGAAGGCGCCGGAAGCCCCGGCCGAGGCCCCGCCGGCGGATCCGGCCGCGGTGCCGCCGCCCCCGCCGCTCGCCGAGTACATCGAGGACGCGGCGAATGGCTTCAAGATCCAGCCCCCGAACGGCTGGACCCGCGAGGACCCGACGGTCGTGACGCTGCCGACGGGGATCGTGATGTCCTACGTCGGGACGCCGTCCGTCGCCGGCACGCGGGCGCCCCGCTATTACGTCTTCATCGAGACGAACGCCGATACCCTCGACGCCTACTGGGCCGGCAAGAAGGCCGCCGCCGCGGCCGCGAGCACGACGTTCAAGGAGGTCGTTCCGCCCGCGCTCGTGAAGCATCCCAACGTGGCCCTCGGCACGCCGGTCCCCGCCGACGAGCCTTCCGAGGCCCTTTACGTCCAGACGGCGGACACCGAGAAGGAAGCCACCGTCCAGACCCTCGAGGTCTTCTGCGCGTTCCCGGACGGCGCCCGGAAGCTCGTCCTGATCTGCTCCGCCCTCCAGGCGGACTACCCCAAGCTCTACTCCGACATCTTCGTGCCCTCCTTCAAGACGATGCGGTTCGTCGAGAAGCCGCCGGGCTACGAGGGGCCGGGGCCGGACCCGGGCACGACGACGCCGCCGCCGGACTCCGGCGGGACCGAGGAGCCGACGCCCCCCGTCGAGGAGCCCGCCCCGAAGACGGGCAAGACCCCCGTGGAGCCCCCGGCGGCCCCGGAGAACACCCCGCCCGATCTCGGCAAGCTCCCGGCGCAGGTCCGCGTCCCCATCGGCGAGACCGCGACGATCAAGCTCCAGGCGACCGATCCCGACAAGAAGGAGAGGCTGACCTTCTCCGCGGATCCGGTGCCGGAGGGCGCGACGATCAATCCGAAGACGGGGCTGTTCAACTTCTCGCCCAAGGGCAAGCCCGGCTCGATCACGGTGACCTTCACGGTGACCGACTCCCAGGGCGCCTCGGATACGGAGGTCGTCGAGTTCGTCGTCCTGCGGGGCGGCCCGCCGGCGATCACCGTCGAGGGAAGCACCGAAGGCAAGGCCGGCGAGACGGTCCGGTTCACGGTGACCGCGGCCTATCCGGACGGGACGAAGGTGCCGGTGACCGCCGTCAAGATCCCCAAGACCGCGAAATTTGCCGCCGGCGTCTTCACGATGAAGTCCCCCGTCGCCGGCGAATTCCCCGTGGTCTTCACCGCGACGGACGCCTCGGGACAGAAGGCGACGGAGACCGTCACGGTGGCGTTCAAGGCCGTTCGGACGGACCCGCCCAAGATTTCCGTGGAGGGCAGCCGCGAGGCGAAGGTCGGCGAGACGATCCGACTGACCGTGAAGGCCGTCCTTTCCGACGGCACGAAAGTGTCCGTGGCTGCCGCGAAGCTTCCCAAGGGCGCCAAGTTCGCCGGCGGCGTCTTCACGATGAAGTCGAGCCAGCCGGGCGAGCACTCGCTGACCTTCACGGCGCTGGACCCGGCGACGACGCTGAAGGCCACGGAGAGCGTTTCGATCTCGTTCAAGGGAGCCGCTCCGCCGCCTCCGCCCCCGCCGCCGGACAAGAAGAAGCCTCCCGCCAAGGAGAAAGGAACCACGCCTCCGTGAACGCGACATCCCGTTTCCTTGCCGCTGGAGCGATTGCCTGCGCCTTCGGGCTGCTTTCTTTGACTCCCGCGTCGGCCCAGGAGGATCTCGTGGGCCGCCCGCCGGGGCCTTCGCCATCGAATTCCGATGCGACCCTGCCGGCGCCGCCCGACCCCAAGCAGGACCTCCGGACGTTCGCGAACAAGCTCTTCTCGATCATCGAATTCGGCGATGACCAGGCCGAGAAGATGCGGTCCCGGGTGAACGAGATGATCCAGGCCCGCCTCGTTCCGGGGCAGAAGGACGCCTTCCAGAAGGCCACCCAGGGCGTCGCCGGGGACGCAAAGCCCTCCGAGGTCGCCAAGCGCTACGTCCAGATCCTGCTCGACAACAAGGCCGTCGATCTGCTGCCCAGCCAGGCGGTCGGCTTCCTGGAGGATCTCCGGAAGGCCGCGCAGGAAATCCTGACGCAGGAGCAGCTCGTCGCGATCGGGATGGCGGAGAAGCCCGCCACGCCGGCGGATCTCCCGAAGCCCCCCGCGACGACGGGCGGGACCGGCGGAGACACGACGCCTCCGGACGCGGGGACGACGCCCCCGGCGGACGGCGACAAGAAGCCCGCGACCGGCGGCAAGAAGACCCCGGGCAAGAAGACCCCGGGCAAGAAGACGCCGGGCAAAAAGACGCCGGGCAAGAAGGGCGGCGGGGAGAAGAAGCCGCCGCCGGCGCCGAAGGAAGAGGGCGGGGCGGAATGAGCGGCCCTCCTTCAAGGGAGGAAGCCGAGACCGGACTTCCGCGCGGGCCGGCCGCCGCCGGCCTGTCGATTGGCTTTGGCGTCGAGACGCTCCTGCTGCTGGTCTTCTTCCTTGCCTCCGGCGCTTCGGGGCTCATCCTCGAGGTTGTCTGGAGCCGGATGCTTACCCTCGTTTTCGGCTCCACGTCGCTCGCCTACGCGACGGTCCTCGCCGCATTCATGGGGGGGCTCGCCCTCGGGGCGTGGCTCGCCAGCCGGTACGCAGATCGGATCCGGGATCCCTTGCTTGCCTACGGGATTCTCGAGGGTGCCGTGGCGGTCTTCGCCCTGCTGCTGCCTTTCTATCTCGACACCCTCGTTCCCCTCTACCAGATGATCTGGCGGGAATGGAACCCGTCCTTCCTCACGTTCAGCCTCCTTCGATTTGTCCTCGCGGCCTCCGCCCTGATCCTCCCGACGACGTGCATGGGGGCGACGCTCCCCATCCTGGGACGGTATTACGCCGAGCGACGCTCGGGGCTGGGGCTCCAGGTTTCTCACCTCTATGCGGCGAATACATGGGGGGCGTTCGCGGGAACGCTGGCGGCCGGCTTCGCGCTGCTTCCGCTGCTCGGGGAGTCCGCTACCATCCGCGCCGCCGTGGGGATCAACCTGGCGATCTTCCTCGTCATCGCGGGCCTGCGGCTCGCGGGGGCGGGGCGCCCAGGGGAGCCCGCCTCGAAGCCCCGGGAGGGGGATGCGCCGCTCCTCGCGCTTTCGCCCCTGCCCCGGAGCGTGGTCCTGGCCGCGACGGCGGCCTACTTCGGCTCGGGCCTCGCCGGGATGGCCGCCCAGATCGCCTGGACGCGCTCGCTGTCGCTCCTGATCGGGTCCTCCGTCTACGCCTTCACGGCGGTCGTGGCGGCCTATCTCGTGGGGATCGCGGCCGGCTCGTCGGTCTACGCCGCATGGGGCCGCCGCGTCCAGCGCGATCCCTCCTGGCTCGCCGGGGCCCACCTTTGCGCCGGGGCCTGCATGATCGCCGGGATCTATCTCTTCCCGGTCCTGCCCTACCTTTCTTTCGACCTGCATTCAAAGTTCCAGGACTACCCGCGGATCATCCTGCTCGTCCAGGTTCTGCTCTCGATCCTCCTGATCTTCCCGGCGGCTTTTTTCCTCGGCGGGATCTTTCCCGCAACCGCCAAGATCTGCGCCCGTTCCCCCGGGCGGGTCGGCCGCGACATCGGCCGGGCCTACGCCGCCAACACCGTCGGCGCGATCGTCGGCTCGTTCCTCGGCGGGTTCATCTTCCTGTTCGTGGACGCCCTCGGATTCCAGGACGGGCTCTGTCTCGGCCGGCCGATCCTCGTCTGGACGATCGGGCTCGGCGGGCTGTGCCTCTGCCTCGGCGCGCTCGTCGTGTCGCTCTCGGGGAGCCGCCCCGGCATCGCCCCGGAGGCGCGCGGCGGCGTCCGCCAGATCGCGCTGGCGGCGATCTACCTGCCGGTGCTGCTGCTGGGGCTCCTGCCCGCCTACATGGAGTCCGGCGAGTTTTCGGACCTCGCGCGCAACCTGGGCCTTACGAAGCGGCCGCCGGGGGAGCGGATCCTCGTTCTCGTCGGGCCCGAGCGGGGCATTTCCTATCACCTGACGAACGTGACGCCTGCGGATCCCGCGACGCGCCGGGAACGGGACTGGACCATCGGGCGGGATTCAAAGAACCGGATCCCGCTCTCCGACCCGTCCGTTCCGGACCGGGCGGCGAAGCTCTTTGTCGAGGGGGATGCCTGGACGATCGAGGCCCTCTCGCCCGGCGTCCAGGTGGAGGGGCGGCCCCTCGAGAAGGGCTCGAAGAATATCCTGGCGTTCGGGGATCGGATCCTGGTCGGCCGGACGATGCTTGCGTTCGAGCGGGATCCCGGAGTTCGCTTGTGGGACCCCACGCTCATGTCGAGCGGGGTCTTCTACTACGTGGACAGCGACGATGGCGCGGATCCCCGCCGCGACGACGACCCCGTCTTCTACCGCGAGGGCGTCACGACGACCGTCACGGTCTTCCAGGACTCCATCCGCGAGGACAACCTCTACTACCTCGTCGTGAACGGCAAGGTCGACGCCTCGACCCGGGGCGACATGAAGACCCAGGTCCTCCTCGCGCACCTGCCGATCCTGGCGCACCCGAGCCGCAGCCCCAAGGACGTCCTCGTCATCGGGTGGGGCTCGGGGACCACGGTCGGGTCCTGCCTCAACTACCCGCCCTCGGAGGTGCGAAAGGTTCTCGCCTGCGAACTGGAGAAGTCCGTGATCGAGGGGTCGCGCTGGTTCGAGAGCGTGAACTCGAAGCCCCGTGAGCATCTGGCGACCGGCCGCCTCGAGATCCAGGCCAACGACGCCCGGAACTATCTCCTCGCCACCGATCGGATGTTTGACGTCGTGATTTCCGAGCCGTCGAACCCCTGGATTTCCGGGGCCGCGAAGCTCTTCACGCGCGAGTTCTACGAGTCCGCCTCCCGGCGCCTGAATCCCGACGGGATCTGGTGCCAGTGGATCCAGGCCTACGGCCTCAAGCGCAGCGACTTCAAGACGCTGCTCGCGACGTTCCGGGAGACCTTCCCGCACGTCGCGGTGTTCACGGACTACGAGTCGGACCTCTACGTCCTGGGCTCCAAGTCCCCGCTCGCCTTCGACGTCGCCGCCATCGAGAAGGTCCTTGCCGACCACCCGGGCGTCTCCGGCGATCTGGCCCGGAAGAACGTCGACATCACCGGCGTCCACGACCTCCTGGCCCACCACATCTTCGGGAGCCGGACGATGAACGAGTTCCTCGGGAAGGGCGCGATCGCCCTGAACACGGATGACAACGCGCGCATCGAGTTTTCCACGCCCCTTTCGCTCCTTTCCGACGAGCGTTCCGAGATCGACAGCGACCTCGTCGGGGCCATCGATCCCGAGGGCGCGCCGTTCAAGACGGATCCGGCCCGGCCCCACTTGAAGGACGAACTCCTGCTCCGCATCGCCGCGTGGCACAGCGCCGAGGCCCGCCACCCCGCGGCGCTCGAGATGCTCAACGGCGTGATCGGCCGGGATCCGACCCTTGCGGGCGCCTACGCGGAGCGCGCCCGGATCCGGCTCGCGAAGGCGAAGACCGAGAAGCGGACCGCCCTCGAATCGCTCGAGGATCCCGTGGCGCCCTTCCGGCCCGCCGCCGACGATCTCGAGGCCGCCCTGGACATCGATCCGACGGACCCGCGCGCGCAGGTCGCCCTCCGGGAATTCCTCAAGACCCTGGGGGCGAACGCGTATCTCTTCGAGGAACTCAAGCCCTACCTGCCCAAGGAGCCTCCGTCGGAGGAGGAAGCGCCGCCCGCCGCGCCCGGGGATCCCATCGAGGCGCCGAAGGCACCGGAATAGCCGCCTCCGGTTCTTGTAAACGCCGGGGGCGGGCAACCGTCTAGAATGTCCGGACACGCGGCATGTCCGCAAGGTTCATTCCCGATCGGAAAAGGAGGGGACGGATGCGAGTGCTTCTTCGAGGCGGAATGGGGCTGGGGATCTTCGCGGCATTCTGCCTTGTCGGGTCCGGCTGGGCCGGGTGCACGAAGAGGGACGAGACCGGCCAGCCGCCCGTCCAGGCGCTGAATCCGGGGGAAACGCCGCCGGACGCGGGCAAGGCGCCTTCGACCCCGAAGCCCCCCGAGACGCCGCCGGTTTCCGGCCTCGACCCCGCGGGGCGCCCGACGGGCTGGGCCGCGCCCCCGGGCTCGGAGCCGGCGAAGATCCCCGAAACCCCGAAGCCGCCCGAGCCCGCGAAGACCGGCCCGACCGGGACGCCGGCGGAACCGCCGCCCGTGACGACGGTTTCCCTCGCCTCGATGAGTCGCGACGAGGCCAAGGCGGCCTTCAAGGCGCGCTTTGCGAAGGTGTTCGGGGGCGGCAGCGGGATCCAGAGCCCGATGGGCGTGAAAAAGCTCAACGACGCCTGGGAGAAGTCCATGGAGCCCCTCCTCGGCGCGAAACTCGCGGACTACAAGCAGAAATACGCGACGGCGTCGCCGGAACCCGCCGGAGAAGGCGACACGGGCGGGAAGAAGAAAAAAAAGAAGCGGCCCTCGAAGAAGGGGGTGGATCCGGCGATCCGGACGACCGTAGAGGAGAAGTTCCTGGCCGTCTTCGATCCCGCGTGGGGGATCGCGGACAAGGATCTCCCGAAACTGAACGCGGCCCTGTCGGTCGCGTTTAGGGCCGCGAAGAATCAGGCGCTCGAGGGCGAGGACCCCGCCGACGTCGGCCGTCCCCGTCCCCCCGAGGGGCCCGTGGGGCCGTCGGATCCGAGCCTGGACCGCGGCGCGCCGGACGGCTTCGGCGCGAAGGCCACGGGCGGCGGGGACGCACAGGTGAAGCGGGCCCACGCGAATGCCACCTCCATCGCCGCGGCCCTGCAGGGCGGCGGAAACGTCCAGATCGCCAAGGGCGACGTGGACTGCGACTATGGCGAGCTCACGATCGGTAGCAACACGACGGTCGACGGCGGGGGCGCGACGCTTTGGTACCCGGGCAAGGATCACAACGGGCGGGGCCTGCAGATGTTCGGCCAGAACATCGTCCTTCGGAACATCCGCGTCCGGAACTCCGGCGACGGGCTTTCGATGGGGGGCATGACCTACCGAAAGACCGCCAACGTTCTGATCGAGAACGCCTCGGCCACGGGCAACGGGGACGACGGCTTCTCGCCGTCCTACGACTGCAAGGACATCACGTTCCGATGGTCCTTCCTCGCCGGCAACGCCCGCTGCATCTTCTTCAAATACGGCGGGACGAACCTCACGGTCCATCACAGCGTGCTGACCCACTACTGGATCCGCGGGCCGCTGGTGAACGGGGGCTCCATCGATTTCAGGAACAACCTCGTCCAGAACTGGAGCATGTGGGGCAGCCGGGTCGAGGGCGGCGGCAAGGGCAACTTCGTGGGGAACGTCTGGCGCAAGGGCAGCAGCGGCGGCAAGGCCGACTCGGCCCTCTACACGGGCGACGGCGGCGGCACGATCTACCAGGCCGGGAACGTCTTCGAGGGATGCAGCCCGCGGGTGAGCGAGGGCGGCAGCCCCGCCTTCCAGGCGCCCGCGGTCGCCACCGAGGACGCCAAGGCCGCCCTCGAGAAGATCCTCGACGAGAAGACCGGCGCCGGCTGCATGCCGCGCGACAAGATCGACCGCGACTACCTCTTGAGCACGAAGCGCTGCCCCGGCGGCGACCCGCCGCACGGATTGCAGACCGAGGACACGATCAAGCACCTCAAGGCCCCCCCGGCGCCCGAGGGCGTCGAGGGCGGCGGCGGGGAGGGAGACGAAAAGAAGGCAGGAGGCGACGAGCCGCCTCCGTCCGAGGAATAGGGCGCTCGCCCCGGCTACGGCGTAGCCGGCCGGACGGGGCTCTTCGGCCGGACACCCGGGGCGTCGGAGGCGTAGAAGCGGTCGAGGATCTCCTTCAGGCCCTTCTCGCTATTGAGCGCGAGGAACGCCGCCCGGAGCTCGTCGTGGGCGGGGTGGAACCGGGCGTAGCGGATTCCGAACTTCCGGAAGAACCGCGCCGCGCGGTTCGGCCCGTGGATTCCGGCCGCGAGGGATGCGTGCTCGGCCACGGCGTCGCGCTGCTCATGCACGGTGGGGGGCTCGGGGAGGAGGCGGCCCTCGAGCAGGGCGCGGGCCTCGCGGAAGATCCAGGGGTTGCCGATGGCCCCGCGCGCGATCGTGACGCCGTCGACGCCCGTCTCCTTGAGCATCCGGACGGCGTCCTCGGCCGAGAACAGATCCCCGCTGCCGACGAGCGTGCGCCCGGGGTGGCGTCCCTTCGCCTCCGCGAGCACCCCCCAGTCGCTGAAGCCCGCGTAGCGCTGCCGCACCGTGCGGGGGTGCAGGATCACCGCGTCGGCGCCCCGCGCGTAGGCGCCGTCGAGAATTTCGAGAAAGCGCTCCCGGCTTTCCGCCGAGTCGTCGAGGCCGCGGCGCAGCTTCACCGAGAAGGGGATCCCCGGCGGCACCGCTTCGCGGACGCGCGCCACGATCCCGAGGGCGAGCGCGGGGTCGGAGAGGATCCACCCGCCGCGCTTGCGGCCCAGCACCTTCGGAACGGGGCAGGCGAAGTTGAGATCGATCGCGTCGAATCCGGCGGAGAGCAGCGCCTTCGCCGCGTCCTCCATCGGCGCCGCCTCGCCGCCCATGATCTGCGCCCCGACCGGATGCTCGTCGGGATGGATCCCGAGGTGCCGCTTCGGCCAGCGCCCCCCGAAGAGGATCAGCCGATCCAGCGCCGCCCCCGCGAACGCGAACGGCGCCCCCCGCCTCCGCGCGACGATCCGCATCGAGAGGTCGCTGTATCCCGACAGCGAGGCCTGGAAGAAAGGCGCGTCGAGAACGAGCGTGCCGAGGCGCATGGGGAGGGGGATGGTAAGCGTGGACGGGTTACGGCGCCGGCCGGGCCGGCCATCGGGGCTGGGCGGCGAGGTTGGGGGTTTCGGCGACGATCCGGCTAAACGTTGCGGCGAGGTCGGGGCGCTCGGGCAGGAGGTCGCGCGTCTCGCCGGGGTCGGCGGCGAGGTCGAAGAGGCGATCCCCCTCGAGCGTCGAGGAGACGAACCGGAAGTCCTTCCAGAGGATTGCGAAAGCGCTTAAGTCCCAGCCCCGGACCGCGTTGACGCTCGTCACGAACAGGAACCGGTCCTCGGGGACGGCCTGAAAGAGCGAGCGGCCGGGGAGCTCGTCAAGGAGGGCGCGGTTCTTGGGGTCCGCGTCCAGGCCCAGCGCCTCGACGACGGTCGGCAGGACGTCGAGGTTCGAGACGTTCCGGCGCGCGTTCGCGCGGAGGCGCTCGCGGCGGGACGCGTCGGCCGAAGGCCCCCGCTTCGGCAGCCGGAGCATCAGCGGAATCCCGGCGACGTCCTCGTAGGCGTTCTCCGTCCGCGCGACGGCCCGGCGGCGCTCGGAAAAATCCCCGTGGTCGGCCGTGAACACGAGAAGCGTGTCGTCCAGCCGGCCGGCGCGCCCGAGGGATGCGCGGATCCGGTCGAAAACCTGGTCCATGATCCAGAGGGCGCGGTCGTAGCGGTGGGGGATGGGCGGCATGTCGGGCAGCCGGGGGCTCGAGCCCTGGAACGGATAATGGGTCGCGTTCGAGTAGTAGATCGCGAAGAAACGTTCGCCGGGCGGCGTGCCCTCGATGAGGCTTTCGAGGGCGCGGACGCCGAGCATCTCGTCCTTGCCGAGATCGTTCACGGCGACGCCCGGGATGTCGCGGGCCGTGATCGTCCGATCGGGCCCCGGCGCCGAGAGCAGGAAGCGGTCGACCCCGGCCCATTCGGCGCGCGACGGGGAGGCGAAATAGCAGTTTCGGATGCCGGCGGCGCGGGCCCAGCCCCAGAACAGGGGCATCCGGTGGAGCTTCTCGTTGGGCTCCCAGGGCGCGACGCCCGTGACGAGCGACGGCAGGCTCAAGTCCGTGACGGGGGCGTTCGAGTAGGCCCGGTCGAAGGCGACGAACCGGTCCGGCTCGGCGTCGATCCAGGCGCGCAGGCGAGGCATCGTCTCCTCGGGGTGCCCGAAGCGCTTCAGGCGCGCCCGGCCCCATGACTCGTTGATGAGGAGGATGACGTTCGGGACGTCCGGTCCGCCCACGGGCGCGGGCGCGATCCGGTCCGGCGAGGGATGGAGGCGCGATCGTGCGGGTCCGAAGAGGGCGGCGTTCGAGGCCTGCGCGGCGGCCAGGAACGCGCATGCGTCCGGTGCGGCGCGCAGCGGGATCCGGTGCGCGCGGACGGGGAACGAAAGCCCCGCCGCGAGGGCGGTCGCAGCCGCGGCGACGGCGAGGCGCTCGCGGGCCGGGGGGCGGACGCAGGCATGCCGGGGGCGCCAGAGCCACAAGGTCAGGCCGACGGCGCCGGCGAACGGGAGGTAGAGCGGCCAGGGGATGTAGGAGGTCAGGTAGTCGCCCAGGAGCCCGGGATTGCCGGCGATGATGGCCAGGTCGTAGCGAGTCAGGTAGTTGCCCACGGCGCGGCTGACGATGAAGCTCGACGCGAGCGTCAGCAAAAAGCCGGTCGAGACGAGGCCCGCGGCGGGCCAGGCGAGCGCCCGGGGAAGCGACTGGACGGCGAGCCACAGGAGCGTCCAGCACGAGGCCGCGAAGAGGACCGACGCCGCGTAGGGCAGGAACTCGAAGGGCTTCCGGAACGGGACCGCGATCTGGCAGGCCGCGTCGAGGGCGACGAAGGCGAGGGCGGAGAGGAGGGGAACACCCAAAAACCGCCCACGGAGAATGTCCGTTCCGGCCCCGCTGGCGGTTTCAGCCCGTTCGGGTTCGTTCACGGAAAAGATTTTATCGAATCAATCCCTAGTTGACACCCAACCCCTGGACCCACTACCATTTGTGCTCGCGCGCCGGTGGTCGGCGCAGGGGTGCGGGTCGATGATCCCATTTTTTCAGGTTCGGAGGGAACTCCCGGCGCGGCCCGATGTTCCGGGCGGCGAGGATGATGTCGCGGTGTGGTGTCCATTCTGCAAAAATTCCGATAGCCGGGTCATCGACTCCCGCAGTCCCGGCGAAGGTTTCATCATCCGGCGCCGGCGCGAGTGCCTCGCCTGCAAGCGCCGGTTCACGACCTACGAGCGTATCGAGCAGAAGCCGCTCAAGGCGGTGAAGAAGGACGGCACCCGGGTGCCTTACGACCGCGAAAAGATCCTCTCGGGCCTCCGGAAGGCCTGCCAGAAGCGGCCCGTCTCGGAGGACGCCATCGAGGAGGTCGCCGCCGCTATCGAGGTCGAGGCCCACGAGCAGCCCGACGGCGAGGTCTCGACCGCCTGGATCGGCGAGCGGATCATGCACCACCTGCGGGGCCTAGACCAGGTCGCCTACGTCCGGTTCGCTTCCGTCTATCGCGCATTCCAGGATGTCTCCGACTTCGTCACCGAGGTCCGCCCGATGCTGGAGCCGGGCCATCCTCCGGTGCGTGTTTCGGAGGGATCTCCCTCGCGTCCCCTCGGGCCCTAATCCCTTGCCTCCGCACATTTCCCATCCTGTGTCGATCATCCAGATCCGAAAGCGAGACGGACGCCTCGTCCCGTTCGACGGAGCGAAGATCTCGGAGGCGATCTATCGGGCCGCCGTCTCCGTTGGCGGCGAGGATCGCGCGCTGGCCGACGAACTCGGGGGCGTTGTGAAGGTTTTGCTCGAGCGGGAATTCCGCGATCGGGTCCCCGGGATCGAGGACATCCAGGACCTCGTCGAGAAGGTCCTGATCGAGACGGGCCACGCGAAGACCGCGAAGGCCTATATCCTCTACCGCGATCGCCGGGCGCGGATTCGCGAGACCCTCTCCGTTCGCAAGGAGCGCCCCGCCCTCGAGGGCCCCCGGGTCGAGTCCGCCAGCCGATCCGAGGTCCGCCCCTGGAACAAGGCCCGGATCGTGGACGCCCTCGTCGCCGAGGCCGACCTGCCCCGCCCCGAGGCGGAAGAGGTCGCCCGCGAGGTCGAGGACCGGATCTTCCGTGCGGGGCTCCAGAAGCTCTCCACCTCGCTCGTACGGGCGCTCGTGGACAACGTCCTGCTCGAGCGGGGACTGGAAAACCGCCTCGCCCGCCAGCGCTCCATCGGGCTGCCGAAGTTCGACGTCCGGGAGATACTGAAGGGAAAGGGGGTCGCACCCACGGGCCGATCCCCGTCGGCCCGGGACGCCTCTGCGCGAATCGCGGGCGCCATCCTCGGGGCCCACAACCTCGAGGAGGCGTTCAGCCCGGAGGTTCTCGAGGCCCATCGGGAGGGGCGCATCGATCTCGGGGACGCGGCGTCCATCGCCCCATCCAGGCTTCGCACGATCCCGCTCAAGACCCTGCTCGCCCCCGAGGCGAACGCCTCCTGGGCCCGGCCGCCCCGCGTGCCGGGCGATTTGCCTTCGATGCTGCGGGCCATCCTCGACGCCGTGGAAGCCCTCGGGGCCGCCGGCGTCCCCGCCGTCGCGATCCCGCTCCTGGATGCGTTCCTTTCGCCCTGGGCGGAATCCGCGGAGCGGCGCGACGTCTCCCGGTTTGCTTCCGGGCTTCTCGATGGCCTGGAGCGGATCTGCCGGCTCGGCGGCCCCCGGGCCGAAATTCATCTCTGTGCGTCGATGCCCGCCGACGTCCGGGCCCTTCCCGCCTGCGGGACCGGCGGGGCGCCGCTGCCCAAGCCCTACGGGGCCTGCGAGGAGTCCGCCCGCTCGCTCGCCCGCGCGATTTTGGCCGCCTACGGGGAGCGCAATGCCGCCGAGCGCGCCCTCGACGCCCCGCGCGTGGTCCTGCGGGTCGCTCCCGAGGACCTCGAGCGCGCCGACTCTCTTGCCCTCGTCGAATACGCGGCCGTCATCGTCGAGGACAACGGGGGTCCGATCTTCTCTCTCGCCGGGATCCGTTCCGCGGGGATTCCGGGCCTGCCTTCGCCTTCGGGAGAGGGCTTCCCGTTGTGGGACCGGCCGGTCTCGGTCTTGGAGGGCGTTTCGCTGAACCTCCCGCTTGCGGCCCTGGAGGCCGGAGGCGAAGAGGGGCGGCTCTACGAGGCCCTGGAAAGCCGGCTTTCGCTTGCGACCCGGGCGCTCACCGAGCGGCGGGCATTCCTGCGCGAAATCGGGCTTTCCGCCTCCGGCGTCGCCCCGGCCGCCCTCGAGGTCTTCCCCGTGGCCCTCGTCGGGCTGCCCGAATGCGCAGCCGCCCTCTTGGGTCCGGGCCCCGAGGCCGCGCGCGCTTCGCGGATCCTGGCGTTCCTGTCCGCGCAGGCAAAGACCGCGGCCGCCGGCGCGGCGAGCGGTGTTCTGCGGTCCGGCGAGCGGACGGCCGTCGCCGCCCGGTTCGCCCGGACGCTTCGCGACCGCGGCTCGATCTCCTCCGTCTCGCGCGGGATCCTGCGCGAGGGGGATCCGGAGTGGCTCGCCGCCGCGCCCCGCCTCGCCCCGTTCCTTTCGGAAGGGCCCGTCCGCCGGGTCCGCTCGTCCGCGGAGCCGGTGGATCGGGAGATTGTCCAGGGGATGCTGCAGTCGCTGCTCCGGAGCGGCGGCTTCCGCGGCCTGGCCGTCCTGCCGGAGGGCTCGATCTGCCACGGCTGCCGGGACTTCGTCCCGGAGGGCCGTGCCTGCCCCCGTTGCGGCCCCGGCGCCGCGACCTCGGTTCCGGAGCTGGAGTTCGAATGATTCCATCGTTCACCCAAGAACGGCCGGCAAGCGCCGGCCCAGGAGCGTCGTCGCCGTGCGCCTGAAGTCCCTCGATCTCTACGGATTCAAGTCCTTCGCCGATCGCACCGAGTTTTCCTTCGACCGCGGGGTCACGAGCATCGTCGGCCCGAACGGCTGCGGGAAGTCGAACGTCGTCGACGCGATCAAGTGGATCCTCGGCGAGCAGTCGGCCAAGAGCCTCCGCGGGTCCGAGATGGCCGACGTCGTGTTCAACGGGACGGACAAGCGAAAGCTCCTGCCCTTCGCGGAGGTGACGCTTTCGTTCGTGAACGGCGCGAACGGCGGCGGCGAGGAGGAGGTCCGGATTACGCGCCGGGTCTACCGGGACGGGACCGGCGAATAACGCCGGAACGGCGAGCCCTGCCGCCTGAAGGACATCAAGGAACTCTTCCTCGACACGGGCTCCAGCCTCGACTCGTTCGCCATCGCCGAGCAGGGCCGGATCGACGCGATTCTCAACGCCAGCCCCCAGGAGCGCCGCGGCATCCTCGAGGAGGCGGCCGGGATCAGCCGGCTCAAGTCGAAGAAGAAGGAAAGCCTCGCGCGTCTCGATCGCGCCGGCCAGAACTTGGAGCAGCTCCGGGCGGTGCTCCAGGAAATCGAACGCTCGCTGCGATCCGTGCGCGTCCAGGCGGGCAAGGCGCGTTCCTATCAGGCCCTCGTCGGCGAGCAGCGCGAAAAAAGAGTCCTCCTGATGCTTCGCCAGCGATCCGACGCCGTCGAGCGGGTCCGGCTGGCCCGGGAGGCCAGGACCGGCGCCGAGCGCGTCCGCAACGAAGCGGGGGCCGCGTTGGAGGCGGCCGAGACGGCCCTCCGGTCCGCCGAGGAAGCCTTTGAATCGATCCGCGCCGAGCGGGAGGCCGCCCGGGCGGAGCTGCTCACGCGGGAAGGGGAGCGGATGGTCGCCCTCGAGCGTCTCGAAAACGCCCGCGCCCGCTTCGTCTCCCTAGAAGTCCGGATCGCGGAAGCCTCCGATCGCGCCGCGGCCGAGGCGGCCCGCCAGGCCGCCCGCGCCATCGAGGTCAAAACCGCGATCGAGGCCTGCGCCGCCGCGGAGGCGGCCGTCCGGGAGGCGGCTGTTCGCGAGCAGGAGGCGAACGGCCGGCTCGAGGACGTCGAGTCCGCGATTCGCGAGATCGAGGCGGCGGCCGCGGAGGCCCGCCGGCATGCGTTCGAGGCGGCCGAGTCGGCGGCTCGGGCCGCGTCCGACGAGTCTGCGGCCCGGACCGAGGAGCAGACCCACGAATCCCGCCTCCGCCGGTTCCGCGAGCGCCAGGAGGAGGTCGAGAAGCGGGCGGCCCGCCACCAGGCCGACCTGGAACACATGGCCGCCCGGATCCGGGCGCATGCGGAGAGCCTCGGGATCCTCGAGGGGGACTGGAAGGAGCACTCGGAGATGGAGGCCGCGGTCCAGGCCTCCCGGAGCCAGATCGCGGAGGCCCACCGCAAGATGTCCGAGCAGCGGGCGGCCCTTTCGTCCCGGCTCGAGATCCTCGAGGACCTCGAGCGCCGCCACGAGGGAATCGCGGCCGGCGCGCGCGCGATCCTCGATCGGGGATCGGATCGGATCGAGGGGATCGTCGGGATCCTCGCGGAGCGGATCGACGCCCGTTTTGAGGACGCCCGCGCGGTCGAGGCGCTTCTCGGGGAGTTCGTGTCCGCCCTCGTCGTCCGGGAATCCTCCGCCGCCTGCGCGGCCGCCGCGTTCCTGCACGAATCGAACGAGGGGCGCGCCCTCATGCTGCCGCTCGATCGATTCGGGCCGGGCGCGGAGGCGCCCGCGGCGATGCCGGCCGGGACCCGGCGCGCCCTGGACTCCGTGACCGCCCCGCCCGAACTCGCAGGCGTTCTGGCCCGGCTTCTCGGATGTGCCGCCCTCGCGCCTTCGCTGGAAACGGCGCTTGCGCTCGCGGCCGCCTCGCCTCCGGGCTGGGCGTTCGCGACCCCGGACGGCGAGGTCGTCCGATCCGACGGATGCGCCCTCGTGGGCGGGACCGGCGTCGAGGGTCCGCTGACCCGTCGCATGGAGATCCGGCGCCTGCAATCGGTCATCGGCGAGGTCGGCGCGGAGATGGACAGGCTTTCGGACGATCTCTCCGAGCACGAGCGGAAGGCCGCCTGGATCGAGGCCGAGAAAAAGCAGCTCCGCACCCGGATCTACGACGAAAACGTCCTGAAGCAGGAAGCCGAGGGGGCGCGCAAGGCGACGGAGGCGGCGCTGATCGCGGCGAGGGACGAGGAGCGGATCCACCGCTCCGAAATCGAGGAGGCCGAGCGAGGCCTCGGGGAAGCCCGACAGCGGCGCGAGGCCGCCGACGCCGCGCGCAAATCGCACGACGCCGAGCGGGCGGCCGGCGAGGCGGCCATCGCGGAAGCCCTGCTGCGCCGCGAGGCGCTCGGGGCCGAGCGGGCGGCGGCCGTTTCGGAACTCACGTTCGCCCGGACGGTCCTCACGCGCGCCCAGGCCGACGCCGAGTCCGCCGAGGCGCGTGTTGCAACCGCCCGGCGGGCGGAGGAGGAAGGCGCCCTCGTCCTCGGGACGCTGCGCTCGGACGCGGATCGCGCCCGGGCCGAGCGCGAAACGAGCGCTTCGGAAATCGAGCAGGCGGGAGGCGTCGTCGCGACGCTGGAGCGTTCCATCGGGGAGACCTCCGAACGGCTCGCCCGCCTCGAGACCGGCGAGGGCGGCGCCCGGACGGCGCGGGAGGCCGCCGACGCCTCCGCGCGGACCGCGCGCGAGGACCTCCAGTCCGCCGAGGCCGTCCGGGCCGGGGCTGTCGCGGAGGAGGCGGGGCGGGAGGGGGAGCTTAAGGGGCTCGAGGAGCGCGCCCGCGAGGAGCTGGATTCCGACCTCGAATCCGTCGCGGCGGCCCGGCCGGCCGGCGAGGAGATGCCGCCGGAGTCCGAGCTCAAGAGCGCACTCGAGACGCTCAAGCGGAAAATCGAGCACATGGGCCAGGTAAACCTGAACGCCATCGCCGAGCAGGAGGAGCTGGAGGCCCGCCACACGAGCCTCTCCGCCCAGGAGCAGGACGTGCTCAAGGCCAAGGCCGACCTGGAGGCCATGATCGAGGAGATCAATCGGGTCAGTCGCGACCGCTTCGCGACCACGTTCGCGGCCGTCCGCGAGAATTTCCAGGAGGTCTTCCGGAAGCTCTTCGGCGGCGGCAAGGCCGACATCCTCCTCGAGGAGGGCAAGGACGTGCTCGAGGCCGGGATCGAGATCGTCGCCCGCCCGCCGGGGAAGGACCTTCGCACGATCTCGCTTCTGTCCGGCGGCGAGAAGACGCTGACGACGCTGGCGCTGCTGTTCGCCGTTTTCCGCACCCGTCCGTTCCCCTTCACCGTCCTCGACGAGGTGGACGCGGCGCTCGACGAATCGAATATCGATCGGTTCATCGGGATGCTCAAGGAGTTCTCGAAGACCTCCCAGTTCATCATCATCACGCACAGCAAGAAGACGATGGCCTCCGCGGACGTCCTTTACGGCATCACGATGCCGGAGGCGGGCGTCTCGAAGAAGGTCGAGGTCCGGATCGAAGAGGTGGAGAGGGTCCTCGAGGAAGTCCCGGCCGCTTCGCGGTAGGCTTTCCAGGCTAGAATCCGGGGGATGAGACCGCTGGCCTCGTTTTGGCTCCTTTCGGCGGCCCTCGCCGCCGCCCTTCTCGCCGCCGACGGGGGAGCCCCGCCGGCGCCTTCTTCGCCGCCCGCCGAGGCGAAGGCGGCTCCGGAGGCCGGCAATGCGGCGGATTCCTCCAGCGCCCGGCGGGCGGCGGAGGAATTCTCGAAGCGCATCCTCGCGCTGGAACTGGCCGACGAGCAGTGGGAGGGCCTCGCGGGAGCCGCGGTCGAGGCGATCTCGCGGATCCTGTCCGAATCCGAGCGGCCCGCGTTCGAGCGCGCCCTGCCGGACGCCGCCGCGGGAGGCCGCGCGCGCCTCGAGGCCGCCCTTCGGCGCATCGCCGCCCGCGTCGACCTCACCGACGTCCAGTCGAGGCATCTCAAGGAACGCCTGTTGTCGTTCTGCCGGGGGAATCTCACGGAGGCCCAGCAGGCCGGGATCGGGGCTTTGCAGCCCGGCAAGGAAATCGAGCAGCCCAAGACCGTTCCCTACGCGGGCGGGGCGGCTCCTTCGGGCGGGGGGGCGGCGCCGGCCGCCGGCGACGGGCTGGCGCCTCTTCCGGACGCCGACGCTCCTTCCGAGCCATCCGGAGGGGGCGGGGCCGGGAAGGGCAAAAAGGCCGGCGGGGCGAAAAAGAAGAAAAAGAAGTAGCCCGAAGGCAACTTTCCCCTCTCCGGAGACGTTCGTACGGGGTGGAGGCCGGAGATCCCGGCCGGAGAGCCGGCGACTCTTCGTTGACAGGGAAAAATGAAGCAACCTACAATCCCGCCTTCCGGGCGCGGGGCTGTCCCGGGAACGGCCATCATGAAATCCGATAATTCAAAGCTCCCCCCTGGAAGAGGATCCGGTCGTTTCCCACCCCCTCCGCCCGAACCCGAGCCCCAGCCCGAGGAGGAGCTGCCCCCCGAGGAGGAGCCCGCTCCCGACGAGGGCGCCTTCGAGGAGGAAGCGCAGGAGGAGATCGACCTTGGCGAGCCTCCGGCGGAGGAGCCTTCTTCCGAGGAAGCCCCCCAGGAGGAAGAAGCGCCCCCGGAAGAGGTTCCCGCCCCGAAGCCGCGGGCCCTGGGCTCCTCGGGCGTCCGCCGGGGCCTCGGCTCCTCGGGTGCGTTCAAGGCCGAGGGTGCCCGCAAC
>CAYHQZ010000003.1:0-40081 GCA_964358555.1 uncultured Planctomycetia bacterium
GGCATCGTGGTTGCCATCGCGGCGGCGGTGCTGCTGATTGCGGTCGTTTTCCTGGCGCGCTCGCCCGAAGCGCCGCCGCCGGATATCGCCCGGGTCGAAAGGCTCCCAAAACTTCCGGACCCGGTCCTCCCGCCCGATCCCGCGAAACTGTTCGATCCCGTGAAGCTGCCGGATCCCGTGAAGCTTCCCGAGTTGGTGAAACCGCCCGAGCCGGTGAAACCCCCGGAGCCGGTGAAGCTTCCCGAGCCTGTGAAGCCGCCGGAGCCGGTGAAGCCGCCGGAGCCGGTGAAGCCGCCGGAGCCCGTGAAGCCGCCGGAGCCCTCGAAAATTGCGGAACCCGTAAAGCCTCCGGAACCGGTGAAACCCCCGGAGCCCGTAAAACCGCCCCCTCCCTCGAAGACTTTCGCGCTTTCGAACGTCAAGGTCCTCACCGGCACGGCATTCCACGTCGGCTCGCTGCTGGACGTCCTTCCCAACATGCCTCGGGACAACTACAAGTTCAGCGCGATTCCGCCCGGCCGGGAAAAAGCCATATGGGTCCGGGTGCAGTTCGTCGATCGGGATCGCCGGAACACGGAAGAACGATGGATCACGTTCACCGTGGATCGCCCCGTCCGCGTCATTTTCGGAATGGACAACCGGATCAAGTCGTTCCCGACGTGGATGCAGGGATTCCAGCCGACGGGGGAAAAGATCAAAGCCCCCGTCCGGTCCAGCCGCGCGACGTTCGTCTTCCACGCGAAGAATTTCCCGGCGGGCGAAATCGTCATCGGCGGCGCGCGCGCCTCGGGTTGGGCCGGGGATCCATGGTGCATCGTGCCCATCGTCGGCGTCGAACCGCTTCCCTGAACCGGCTTCGTGGTGGACAATCCGTCCACGATGCGCGAGACATTCTTCGTCCCGGGGTGTCGGCGATCGCGCTCGGCGGGGCTTGCGTTCCTCCTGCTCGCCGCATGGGGATGCGCGGATGCGCCGCCCGTCCGCCCGGCCGAATTCTGCGATGATCCCCTTCCGCCCGGGGGATGGTTCCGGATCCCGCGCGAGGGGCGCGGCCCTTCCGTCGCCGCGTTCTCGCCCGACGGCCGGCTCCTCGCGACGGCCTCGCGAGCGGGTCCGATCCGGCTGTGGGACTCCGCAACGGGGGCGGACCTTGGGGCGTTCGGAAAATCCGAGGGCGCGGTCTCGTCGCTCGCCTTTGCGCCTGACGGGCGGCGGCTCGCCTCGGCGGGGCACGGCGAGGGCGGTTGTGAGATCCGCGTCTGGGACGTCGCGACCCGCGCGCATGCGGCCTCGATCCCGGTTGGTCCGAAGTCCGCCTCGAACCTCGCCTTCTCGCCGGGCGGCGACCGCCTCTCGGCGCTGTGCGAAGGCGACATTCGGACCTGGAATCCCGCGATTGGGGAACGGACGGGCGTGCGCAAAGGGCCGTTCGAGGCCTTCTCGCTCTCCGGGGACGGCTTCTTCGTCGCCGCTGTCGGCCCGGAGAGCGCAGGGGCGGCCATCCGGTTGTGGCGGGAGGGATTCTCCCGCGCGCGCTGGTCGGCGAAGGTCGCGCGCGTCTCGGGGCTGTGGTTCTCGTCCGTCCGTCGCGGGATCGTCGTCGCCTTTGACGGGGCGAGCCTCTCCTGGCTCGACGCAGGCACGGGAACCGTGATCGCCTCCCGCCCGATTGCGGCCCCGGGCGCGACCGCGTCCGCCCTCTCGCCCGACGGCCGGACCCTGGCCCTCGCCTCGCCCCAGGGCGTTTCGCTCTTCGAGGCCGCGACGGGCGAACCGGCCGGAGCGCTGTCGGATCGGGGCGCGGCACCCGCCACCCTCGCCTTTTCGCCCGACGGACGCCTCCTCGCGGCGGGCGCCGCGGACGGATCGGTGGTCGTCTGGGAACTCGGCGCGGGGTTCCGCCTCGACAGGCTCTGGACGGCCCTCGCTTCGGCCGATCCCGTCGCAGCGCGCGCGGGCGTCGACGGTCTCGTTTCCGAGCGGGACGAGGCGGCCGCGTTCCTCGGCTCGCGCCTGGCGGCGACGCCCGTGTTCTCGGCCGCCGTTTCGGACTTGCTCGCCCGGCTCGATCGGGGGACGGGGGAGGAGCGCGACCAGGCGGCCGACGCCCTCCGGCGGGTCGGCGAATCGGCCGAGCCGATCCTTCGCTTCGTCCTGGACGCGAAACGGGAGCCGCCCCTCTCGGTGGGCGCGCGCCTGCGCCTCCGGAAGCTGTTGCGCGATGCGGAGCGGGACGCCGCCGGCGCCTCGCCGTCCGGAGAGTTGTTGCGGCGGGTCCGTTCGATCGAGGCTCTCGAGCGGATCGGCACCCCTGCGGCCCGGAGCGTGCTGTCCGTCGTCGCGCGCCAAGGGTCCTGGACCCGCGCGCGGCGCGAGGCGGAAGCCGCCCTTGCGAGGCTTGGCGCTGCGTCCGGGGCTGCGGCGGCGGCGCTTCCCGCCGTTTTGCCCGACGCCCGGCCGTTGCTTCCGGAAGGCGCCTCGGCGGGCGTCGATCTCCGCGAGGCCGGCGCCGGCGAGAAGGTCCTCTCGATTGCGATCTCGCCCGATGGCGGCATGGTCGCGCTCGGCGGGCCTAGCGGGTCGGTCCTGCTGTGGGAGCCGGGCTCGGCGAAGGGGCTTCGTTTCCTCGACGGCGCCAGCGGCGACATTTCGGCCCTCGCCTTCTCGAACGACGGCCGAGCCCTCGCGGCAGGCGCCGCGGACGGCGCGGTCACGCGGTTCGATCTTCCGTCGGGGGCGCCGGGGCAGCGGCGAGAGCGGTGTCCCGGCGGGGTTCGCGCCCTCGCCTTTTCGGGCGACGGGATCTTTATCGCGGCCGCGGGCGGGGAGGGCGTGGTCCGGATCCTCGACGCGGCCGGCGCGGCGGCTCCCCGGCGGTTCGCCGACGACGAGGGGGCGTGCCTCTCGCTTGCCTTCCTGCTGGATGGGCAGACCCTCGTCGCCGCGTGGGCGAACGGGACGGTTCGGATCGGGCCCATCGGCGTCCGGCGCCCGAAGACGAAGCCCGTGTTCGCGGCCGCGCGCCTGGCGGCGCTTTCCCCCGACGGCCGGCTCCTCGCCTGGGTCGCCGACGCCGGGTTGTGCATTCAGGAGGCGTCGGGGAGCCGCGTTTTCCTGAAAACACGCCTCGCGGCCGCGCCCTGCGCGCTGGCCTTTTCCGGCGACGGCCGCGTTGTTGCCGCGGCGTTCCGCGACGGAACCATTCGGCTCTGGGAGACGGCGACCGGGGCCGAGGCGGGCGTCCGGAAGGCCCGCGCCTCCGATGCCGTCGCGATCGCATTCTCGCGCGGCGGCCGCGTCGCGAGCGCCTCCGCCGGCGAGGCCCTGCTGTGGGACGCTTCCGTGCCGGCGCGGGATCTCGAAACGATCTGGGACGATCTCGCGTCCATGCGCGCCGGGAAGGCTCCGTCCGCCTCCGCGCGTCTTGTCGAGGCCGGGGCCGCGGGCTCTTCGTTCCTGCGCGAGCGGCTGCGCCCCGCGCCGATTCCTTCCGGACGTCTCGAGGAACTCCTCGCGGAACTCGGCGGCGGGGAGACGGAAGCGGCGGCGGCCGAACGCGAAATCGTTTCACTCGGCGTGCGTGTCGAGGAGACGCTGCGAGAATTTCTCGGATCCGAGCCGCCCGAGGCTGCGGCCTCGCGTGCGAACGCGATTCTCGAGCGCCTTCGTGCCTCGAGACTGCGCCCGCCCGAGGGCGAAAGCCTTCGCCGCGCGCGCGCTGTCGCGGCCCTCGAGCGGATCGCGGACGCGCAGTCCCTCGCGTCCCTCGAGGAAATCGCACAAGGCGATCCGGATCCCCGGCTTCGCGACGAGGCTCGGAGCAGTCTCTCCCGGATCCTTCGAATCCGTTCGAAAAAGTAGTCGGGCGGATTATTTCATTTTTTCGTGCAAAACAGGACGGCCGCTATTCCTTGTGGTCGGTGCGATCTCTTGGCACAAGCCTTAGCGTTGCAACCTTAATCAAAGCGAGCGGTTGCATAAACCTTCTCTTCTCGATCCCTCTTGACATGGGTTCTCGAGATCCTATACTCCCAGAGCGATGTGGTGCAAAGTGGGGAAAGGTGGGAGGGGGTAGCCTATGCTCTTCATCGGCGAGTACGAGCATACCCTCGACGAGAAGAACCGCCTCATGGTTCCTTCCAGGCTTCGCGAGTGCATGGATGAAGCGCTCGCGGTGGAGGGGATCTACGTGACGCGGGGTTTCGAGGGCTGCCTCTACATCTATCCCAAGCGCCACTTCGACGCCGTCGTGGAGCAGCTGCAGAAGGCGCCGTTCACGCGCGCGCAGTCGCGGTCGCTCCAGCGGCTGTTCTTTTCCCAGGCGGCGTTCTGCCCCTGGGACAAGCAGGGCCGGATCCTGATTCCGGAGGGTCTGAAGGAAATGGCGGGCATCGTTCGCGAGGTCACGCTCGTCGGCGTCTCGGACCACATCGAGGTGTGGGACCGGGAGCGGTGGAAGGGATTCCGCCGGACGAACGACGGGCAGTTCGAGACCCTCGCCGAAACGGTGTTCCCGGCACCGGACGCATAAGGGGCGCGCCCCCGGCCCCAAGCCGGCGGCGCCCCGGAAAGGAGACGTCAATGGCGACGAGGAACGGGACGGCGACGAGGGACGCGGCGGTTGCGGCGAAGGAGGCCCTCCACGGGTTCGCTCGCAGCGGCGATGGCGATGCCATCGAGCGCTCGGGCGAGGATTTCCGGATTCTCCGCGGCCGGCTGCTTCGGCTCCGGCAGCGCCGTCCGGAACTGGCGGCGTTCGTCGAGCTGTCCGACTTCGCGAAGGACGCCCTTCGCCGGATCGAGAGCCCGACGCCCGAGCCGGTTCTCGCGACGGCGGGACGATAGGGAGGGACGGCGACGTCGCATGTTCCCGTCTTGCTCCGCGAGAGCCTGGACCTCCTGGCCCTCGCGCCCGGGTCGGCCGTCGCGGACGGCACGGTCGGCGCGGGCGGGTTCGCGGAGGCCGCGCTCGAGCGCATCCTCCCCGGCGGGCGGCTGCTCGCCGTGGATCGGGATCCGGGGATGATCGAGCGCGCCCGGGAACGGCTCGGGCGCTTCGGGGACGCGACGCGGTTCGAGGTCGGGAATTTTTCGGAACTTCCGGAACACCTTCGGTCGGCGGGGATGGGACCTGTGGACGCAATCTTCCTTGATTTCGGCTTCGCATCGGATCAGCTCGACGCCCCCGCCCGGGGCCTGTCGTTTTCGCGCGAGGGCCCCCTCGACATGCGCCTGGATCCGACGGGCGGGCGGACGGCGCTCGAGTGGCTCGAGACGGCGTCCGAGGAGGACATCGTCCGCGCGCTATTCGAATACGGGGAGGAGCCCCACGCCCGCCGGATTGCGCGCGCGATCGCGGAGGCCCGCGCGCGCGGCCGCCTGCCCGCGACCACGACCGCCTTCGCCGGGTTCGTCGCCCGCGCGTCGGGCTGGGGGCGCGGCCGCCGGCATCCCGCGACCCGGACCTTCCAGGCCGTCCGGATCGCGGTGAACGATGAGCTCGGTTCGATCGAGCGGGGGCTTCCGGCCGCGCTGGGCTCGCTGGCCCCCGGCGGGCGCCTCGCCGCGATCTCGTTCCATTCCCTTGAGGATCGGATCGTGAAGCATGTCCTGCGCGAGGCCGCGGCCCGGGGCGCGGTTGAACTCCTCACGCGAAAGCCCGTCCGGCCGTCGTTCGAGGAAATCGCGCGGAATCCCCGTTCCCGCTCCGCGAAACTGCGCGCCGCGCGCGCGACGGAGGCCCGATCGTGAACCTGAAATTCCTCGCCGGGTTTCTCATCCTCTTCGGGATCGCGTTCGTCGCGGTCGAGACGCGCAATGCCACCCTCCGCGTCGCCTACGAGGTGGAGTCCGTCCGCAAGGAGCGCCTCGCCGTCGCCACCCGCATCCGGGCGCTCCGCTTCGTCGTCGCCTCCGAGACCTCCTACGATCGGATCCGCCGGCGCGTGGCGGCCTGGGAAATCCCGCTGTCCGATCCGGCCTGGGCGGAGCCGGTTGCGCCTTCGCGCGGCCGCGGCGCGTCGCCTTCGATCCGGCCGGTGGGAGGGCCGCGCGAATGACGCCGATGGAGGATCGCTCCTTCCGGGGCCGGCTCGCGGCGGTCCGGATCGCGTTCTTGCTGTTCTTCGGGCTGCTCGGCTACCGGCTCTGCATGCTGGCCGGCGACGACGGCGCGCGCGCCCGCGCTCGCGCCGAGGCCCAGACGCGCTCGCGCGTCGACGTCTCCGCCGCCCCCGGGGCGATTCTCGACCGCCGCCTCGTCCCGTTCGCGCTCACGGTCCCGTCGTGGTCCATCTACGCCGAGCCGCGGCGCGTTCCGGATCCCGAGAAGGCCGCAATCGCCCTCGGGGAACTGCTCGATCGCAACCCGGAGGAGATCGAGTCGAGACTCCGGAGCCGCCGGGCGTTCGCCTGGATCCAGCGGCACATCGGCGCGACGACCGCGCAGGACGTCGCGGCCCTCGCGATTCCCGGGATCGGGCTGCGCGAGGAATCGGTCCGGGTCTATCCCCAAGGAAGCCTCCTCGGCGCGACGGTCGGCTTTTCGGGATCCGAGACCCAGGGGCTGGCGGGCCTTGAGCGCTCGCTCGGGCGATCGCTTTCGGCGAAACCGGCGCAGGATTCCGTCCGTCGCGACGCGCGCGGCCGGCTCCTGGCGGTCGAGGGGCGGGACCTCCTCGATCCCGCGGAAGGCGCCTCCGCGATCCTCACGATCGACGGCCGGATCCAGGCGATCGCCGAGGAGGAGGTCGCGGCCGCTGCGGCGAAACACAATCCGAAGGGCGCCGTCGCGATCGTGCTGGAGCCCGCGTCCGGCGAGATCCTGGCCGTCGCGGCCTGGCCGCCGGTCGATCCCTCGCGGCCTCTCGACGGGCCGGGGAACGCGCTTGCGAACCCCGCGGCCGTCATGACCTTCGAGCCGGGCTCCGTTTTCAAGCCCTTTACGGCGGCGGCGGCGATCGAGGACGGCCGGGTGACGCCCGACACGGTCTTCGATTGCAACGGCGGGACGTGGAACACGGGCCGCGGCCGCGTGCTGCACGACTCGCACCCGCGCGGCGGCGTTGATCGCCTGACGGTGACCGACATCATCTCGAAGTCCTCCAACGTCGGGATCGCGAAAGTCGGGCTCACGCTCGGGGGCTCGCGCCTGCCGGCGTGGATCCGGAAATTCGGGTTCGGGACGCGCACGGGGGCGGGGCTGCCGGGGGAGGAGCCGGGCAAGGTGACGGCCGGCCGCGAGTGGGGCTTCTTTACCATGACGTCCGTGCCGATGGGGCAGGAGATCGCGGTGACGCCCCTGCAGCTCGCCCGCGGCTTTGCGTGCTTCGCGAACGGCGGGCGCCTCGTGGACGTTCGATTGGTCAAGGAACTGCGCGCCGCCGACGGAACCGCGCTGCCTCTGCCCGCCATCCGGGCCAAACGGATCCTGTCCGAGGCAACCGCGCGGAAAGTCACGCGGATGCTCGTGTCCGTCGTGGAGGAGGGGACCGGCAAGAGCGCCGCGGTCCCCGGCGTATCCGTCGCCGGCAAGACCGGGACCGCCCAGAAGGCCGAGCGCGGCGGCTATTCCCATTCGAAATTCATCGGGACCTTCTGCGGCTTCGCCCCCGCCGAGGCCCCGAGGCTTCTCGTCCTCGTGACCCTCGACGAGCCGAAGAACGGCTACTACGGCGGGACGGTCTCGGCCCCCGCTGTCGGAAAGATCCTCGCGCGCGCGCTGCCCCTTGTCGGATTCGAGCCCTCCAGGATTGTCGAGGCCCGCGTGCAGGCGTCCCCGGGCGCCGTCCGGATCACCGCCGCTTCGGCGGCCCGGCCGGCCGCATCGAAGGTTTCGGTCCGCCCGGCGGCGACGAAGCGCGGCGCGTCCGCCAGGCGCTGATTCCGGCGGGCTGAACCGCTAGAAAACCCAGGCGGGCGGCGCGCGCATCCCTTGGCCCGAAAAACGGTTAAGCGGGCCTTCACAAAGATTTCATCCAGGGCTTCCCATTCCCTTCACGGTTCCGGGGTATCAAATCCCCGCAAAGGAGTCTCCCGGTCTGCACACCCATGGGATCGCATCGTCGAATCGCTTTTTCGGAGTTGCTCCGCTCGGCGGGGATTCCGTGCGTTTCCCTCGGCGATTCGAACGCATGGATCGAGGGGCTGGCGGATGACCACCGGCGGGTGAAGCCGGGCTTCCTGTTCGTCGCGAGGATCGGGTCCGTCGCCGACGGCGCCGCGTTCGCCTCCGACGCCGAATCCCGGGGGGCCGTGGCGATCGTCTCGGACCGGCCCTTGCCGGGCGCGCGCGTTCCCGTCGCGATCGTTCCCGATGCGGCCGACGCCCTGCGGGCCGTCGCGGACGCCTTCCATGATCGCCCGACGGACACGATCCGGCTCGTCGGGATCACGGGCACGAACGGCAAGACCACGACGGCCTATCTCGTCCAGTCGATTCTCGAGGCGCAGGGATGTCCCGCGGGCCTCATCGGCACCGTGACCTACCGCGTGGGAAAGGAGGAGCATCCCTCGGAGGCGACGACGCCGGGGATCCTGCGCCTGCGCGAGATTTTCTCCTTGATGCGCGACGCCGGGTGCCGATCCTGCGCGATGGAACTCTCCTCGCACGGCCTCGCCCAGGGGCGCCACCGCGGCCTGCCGCTGTCGGCCGGGGTCTTCACGAACCTCGCCCAGGACCACCTCGACTACCACAAGACGATCGACGACTACCGCCGCGCGAAAAGGATCCTCTTCGAGTCGCTCGCCTCGACCTCCGCCGCGGTGTTGAACGCGCGCGACCCCGTCTCCGAGGAATACGCCCGATCGACCCGGGCGCGCGTCGTTCGGTTCGGCCTCGGGATCCCCGCCGACGTGACGGGGAGGATCCTCGAGGAGGGCGTCTCCGGGATGGTTGTCGGCGCCGTGGATTGCGAGGGGGAGGCGCGCCTCGAAAGCCCGCTCGTCGGGCGCTACAACGCGGAGAATCTCCTCGCCGCCGCCGCCGCCGCCCGCGCCATCGGGATTTCTTGGCGCGCGATCGAGGCGGGCGTCCGCGCCGTCGCATGCGTCCCGGGCCGGCTCGAGCCCGTGGACGAAGGCCAGCCCTTCCGGGTCCTCGTGGACTACGCCCATACGGAGGACGGGATCCGGAAGGTCCTCGAGGCCCTCCGGCCGATCACGCAAGGAAGGCTGCGGATCCTCTTCGGCTGCGGCGGGGATCGTGACCGCACGAAGCGCCCGCGGATGGGCCGCGCCGCCGCGGAAGGCGCCGACGAGGTCTTCCTGACGTCCGACAACCCGCGGTCCGAGGACCCGGACGCGATCCTCGACGAGGTTCTCGCGGGCGGCCCCTTCGCCGTCCCGTTCCGCCGGATCCCCGATCGCCGGATCGCGATCCGGGCCGCCGTCCGCGCCGCGCGCCCGGGCGACACGCTGATCCTCGCGGGCAAGGGCCACGAGCGGGTCCAGATCGTCGGCAACGCCTCCCTGCCGTTCGACGATCGCGAGGAGGCCCGGGCGGCGCTGCGCGAGGCGCTCGGGTCGTGCGCCGCCGCGAGGGGGGCCGCGTGAGGGCGATCACCTTCTCGGAAATCGAAGGCCCGCTCGCCGCCGTCCGCGTCGTCTCCGGGCCCGAGGTCTTTCTCGGCGTCAGTACCGACACCCGGACGATCCGTCCCGGCCAGCTCTTCATCGCGCTCAAGGGCGAGCGCTTTGACGGCAGCGTCTACGCCCGCGAGGCCCTCTCGAAGGGGGCCGCCGGGATCGTCGTCGGGTCCGCCGTCGAGGGGATTGCGCCTGGGACCGCGACGGTCCTGCTCGTGGCCGATCCGCTTCGCGCCCTAGGCGACCTCGCCGCCTACGCCCGCGGCCTCATCCAATGCCAGGTCATCGGCGTGACGGGCTCGAACGGAAAGACCACGACGAAGGACCTCCTCGCTCATTTCCTGTCGGGCCGATCCACCGTTTTCCGGACCCCTGGCAACGAGAACAATCCCGTGGGGCTTCCGCGCGCGGTCCTTTCGATAGGCGACGAGGCCTGGGCGGTCCTGGAGATGGGGATCAGCAAGTTTGGCGAGATGTCCCGGCTTTCGCGGATCGCGCGGCCCGACATCGCCGTGATCACGAACATCGGCGACACGCACCTGGAATTCCTGCGCGATCGCGCCGGCGTCGCGCGGGCGAAGGGCGAGATCCTCGAGGGGCTCGATCACGGGGCCGTCCTCGTCGTGCCGGCGGACGACCCCCACGCGCGCTCGATTTCGGACCGCTTCGACGGCCGCGTCGTGACGTTTGGAGAGACCGAGGAATCCGACCTCCGGGCCGAGCGCATCGAGTCGGCGCCCGATGGCGTCCGGATTTCGATTGCCGGCGGGCCGGAGGTGAAGAGCCCGCTGCCCGGCAAGGCCCTCGCGCGGCTGGTCCTCGCCGCGATGGCGGCAGGACGCGAGGCGGGGCTAACGCTTCCCGAGATGGCCGAGCGGGCGGCGTCGTTTCGGATGCCGCCGCTCCGGATGGGCCTCGAGCAGATCGGCCGCGTCTCGGTCCTTGCGGACTGCTACAACGCGAACCCCTCCTCGATGGAGGCCTTCCTGCAGGAGATTCCGCGCCTGGCGGACGGGCGGAGGCTCGTCGCGGTGGTTGGGGACATGCTGGAACTCGGGCCGGAGGGGGAGGCCTTCCACCGGCGCCTCGGCGAGGAGGCGGCCGCCGCGAAGCCCGCCCTCCTCGTCGGCGTCGGCGACGCGATCCAGGCTCTCCTCGAGGCCGCGGGCGTTGCGGGGCTTTCGCCCGATTGCATCCGCCGATATCCGACGGCGGAGGAGGCGGCCGAGGGCCTGTGCGGGATCGTGCGGGCCGGGGACTTCGTTGCGCTCAAGGGATCGCGCCGGATGCGCCTGGAGCGCGTCGTCGAGGGACTGCGGGCGCGGATGGGGAACGGACATGCTTGAGTGGCTCCTCGCTCCCCTCGCGGCGCACGCCTCCCCCGAGGGGCTCGGCCTGCTCTGGAAGGCGTTCCGGGTCCTGCGCTACCCGACGTTTCGGACCGCGATGGCGGCGCTCACGGCGTTCCTGCTGTGCGTCTTCCTTGGCCCGCGCGTGATCGCGTGGCTCCGGCGGATGAAGGTGGCGGACCGCCCCGACGCCTGCCCGTCTGCGGAGATCCGGGACATCCACCAGGGGAAGGCCGACACCCCGACGATGGGGGGCGCCTTCATCGTGCCGGCGGTCGTCGCGACGGCGCTCTTATGGGCGAGGCCGTCCTTCCACGTCCTCCTCGCCGTCTTCACGCTCGTCGGCTTCGCCCTGCTCGGGGCGATCGACGATCTGACGAAGCTGCTCCGGCTCGAGAGCCGCGGGATCAACATCGTCACGAAGCTCCTGATCCAGGGAACCCTCGCGGTCTGCGCCGGGACCGCGCTCTACTGGCATTCCACGACTCCGGCCCCGCCCGCCCCGGCCGCGATCGCTGCCGCCGCCGTGCCCGTCGCGCCGCCTGGCAGCCTCGACGCGCCCACGACGCTCCGGTTCCCCTTCTTCAAGTCCTGGGGGCTCAATCTTGCGGTCCTGGGGGGAATCCCGTTCGTGCTGCTGGCCGCGCTCGTCGTTGTGTCCGCCTCGAACGCGGTGAACCTGACGGACGGCCTCGACGGCCTCGCCACGGGCCTCTTCATTCCGGTCGTGATCGCCCTCGGGGTTCTCGCGTTCGTGGCCGGCGATCCCGGCCGGGCGCGCTACCTCTTCACCCCGTTCGTGCCGGGCGGGCACGAGGTGATGGTCCTGTGCGGCGCGCTGCTCGGGGCCGCCTTCGGCTTCTTGTGGTTCAACGCCCACCCGGCCCAGGTCTTCCTGGGGGACACGGGATCGCTCTCCCTCGGGGCCGTCGTGGGGCTCGTCGCCGTGATGGTGCGCCAGGAGCTCCTACTGCTCCTGCTCGCCGGGGTCTTCGTCGCGGAGGCGCTCTCGGTCGTTTTGCAGGTCGCCTCCTTCCGGCTGTCGGGGAAACGGATCTTCCGGTGCGCGCCTTTGCACCACCACTTCCAGCTCGGGGGCCTGCCCGAGACGGTCGTGACCGCTCGCTTCTGGATCGTCGGGGGGCTGCTCATGATGCTCGCCCTCTCGACGCTGAAATTGAGGTAGCGAGATGCCCGCGCCCCTCGAGTCCTCCCTGCCCGACGCCGCGGCCTGCGCCCGCTGGATCCCGCGCGCCGCGATCGTGCTTCTCGGGCTCGGGCTTCTTCTGATCCATTCCGGCGCGGCGGCGCCCGCGCTCGCCGAGGGGCCGGGGTCTCCCTTCTTCCAGAAGCAGCTTGCCTACGCCATCGCGGGGCTCCTCCTGATGGGGCTGGCCGCCGTCGTCCCCCCGAGGCTCTGGCGCGCCGCGGCGCCCGGGCTCCTGGCCGCCTCCGCCCTCATCCTCGTCGCGGTCCTCGCGCCGGGGGTGGGGGCGACCGTGAACGGGGCCCGTCGGTGGTTTCGGCTCGGGGGCTGGTCGATCCAGCCTTCCGAGTTCGCCCGGATTATGCTCGTGCTGGGGCTGGCGGCCACGGTCGCCTGGACGGATACGAAGGGTGCGTTCGCCCGGACATTTTTGCCCGCCGGCCTCGTCGTGGGGTTTGCCGGCCTCGTCGTGGTCGAGCCGGACGTTGGCGGGGCGCTCCTGATTGGGGCCGTCGGCGTCTGGACGCTCTGGGTCGCAGGAAGGACGTTCGCCGTGGGCGTGCTGTCGGCCGGGGCGCTGGCGCTGCCCGCGGTCGCGTTTCTGCCCGGCTTCGAGCACGTCCGGACGCGAATCCAGATTTTCCTGAACCCCGAGGCCGACCCGCTCGGGCGGGGCTACCAGATCGTCCAGTCGATCGGTGCGATTGCCTCGGGCGGCTGGACGGGGGTCGGGCTCGGGGAGGGGATGGCGCGGCACGGATACCTGCCCGAACACGAGACGGACTTCCTCTTCGCGACGCTCACCCAGGAACTGGGCTTCATCGGGGCGGCGGCGGCGCTGATGCTCGCGCTCGGGATCGTGGGGCTGTGCCTCGCGACGGCCGCGCGCGCCAAGGATCGGTTCGGCGCGCTTCTCGCGGCCGGGGTGGGGGCCGCGTTCGGGACCGCCGCCGCGCTCAATGTCGGCGTCGTGTGCGGGGTCCTGCCCCCCAAGGGGCTTGCCTTTCCGCTCCTGTCCTACGGCGGGTCCTCGCTCGTCGCCATGATGCTCGGGCTCGGGCTCGTCGTGTCCGTCGCGCAGGAAGCCGCGCGCGCCTTCGAGGCCGGCGCCGGCGCCAATACGGTCCCGGCGGGCGTTCCCGGGGAGGCCTTGCCGTGAACGGACCCTGCGTCGCCCTCGCCGTCTCCGGGACCGGCGGGCATCTCTTTCCGGGACTCGCGCTCGCGGAGGAGATCCGGCGCCGCCGCCCGGACGCGCGGATCCTGTTCTTCTCGAGCGGCCGGCCGCTGGAGACCGAGGTCTTAGGCTCGCTGGGTTTCGATCGCGTGGACCTGCCGCGGATCGAGCGGCCCTCGGGGGTTCGCGGCGCGGCGGCCCTCGCGACGGGCCTTCCGCGAGCGGCCATCCGGGCCTCGAGGGCGATGAAGCGGGAGCGCGTCCGCGCTTTCGTCGGCCTCGGGGGGGGCTCGACCCTGATCCCGGCGCTTGCGGCCTGGCGGCGCGGGATCCCGGTGGGGCTGCTCGAGCAGAACGCCCGCCCCGGCTGGACGACCCGGATGCTCTCGAGGCTCGCCGCCTGGGTCGTGACGCAATGGCCGGACACGGAGTCGGCCTTTCCCCGACCGAGCCGCGTCCACGCGGACGGAAACCCCCTTCGCAACGCGATTCTCGAGGGCGTGCGCGCGGATCCCGCGTCGCTTGGTCTTTTGCCGGGCCGGCGGACGATCCTCGTCCTCGGCGGAAGCCAGGGCGCCCGGGGCCTGAACCTGATGGTCGAGGAGGCGCTTCCCGACCTCGCTTCCTGCGCCGGATCCCTTCAGTTCTTCCACGTGTCCGGGGGCAGCGACCTGGAGCGGGTCCGGAAGGCCTATGGTGCCGCCGGCCTTCGCGCCATCGTCGCCGCCTTCCGGACGGACATGGCGTCGCTCTACGCCGCCTCCGACCTCGTCGTCACGAGGGCGGGCGGCACCACGCTGGCGGAGATCGCGTTCTTCGGGCGGCCCGCGATCCTCGTTCCGTTCCCGGCCGCCGCGGACGATCACCAGACCGAGAACGCCCGTCGCTTCGCCGCCCTCGGCGGGGCCGACGTCGTGACCCAAGCCCCCGGTGCGGGCGCCCGCCTGGCAACCCTCGTGAAGGAGGCACTTGATGATTCCGACGGACTCGAGCGGCGCGCGCGCGCCAGCCGGGGGTTTCACCGCCCCGATGCCCGTGCGCGAATCGCCGACCGGATCCTCGCCGCCGTGGCTTGAGTGCTCTCGCTCGATCCACCTGGTCGGCATCGGCGGGATGGGCATGGCGGGGCTCGCCCAGGTCCTGCTGGACCGGGGCCACCGGGTCACCGGCGAGGATCTCTTCGATTCCCCCCGGACGAGGGCCCTCGCCGCCCTCGGGATTCCCCTCGAAACGGGGCGGGCCGGAAGACTGCCCGCGCGCTCGGCCGCCGTTGTCGCCTCCGCGGCCGTTCCCGCCGGCCATCCCGCGATCGACGAGGCCGTTGCCCGCGGCCTGCCCGTCCTCAAGTATGCGCGCGCCGTCGCCGAGGTCGTTCGCGGACGGCACCTCCTGGCCGTCGCCGGGACCCACGGCAAGACGACGACGACGGCCTGGATCGCGCACATGCTCCGCCTTGCAGGCCTCGAGCCCGGATGGATCATCGGCGGCGAGCCCGTGGACCTCGGCCGCTCCGGGGCGCTCGGCGCCGGGCCCGACTTTGCGCTCGAGGCCTGCGAGTACGACCGGTCCTTCCTCTCCTACGAGCCCTCCATCGCCGTCGTCACGAACGTGGACGCCGACCACCTCGACGTCTACGGGACCCTGGACGCCCTCCGGGAGGCGTTCGCCTGCTTCCTCGGGCGGGTTGTCGCGGGCGGGGCCGCGATCGTCTGCGCCGACGACCCCGCGGCGGCGGGGCTTCGGGTGCCCGCGCTCGTCCGCCGCGTCTCCTACGGCCTCCTGGAGGGAGCCCAGGTCCGCGGAGAGGCGGTCCCGGGCGAGCGGCCGGGCGAGACGGCGATTCGCATTCCCTCCCTCGGCGTCCTCCCTGTCCGCCTCCCGGGCCTGCACAACGCCCGGAACGCCCTCGCGGTCCTCGCGACCGCGCGCGCCCTCGGCCTGCCCGACGCGGCGGCGGCTGCTGCGATCGAGACCTTCCGCGGGGTCCGGCGCCGGTTCGAGTTCCTCGGGGACGCTTCCGGCGTGACCTGGATCAACGACTACGGCCACCACCCGACGGAAATCCGCGCGACGGCGGAGTCCGCGCGCGCGCGGTTCCCGGGGCGCCGCCTGCTCGCCTTCTTCCAGCCCCACCAGCGCCACCGGACGATCGCGCTCTTCGACGCCTTCGCGGAGGCCCTCGGCGCCTTCGACAGCGTCGCGGTCGGGGAGATCTACGGGGCGCGCGAGAGCGCCGCAGGCGACGGCTCGCTCGAGACGGATCTTGCGCGGGCCTCGACCCGGCGCGGCTGCCCCCGGGCCGTCCACCGGCCCGGGCTCGAGGGCATCGCATGGCTTCGCGACGAGGCGCGTCCGGGCGACGTTGCGATCCTGCTGGGGGCGGGCGACGTGGGGGACCGGATCGAGGAGGTAGGCAGGGTGGCCGGCTTCATCGGCGAGGCGGCGGGGGAGGCGCGCGCGGTGGGCGCGGGGGCCGCATGAACGCGACCGTGGCGACGCTCGCCGAACGGATGGCGGAGACCTTCCCGTTCGTCCGGCTCGAAGAGCCCCTCGCGCCCCGCACCCGCCTCGGGGTCGGGGGTTGCGCGGAGATTTTCGCGGAGCCCCCGACGTTCGAGGACCTGCGGGCGTTCGTCCGCGAGGCGACCGCCGCGGGGCTGGGGCTTCGCGTCCTGGGGGGCGGGACGAACCTGCTGGTCTCAGACGAGGGCGTGCGCGGCGCGGTTATCTCGCTGGCGCGCTTCAATCCCCTCCGCCGCGACGGGGATCGCGTCTTCGTCGGCGCCGGGGTGCGATTGCAGGAGATCGTGATCCGTTCGATTCCCTGGGGGCTCTCGGGCCTGCACCGGCTTGCGGGCGTTCCCGGCACCGTCGGCGGGGCGATTCGGATGAACGCCGGGGGGCGCTACGGCGAGATCGGGGGCTTCGTCCGTTCCCTGGACGTCCTCCACCCCGACGGCGGCGTCGAGACGATCGGGCCGGACCGTTTCGGGTTCTCCTACCGCCAGGGCCGCTTCCCGGGGCTGTGCATCGTCGGCGCCGAGCTGGAACTTTCGCCGGGGGACCGCTTCGCCTTGCGCGCGGAGTACGACGAGATCCTTTGCCAGAAGCGCCAGACGCAGCCCTACCACGACCAGAGCGCGGGCTGCATGTTCAAGAATCCCACGGGGGCCTCGGCGGGCCAGCTCATCGACCAGACGGGGCTGAAAGGCAGCCGGATCGGCGGGGCGTCCGTGAGCCGGGTCCATGCGAATTTCATCGTTACCAGCGCGGAGGCGACGGCGGAGGACGTCTTCCGTCTTGCCGATCAGGTCCAGTCGGAGGTGGAGCGCCGCTTCGGCGTCCGCCTCGAAAGGGAGGTGCAGGCATGGTGAAGTGGTTCCGACGGAGCGGCCGGGCCCGTAGCGGCTCCGGCGCTTGGAAGACTTTTCTTGTCCGGGCGGTCGCGGCCGTCCCGTTCGGGGCGATTCTCATGATCCTCGCGGTCGGCCTGTTCGCGAGCGTTCATGCCTACCTGTCCGCCTGGGCGGAGGGCCGTTCCGAATTCCGTTTTGAGCGCGTTCCCATCCAGATTGCATCCCTTCCGGACTGGGCGCCGCGGGGCCTGGAGAAGGATCTGGCGCCCTGTGTGGAGCCGCCGAAGGGTACGGGCCTCTTCACGCCCGGGGTCCTGGATCGTGTCCGCGTCCAGGTCGCCTCCTCCCCGTGGGTCGAATCCGTGGCGTCCGTCCGGGCGCTCTATCCGAACCGGATCGAGGTGGACCTGATCCTGCGGGAGCCCGCCGCCTACGTGACCGATCCGACGGGCGGCCACATCCTCATCGACGCCGCGGCCGTCCGGCTGCCCGACATGCGCCTTCCCTACCGGCGCAACTCACTGAACCTGCCGCGGATCGACGGGGGCCGCCCGCGGGCCCCGTCCGAGGGGGCGGGCTACGCGGACGCCGCGATCCGGGAGGCCGCCTCCCTTGCCGCGCGCCTTGACAAGGTCGAGCCTCCGGTGCGGTCGCTTCGCATCGTCTCGATCGACGTCCGATCGTTTCCGTCCACCGGCCAGATCGCGCTCTGGACGGGCGACGGCTGCTGCATCCAGTGGGGCAGGATTTCCGGCGATCCGTCCAGGCCCGCGCCCGGCCGCTCGGCCCGGGGGACCGCGGCGCTCCTCGAGCCCGTCTCGGAGGCGCGCAAGGTCGAGATCCTCCGCTACTGGGCGGTCCGGTCCGGCTTCTCGGGGCTGGCCTCGATCAATGTCGGGGTGACCCCGCCGATCGTGAAATACAAGAACGAGACGCTGGGTGCCATTCCCTAGGCATTTCCCCGTGCGCATCCCCCTCGCCTTCGCCGTGGCGGCGTCCGCCCTCTTTGCGTCCGCCCTCCTCGGGCCGGGCCTGCCGGGCCAGGAGGGGCGGCCCGGGCCGGGGGCCGAATTGATGTCGGGCCTGATCGCCGTCGAGTTTCTCTTCCTTTCCTGGTTTGCCTTCCTGGCTCCGGCGGGAGGCGAGGTCCGCGCGGCCGCCGCCTGCTTCGCGATCGGCATTCCCGCCGCCGCCGCCGCCGCGCCGCTGGCCGGCTGGACCCCGGGACGGTTGTTCGCCGCGGAGGGGCTGCTGCTGCTCGGGGTCCTCTCGACGGCCGCCTGGGCCGCCGCCGGGCGCGCGCTGGGCCGCGACCTCGGGGCGTCTCGCGCCGCGATCCTCTTCTGCGCGCAGGCGGGTCCGTTCGCGGCGGCCTTCCTTATGGAGTCCGCGCTGTCCTCCGTCGGGTCGGCGTTGCCGGATCCCGATCTCGTGCGCGCGATGTCGCCCTACGAGGGGATCCGGGCCGTGGCCGCCGGCAAGGCCGCCTTCCTGGCGCCGCTGCTCTTCCTCCAGGGCTTTACGATCGCCGCCCCGCTGCTGATGCTCGCCTTCGCGCGCCCGGCCGCGGCAGGTTCGCGATGACGGCTCGGCCGAACCCGCTACACGACAACAGCATCGCGCCGGGCAGCTGCCGGTGCAGGTCGTAGGTGACGGTCCTGCGCTCGAACGTCCGCTCGAGGCCGGCCACGATGAGCCCCGCGGCCTCCTGCCACCCGAGGAATTCGAGCATCATGACGCCGGAGAGGATCACGCTCGAGGGGTTGACCTTGTCGAGGCCTGCGTATTTCGGGGCCGTCCCGTGGGTCGCCTCGAAGACCGCGGCGCGATCGCCAATGTTCGCCCCCGGCGCCATCCCCAGCCCGCCGACTTGGGCCGCGCAGGCGTCCGAGAGGTAGTCGCCGTTCAGGTTCGGGGTCGCCAGCACCGAGTACTCGTCCGGCCGCAGCAGGACCTGCTGGAACATCGAGTCCGCGAGGCGGTCGTTCAGGAGAACCTTGCCGGCCGGGAGCGGCCCGTCGCCGTTGCGCTCCGATTCGAGGACCACCCGCCCGCCGAACTCCCGCTTCGCGAGGGCGTAGCCCCACTCGCGGAAGGCGCCCTCGGTGTACTTCATGATGTTGCCCTTGTGGACGATCGTGACCGACCGCCGCCCGTGCTCGAGGGCGTATCGGATCGCGCGCCGCACGAGCCGCTCGGTCCCGAACTTCGAGATGGGCTTGATGCCGATCCCGCTGTCGTTGCGGATGTTCGCCTTCATCGTCCCGCGCAAAAACGCGATGACGCGCTTGGCCTCGGGCGTGCCCTTCGCCCATTCGATGCCCGCATAGACGTCCTCGGTGTTCTCCCGGAAGATCACGACGTCGAGCCGGTCGGGCTCGCGGACGGGGGAGGGGACCCCCGGGAAGTGCCGGACGGGTCGCACGCAGGCGTAGAGATCGAGCACCTGGCGCAGGGTCACGTTGAGGCTTCGGAATCCCTTGCCGATGGGTGTGGTCAGCGGCCCCTTGATGGCGACCCCGTGGCGCCGGATCGCCGCCACCGTCGCGTCCGGAAGAAACGCGCCCGTGCGCGCGAAGGCTTTCTCGCCGGCGAGGAGCTCGACCCACTCGATGGAGCGCCGCCCCCGGTAGGCGCGCGCGACGGCGGCGTCGAAGACGGGCTGCGAGGCGCGCCAGATGTCGGGCCCCGTGCCGTCCCCCTCGAGAAACGGGATGGCGGGTCGATCGGGCACGAGAGGCTTGCCGTCCCGGAACACGATTCGATTCGTTGTCACGGGCATGTCAGATCCTTTCGGCGCCGAGCGGCATCCCCGGCCCGCCTCTCGGCTTCGGCGGGCGGGCCTCGCGGACGTCCACGGGGCGATCGTGGATGGTCTGCTGGTTCAGGGTCTCGATGGCCTTCCGGGCGTTCTCGTCCGAGTCCATCTCGACGAAGGCGAAGCCGCGGGACAGCCCCGAGACGTGGTCGGTGATGATCTTGACCGAGCTCACGGCCCCGCACCGTTCGAACAGGGCCCGGATCTCGTCCTCCGTCGCCTGGAGGGAAAGGTTTCCGACGTAGATTCTCCGTGTCATGGTCGCGTGCCTCCGCGGCCGGCATCTTTCGTCGACCCCCGGCGGATTCTGATTCTCGCCGAAGGCCGCGAGCCTCGCCGCGAACGTGCGCAGAATAGCCCTCGCGGGATCGGCGTCAAGGAGCGGACAAGGGCGCCTTGCACCCCTGCGTCCGATGCCCTAGGCTTCGCGTCCCGGCGAAGGGATGCCGGGACGAGCGCCACGGAGGACAAATGAAGCTTTCCCTCATGACCTGGGACATCGCGAAGGAGTCCACCCTCGACGAGATCCTCGCCGCCTCGAAGTCGGCCGGGATCGAGGGATTCGAGTTTCGGGGCGGGGCGAGCCAGAAGCACGGCGTCGAGCTCACGCGCACACCGGCCGAGCGCGCGGAGATCAGGAAGAAGGTCGCCGACGCGGGCTTCCAGGTCGCCGGCATCGCGACGGGCTGCGAGTTCCACTTCGCCGACCCCGCGAAGCGCCGCGAGCAGCTGGACCTCGCGAAGCGCTACGCGGACCTGGCCGCCGACATCGGAGCTATGCAGATCCGGGTCTTTTCCAACGACCTGCCCGAGGGCCACTCCCGCGACGCGATCGTCGGCTGGACCGCCGACTGCCTGCGCGAGCTCGCCGAGCACGGCTCGAAGCGCGGCGTCCGCGCGAACCTGGAGCTGCACGGCAAGTTCATGGAGCCGGAGCTGTGCGTTGGGGCCGTGACGAAGTGCAACCACCCCAACGCCGGCATCGTCTACAACTCGGTCAACCGCGACATCGAGAACGGCTCCATCCGGAAGGTCCTCGAGCAGGTCTGGCCTCTCGTGCGCCACGTCCACGTCCACGAGTTCGGCAGCGACGCGAAGTTTCCCTACATGGAGCTCGTCGAGTGGATGCTCCGCAAGAACTACGACGGGTGGTGCTCCATCGAGGTCGCCCGGCTGAATCTCAAGTCGTTTTTGTCCATCTATCGGTGCGGATTCGACGCCTACGTCCAGATCGCCAAGTCCCGGATTTCCGGGAAGCCATAAGGAGAAATCCATGAAGGTCGCGCTGCATACGATTTCCTACGGCGGGTTCTGGGGCCAGAAAGTCCTCTCGGTCGAGGAGATCATCGGCAAGGCCAAGGCCTTCGGCTACGACGGCATCGAGATCGTGGCGAAAAGGCCGCACGCGTCTCCGTTGGAGTGGACGCGCGAGAAGTGCCTCCCGGTGCGCGATCTTCTGGCGAAGAGCGGGATGACCTGCTTCGCCGTCGCCGGCTACACCGACTTCACGAATCCCGGCACCGAGTTCCGCGACAAGGAGCTCCTGTATCTCCGCGAGGCCATCCGGATGACGAAGGACCTCGGGTGCAAGATCCTCCGCGTCTTCGCCGGCGGGATGGGGGCGTTGCGGGAGGGCGTCAACAACCGTGTCGCCCGCGAGAAGGCCATCGAGCAATTGAAGGCCGCCGTGCCCTGGGCCGCCGACGCCGGGATCACGCTGGCGCTGCAGAACCACCCGCCCGTCACGAACTGCCCCGAGGATGTCCTCGAGATCATCGAGGGCGTGGGTTCGCCAGTCCTCCAGGCCGTCATCGATGCGCCCCTCTTCGCCGACGTCTCCGAGGACACGGTCGTCGCCGGCGTCAAGCTCCTGGGCAAGCGGATCGTCCACGTCCACACGAGCGACTACGTCCTGCGCCCCTCGAACCCCTACCCGGTCCCGGGCGGCTCCATCCGCGGCTTTGCGACCCGCTACGTCCCCCTGGGCGAGGGCTGCCTGCCGTTCGCGGCCTACGTGAAGGCCCTGCACGACGTCGGCTTCCAAGGCGCGCTGGCCTACGAGATGTGCTCGTTTTTGCCCGGCGGCGGCTCGGAAGCCAACCTCGACAAGATCGCCAAGGCCGCCCTCGCGACCACCCGTAAGTGGATCGCCGACGCCGCAAAGGGCGGGAAGAAGGCGAAGAAGTAGGAATCGTCGCCTCTACCGGATCCGCTCCTCGATGGCCTTGCGCACCCGGTCCGCCGACGCCGCGACCTCGACGGGGCGGTTCGCATGGCGCGATCGGACGCCCGGCAGGGTGCCTTCGTGGTAGCGGATTTTAAAGTCGGGGAACTTGAGGCCGTGGGCGGTGGACATCACGATCACGCGATCCTTCTTCCGGATGACGCCGCGCTTCGCGAGCTTCACGAGGACGGCCAGCGCCACGCCCGTGTGGGGGCAGTTGAACATCCCGTTCTTGTCCGCCCAGGCGGCGGCGTTCGCGAGCTCGTCCTCGGTCGCCTGCTCGACGATTCCGTCGAACTCCTTGAGGACCGAGATGGCCTTCAGGACGCTGACGGGGTTGCCGATCTGGATGGCGGAGGCGAGCGTCTTCTTCGCGACGACGGGGTGGAAGTCCCGGAAGCCGCGCTTGTAGGAGAGGTAGAGGGGATTTGCCTGCTTCGCCTGGGCGCAGACGAGGCGCGGCAGTTTCCGGATGAGGCCGAGGTCCCGCATCATGAGGAAGCCCTTGCCGATGGCCGAGACGTTGCCGAGGTTGCCGCCCGGGACGATTACCCAGTCCGGCACCTCCCATCCGAACTGCTCGCAGATCTCCACCGAGACCGTCTTCTGCCCCTCGACCCGAAGCGAGTTCATCGAGTTCGCGAGATAGATCCCGCGGTCCTTCGTCACCTCCTGGACGATCTTCATGCAGCCGTCGAAGTCGGTGTCGATCGAGAGGACCAGCGCGCCCGACGCGATGGGCTGGATGAGCTGGGCGGGGGAGACCTTGTCCTTCGGCAGAAAGACGATGGCCGGGATCCCCGCGACCGCGCAGTAGGCGGCCAGCGCCGCGGAGGTGTCGCCGGTGGAGGCGCAGGCGACCGCGCGGATGGGCTTTCCGCGCCGGATCATCTCGTTGACCATCGAGACGAGCACCGTCATCCCGAGGTCCTTGAAAGAGGCCGTGTGGGCGTTGCCCAGCATCTTCACCCACAGGTCCCGCACGCCGATCTCCTCCCCGAAGCGGCGTGCCCAGAACAGGTTCGCCCCGCCCTCGTCGATGGAGACGATGTTTTGGTCCGCCACCTCGGGGCAGACCCATTCCTTCTTCGCCCAGACCGTGGAGGAGAACGGCCACTCCGGCCGCTTCCAGCGCCTCTCGAAGAGTCGCTTCCACTCCGCCGGGGTCTTTCGCCGCAGCGCCGCCATGTCGTGCTCGACCTGCAGCAGGTTGCCGCACGTCGGGCAGCGGTAGACGACCTCGTCGAGGGGGATTCGTCCCTCGCATCCGGCGATGCACTCGAACCAGGCGTGGAATTTCATGGGACGGGATTGTATCGGAGTCCCGGGCCTTGCACCTCGGACTGAAGTCCCGGGACTTTAGACCTTGGACCTTAGACTTTAGACTTCCTGCCCATGATTCTCGTGTTGACGACCTGCCCGTCCCGCTCGGCCCCGCGGATCATCCGAACGCTGCTTTCAAACCGCCTCGCCGCCTGCGTCAGCCGCATCGACGGCCTCGCGAGCGAGTACCGGTGGGAGGGGAAGGTGGAGAAGGCGGCCGAAACGTTGCTGCTCATCAAGGCCCCGAGCCGCCGATGGAAGGCGCTCCAGGAGCGCCTGCGCGCGATCCACCCCTACAAGGTCCCCGAGATCGTGGCGTTCCGCTCCTGGGCCGCCGAGCGTGCCTACACCCGCTGGCTGCGGAAGGAGACCCTGGGGGATTAGCCGGGAACGGCTACAATCCCCCCCGATGCGAGGCTTCCGGGCGGCCTGGTTTTTCGGGGCCGTCCTGTCCTCCGCCGCCTCCTGCGTCGCGGTGGACGTTCCCCCTCCCGAGCCGTCGCCGGCCCCGTCCGTCGACGCCGGCGCCCTTGCGGCGGAGCTATTTTCCGACGACGCGCTGGCGCGCGAGAAGGCGTTCGATCGGCTCGTGGCGGCGGGGCCCGAGGTTCGTCCCGCGCTCGAGAAGGCCGCTGGCGCGGACCCCGAGCGCCGGGAGACATGTGCGCACGTCCTGAAGGAGATCGAGTGGGCCGCGCTGCCCCTGCTGGGGAAGCCCGAGGACCTCGCGGGCATTCCGGACCGCGAGGCCCAGGCGATCGGCGCCCTCGAGGCCGTGGCTTCCGCGCCCGAGGAGAAGCCCATCGCGCCCTTCCTGATCCGGACGCCGTCCGGCTCCATCCCGCTTTCTCCAGGCGAGCTCGCCATGCCCGCCGCCGCCGGGCGCGCGATCCGCGTCCGCGGGAAGATCCGCGCGATCGAGCGTGCCGCCCTCGGGGGGCGGCCGGAGACCGTCCGGGTCCTGGAGGCCGCCTCCGCCGAGTCCCTCTCGATCCCCGAAGCCCTGTCCGCCGCCCGCCGGATCCGGGGCTTCCGCCTGCAGCGTGATCCGCAGCTCCGCGACGAGCGCGAGCGGCTCCTCGCCGCCTTGCGCCGGTTCGACGTTTCCTCCTTCACGCCCGAGGGGACGGCCCGCCATCGGGCGTTGCTGCGTCGGATCCTTGAGATCGACGATGGCGCGTCCGTCCCGACGCTCGCCGCCATCGCGAGCAACCCGAAGGCTCTTGACGCCTACACCTATGACGCGGTCGGGGCGCTCGCCGGCTTCGGCGGCCTCGAGGCCCGCGCCTGCATCCGGGAAATCGCGCGCACGTCCGCCCGGGAGGGGCTCCGGAAGCGCGCGGAGCGGGCCCTCGTGACGGGAAGGTAGGGATGGCCCCGATCCGACGTCCTGCGCCGGGGCGTGGAGCGGGCTCGTGAGCGGTTCGCTGACCCTCTGCCTCGTCTGGCACCAGCACCAGCCCTGGTACATCGATCCCGAAACCGAGGAAATCACCCTTCCCTGGGTTCGCCTGCACGGCGTGAAGGACTACCTCCCGATGGCGCTGCTGCTCGAGGAGGAGCCCCGCGTCCGCGCGACGATCAATCTCGTGCCCTCGCTGCTGGATCAGATCGAGGCCTACGCGCACGGCCGGACGGATCCGATCCTCTCCCTCTCCCGCAAACGCCCCTCCGATCTGTCGGAGGCGGACCGGATCGCGATCGTGGATCGCTTTTTCATGGCGAACGCCGCGCATCAGATCCTTCCCTACGAGCGCTATCGGGAACTGCACGCGAAGCGATCCCATCCCCCCGCGGGGACGCAGGCGCATCGTGCGTTCACGGACGCGGACATCCTCGATCTGCAGGTCTGGTACAACCTCTGCTGGGTCCATCCCATCCTGTTTGAGCGCGAGCCGGAGGCGCGGCGCCTCCTCCAGAAGGGGCGCGGCTTCAGCGAATCCGACAAGAACGTGCTGCTCGATCTCCACCTTGCCTGGCTCAAGGAAATCATCCCGGCGCACCGGCGCCTCGCCGAGCGCGGCCAGGTGGAACTGACGACCTCGCCGTACTACCACCCGATACTGCCGCTCTTGTTCAACATGGAGCGCGCGCGCGAGGCGTTGCCGGGGCTGCCCATGCCCGAGGGCTGGCGGCCGCGCGCCCAGGACGCCGACGAGCAGATTCGCCGCGCCTTCGAGCGCCACGAGCGCACGTTCGGAACCCCGCCGAAGGGCGTCTGGCCCTCGGAAGGCTCCGTCTCCCCGGAGACCGCCGAGGCCCTCGCCCGCGCGGGGGTGCGCTGGATCGCGACCGACGAGGAGATCCTCGGCCGTTCCCTCGGGACGGCCTTCCCCCGGGACGGATACGGCCACGTCGTGGAAGGATCGGCCCTCTACCGCCCCTGGTCGTTCGAGACGGGCGCAGGTCCGCTCTCGATGCTCTTCCGCGACCGTTCGCTTTCGGACCGGATCGGCTTCCAGTACCGAACCTGGAACGCGGACGACGCGGCGGGGGATTTCGTCCATAGGCTTCGCGTGATCGCGGAACGCAACGGCGCAGACGACGCGGTCTGCCCCGTCGTCCTCGACGGCGAGAACGCCTGGGAGTGGTTCCCCGGCTCGGGAATCCACTTCCTCCGGGCCCTCTATCGCGCCCTCTCCGCCGACCCGATCGTGCGCACGAGCACGGTGTCGGGATTCCTGTCGGCGCGTCCGCCGACGCGCGTTCTGCCGAGACTCTTCTCCGGCTCCTGGATCTACGCCAACTTCGCCATCTGGGTTGGCCATCCCGAGGATCGGGAGGGCTGGTCCCGCCTCTACCGGACCGCCGCCTACTTCGATCGCAAGATGGCCGAACTCGGGCCGGCCGGCACGGACGTCGTCCGGAAGGCCTGGGAATCCCTGTTGCGCGCCGAAGGCAGCGACTGGTTCTGGTGGTTCGGGGACGATCATTCCTCCCTGGATGACGACCGCTTCGACGAACTCTTCCGGAAACACCTCGCCGGGGTGTACCGCGCGTTCGGCGATCCGCCGCCCGCTTTCCTCCTCGAGCCCGTCCGGCGGCCGAGGATCCCGACGGCGTCGAAGCCCCGCGAGCCTAGCGGCTTCCTGAACATCACCCTCGACGGGGCGCTCACCCACTATTTCGAGTGGCGCGCGGGCGCCCGATTCCACTGGCGCGAGGATATCGGCGCCATTGAGCGCCAGACGGAGCCTGCGATCCTCTCGACCCATTGGGGCTTCGACGCCGAGACTCTCTACCTCCGCGCGGATTTTTCCTCGTCCGCCCCCGCCGCCTTTGCGCAGGAATTCGCAGGCGTCGTCCGGCTCCTGCATCCCGCCGAGATCGAGATCGCCTTTCCGGGCGAGGGGGCCCGGGGCGACATCGAGTTGCGCCGGCCCGGGCAGGCGGCGGTTCGCTGCGGGGGCTGGGCGCGGGGCGCGATGCTGGAGGCCGCCGTCCCCTTCGCCGCCCTTGGCGTAAAACCCGGGGACGAGATTCTCTTCCACTTTGAATGGCCCGTCTCCGGTGGTGGCACCGAGCGGTTGCCCATGCACTCCGCCCTTTCGGTCAAGGTCCCGGACCCCGACTTCGAGCGGATCCACTGGGTAGTGTAGAAGGGGCGGGGCTGATTTTGACCTTGCCCCCGGGGCGGCGTAGACTTTCCGCCGACGGTTTTTCATAGGTTCCCCGGAGGTTTCCTTGCCCTCGACGGAAGTTCAGGAAAAGGTCTGGAAGGCGCGAGACGCGGTTCTTGCCCTCGTCAAGGTCATGAAGACCGCCGCCATCTTCCCGCGGGAACACCCCCAGTATAAGAAGGCGCTGGAGGACTTCACCGGCGCCCTCAATGCCTACACGGATCGCTATGGGGCGCTGAAGTTCCAGACGAGCCCCGAGGCCTTCTTCCTGGAGGGCACGGAGGTCTATGCCTGGGAGCAGGGCCTTCCCTTCCGGCTCTACATGGACGGGATCCGCGAGATCTCCTTCCATCCCCAGCTCGAGGCGGCGGAGATCGACCGGTTCCTGAAGATCGTCGAGCGCGATCCCGGGGCTTCCGGCGAGGAGGAGGACATCGTCTCCCTCTTCTGGAAGGAAGGATTCAAGGGGATCACCTACTTCGCGGTGGACGAGCTCTACGCGGACTATCTCGGCTACTCCGACGAAGAGGAAGCGGACGTCGATCCGAAGACGAAGGAGCGGCGCGAGCAGATCCGGGACATCCTCTCCGGCCTCTCCGCGCCGGGCCCGTCCGGATCCCGGATGCGCTTCGAGATCCCCGACCTGCCCGAGGACTTCGCCTCGACCGCCGAGGCGGCCGCCCGGGGCGAGGCGGGGATCGAGGCGGATCGGGCGAAACCCGCCGAGCCCGAGGTCGCGGTCTTCGACGTCACGAACGAGGAAAAGGAAACCCTCCGCCGCGAGGTCGCCGGCTTCGGCGTTGCGGATCTTGTCCCCCGCGCGATTGACATCGCCTACGCGGTCCTGGATGCCAGCCCTGACGAGGAGTCCAAGTCCGACGTCCAGGGCTTCCTCGCGACGCTCTACGAGGCGGCCGTCGAGCAGGGCGACTTCCCGACGATGATCCAGTTCCTCGATCGGATGAAGGAAATCAACGCGGCCAATCCCGGGGGGATGGCCCAGGGGCTGACGGACGCCTTTATCGCGTATTTGTCCACCGACGATCAGGTCCGCCGCGTCCTTGGGATCGTCGAGAAGAAATACATCGGCGGGTCCGAGGGGATATACAAGTATTTCTTCCATCTCGATCCGTGCGCGCTCAAGCCCCTTGCCCATGCCTATCCGAGCCTGGTGGAGAAGAACGCCCGGCGGGCCGTCCGGGACCTTTTGCTCGCCCGTGCCAAGGAGAACCTCGACGCGATCTCGAACCTCGTGGTCTCGACGAACCCGGCGACCGTGCGTGACGGGCTCTACATCCTCGGCCAGATCGAGGACGAATCGGCCCTGGGGCCGCTCTCGAAGGCGCTCCGCGTTTCGGACGAGAGCGTCCGGGAATACGCGATCTGGCTGGTCTCGAAGATCCCCGGCGATGGCCGCCAGGAACTTCTGCTCAAGGCCCTCCACGACCCGAGCGAGAAGATGCGCCTGACGACGTTGCGCTACATGAAGGAGACGGGCGACCCGGGGTTCGTGGGGCCGCTGCTGCGCGTCATGCGTGAGCGGGGGTTTCGGGCGCTTTCGCTGGAGGAGATCTCCGCCTGGGCGGACGTCGTGGCCGCGCTCGGCGGCCCGAGCGTTGCCCCGGAGATGGAGGCCATCGCGGGGAAGGGGAGGTTCTTCGAGAAGCGCCACACCCGGGTCTTCCGCCGCATCCTGAAGGACGCCGCCCGGTCGATCCGTCCGGCGGGAGAGAATCCATGAGCGACGGCGAAGGTGTCACGCTGCCGGCGACCTCGGAAATCGAGGCCGAATCGGAGCGCGCCTTCCTCCGGAAGGCCCGGACGCTCGCGACCTCGGTCTACCAGCTCGTGAAGGTCTCCCAGATGCACGAGATGGACAACGAGGTGGTCCAGGAGCCCCTCCAGAACGTGCGCAAGGCCGTGGAGGATGTCCTCCTTGATTCGGCGAGCGTGGCCCTGCAGACCTACGAGGACACCTGGTTCGCGAACCACAAGCTGCTGAAATTCACTCCCAAGACCTTCCTGATTATGCGCGGATTCTCCGAATGGCTGAAGAAACGCGGCATCGGGAAGATCGCGTTCTCGTCCGCCCCCGAGATCGACGCCCTGAAGACGGTCATGAAGGCCCTCGCGGGCGCGGATCGGGGCGACCCCGAGGTCATCGCCCGCTCCATCCGCTCGAGCCTGCCCGAGAACATCCGGGAATCGATTCGCCTGTTTACGGTCAAGGAGATCGAAAGCGAGGGCGCCCGGGTCACGATCCAGACCGACGAGCGATCGTTTGCGCTCCTCCTCTACGCGAAGCTCCTGATCCTCGTTCGCGAGCACCTCCGGGCCGCGGAGCGCCTGGAGGCTGCGCCGACCTTGCTCGTGAAAATCCATCGCAGCGGCCAGGAAATCGTCCAGGCCGCCGAGCGCGACCCCGACCGGCTGCTCGCCCTTCTCTCCGCCAGGGGCGCCTCCGAGGCGGACTATCTCGCCCACCACGCCCTCCACGTATCGATCCTCTCGGTCCTCCTGGGGCTTCGCGTCGGTGTCGATCGCTCGCGCCTCGCCGAGCTCGCCGCCGCGGCGCTGCTCGCCTTCACGGGGCGGGCGATGATCCCGCGCGAGGGCCTCGCGAAGGCCGGGCCCCTCACCCCGGAGACGCGCGCGGAACTCGAGCGGCATCCGATCCTGGCGGCGCGCCTCTTCCTCAAGACCCGTCGCGTGACGGAATCGCTGCTCTACCGGCTCGTCGTCGCCTTCGAGCATCCGATGCAGTCCTCCGGCTACCCCCGCGTCCGGACCGCCCGCGCCCCGCACCTGTTCGCCCGGATCGTGGGCCTCGCGGATACCTACGACGCCCTCGTGGCGCCGCGGCCCTGGCGGCCCGCCTACCGTCCCGACGAAGCCCTCCGGGTTCTCCTCGACGCGTCCGGCTCTCGTTACGACGGCCTGCTCCTGCGGACGCTGGCGAACCTGCTCGGCAGCTTCCCGCTCGGGACGCTGGTCCTGCTCTCGACGGGGGAGCGTGCGGTGGTCCTTCACAACCACGCCGAGCAGGAGAAGCGCAACCGCCCGGTCGTGAAGCGCGTCCTGGACGCCCGCGGCCGCCGGATCGAGGGGGATCTGCTGGACCTTTCCGAAAAGCCGGACGTCCGGATTCTCCGGAGCGAGGACCCGGGCCGCTACAACCTCAACGTTATGGCGTTGTTCCAGGCATAGCCGTATCATTTTCCTGTCATGGCCCGAATCCTCATCGCCGACGCATCCGGTGAGCGGGCGATTGCGCTGCGCGCCCTGCTCGCCGCCGAGAACCACAAGGCAGCGGTCGTGGAATCCCCGGAATCCTTCGAGGCCGCGCTCAAGGACGGATCTCCCGACGTGGTCCTCCTCCTCGGGTCGTTCGGGGGCGACCCCGCCGCCGTGGAGCGGAAGGCGATCGAACTTGCTCCCCGCGCGACGATCCGTCGGATGAGCGCTGCCGCGGGCTCGCTTATCGAAGACCCGCTTGCGTCCGAGGAACTCGTCTCCGGGATGATCGACATCGTGGGTCTTTTCGCCTCCTGCGCGGGTCCCGAGCGTCGGGAAGGACCCTGGCCCGTCGGATTGCCCCGCCTGTCCGGCTATGCCCGGAAGGTCGCCGAGCGGATGGGGATTCCGAAGCGGGCAAGCGACGAGGCCGCCCTCGCGGGGGCGCTCCTGTCCGCCTGCCGGGCCTGGGAGCGCCGCCTCGGCGCCGTCCGGCGCGAGGACGCCGACGCCTTCCAGAAGGCCTTCCTCGCCCGGGTCGGGGACCTTCGTCTTTCCCTCGGCGCCGCCGATCTCGTGAAGTCCGCCATGTCGGAAAAGCCCGACGGCATCGCCCCCGCGGCCCACGCCGTCCGCGCGGCCGACCGGTTCCTCCTGGAGGAGGCGCGCGGGTGGGGGGGCGATGAGATCCGCTTGAGCCTCCGGGAGCGCTCCGGGGTTTCGCTCGATCCGTTCGCCGCCGAGGCCCTGATCTCGATCCTCGTCGAGGAGAAGTTCATCCCGGCCGTGCCGGATCGAGGGGCGGTGATTCTCGGGGAGACCTGCCCCGACCATGTCGCCCGGATCACCCTTCGTCTCCGGAACGACGGCTTCGCCGTCCGGGCCTTCTCCGACGGGGAAGCGCTCCTCGCCGCCGCCCGGGAGGCGGCCCCGAAGGCCATCGTCTGCGACGCGCGCCTCCCGAAGAAGGACGCCTTCGAGGTCCTCGTCGGCCTGCGCAAGGATCCGAAAGTCGAGGCCCCCTTCTTCATCCTTTCCAATCGCCTTGACGAATTCCTCAAGGGGAAGGCCAAGGCCCTCGGCGCCCGACGGGCCCTTTTGAAGCCCCTCGACCTCGTCGCGTTCGGCGCCGCGATTGACGAGGCCCTCGCGCCTACGTCCGCGGATTCGTCGCCGTCCGATGCCCAGAAGAAGGAGGGCGACAGCCTGGAGACGGAGTCGATCTCGATCTAGTCGGGACGCCCGTCTGTCAGCGTCGGGACGCCTTCGGCCCCAGGCCCCTGCGTGCGCGCACCCGCAGGCGCAGCGCGAGCGTCCGGATGAAGCCCTCGGAATCCCTGGGCGTCGAGACGGACTCGGCCTCGAAGGAGGCCAACGCCGGATCGAAGAGGGACTTCGGGGCCTTGCGGGCGATGACGGCGCAGGACCCCTTGTAGAGGCGCACGCGCGCCGTTCCCGTGACGGCCTTCTGTATCTCGTCCACGGTCGTCTGGAGGATCTCCCGATCCGGGGAGTACCAGAAGCCATTGTAGACGAGGGCGCTATAGTCGGGGACGAGGCGGTCCTGAATCCTAAGGACCTCCCGATCGAGCGTCAGCGACTCGACGGCCCGATGGGCGGCGCGGAGGATCGTCCCGCCCGGCGTCTCGTAGACGCCCCGAACTTTCATTCCGACGAAGCGGCTTTCCACGAGGTCGGTCCGGCCCACGCCGTGTCGCGCGCCCGCCTGGTTTAAGGCGTGGAGGAGCCGCGCGGGGGAGAGGTGCCGGCCGTCCACCGAGACGGGATTTCCCTCCTCGAACCCGACGTCCAGCGTCTCGGCGCGATCCGGTGCGTCCTCGGGATCTGTCGTCCAGGCGAAGATGTCCTTCGGCGCCTCCGCCCACGGCTCCTCGAGGATCCCGCCCTCGTAGGAGATGTGAAGGAGGTTGCGGTCGCTTGAATAGGGCTTCGCGGCGGTCACGGGGACGGGGATCCTGCGCGCGGCGGCGTAGGCGATGAGATCGGACCGGCCCCGCAGGTCCCATTCCCTCCAGGGGGCGATGATCCGGATCCCGGGCTCGAGGGCGTAGGCGGTCAGCTCGAATCGGACCTGGTCGTTGCCCTTGCCGGTCGAGCCGTGGGAGATGGCGTCGGCCTTCTCCTTGCGCGCGATCTCGACCTGGCGCTTCGCGATCAGGGGGCGCGCAATCGAGGTCCCGAGAAGATACTGGCCTTCGTAAATGGCGTTCGCCCGGTAGGCCGGGAAGACGAAGTCCCGGACGAACTCCTCGCGCAGGTCCTCCACGTAGCACTTCGACGCGCCGGTCCGAAGCGCCTTCTTCCGGATCGCCTCCAAAGGCTCCTCTTGGCCGAGGTCGGCGACGAACGCGATCACCTCGGCGCCGTAGGTTTCCTTGAGCCACGGGATGATGACGGACGTGTCGAGCCCGCCGGAATAGGCGAGGACGACCTTGCGGATGCGCTTCTCGTTTTTCATGGGAGGCGGAATCTTGCGGATCGCGGACGGAAGCGTCAATCCTTGCGTGCGCTCGCCCCCGGCCGATGCCTGGGAACCGCGCGCGTCGTGAATCGCGTGGGCAGGGAGGGATTCGAACCCCCGAAGCGCGGACGCAGCGGGTTTACAGCCCGCCCCTTTTGGCCTCTCAGGCACCTGCCCAAACTTTTCCTAATATAAGAGTCCAAAGTCCAAAGTCCAAGGCCCAAGGTCCAAACGTCCAGGATCTAAAGGGAGCGGGCGGAAGCCGTAAGGGCGAGATCGCAGATTCGGGACGCCGGATGTGCGCGGGGGCTACACAAAAAAAGTGCCGAATTCATCCTTGACACGACTTTCGGAGATTTGTAGCATCCGACGCTCTTTAGATAGCCCTCCTGTCCACAGGGTCGGGACGGTCGCCTGGGTGTTCGGTTGCGCCAAGGGGATCGCCTTGTCCCTGAGACGGGGCTTCGCTGCCGTAGCTCAGGGGCAGAGCACCTCCTTGGTAAGGAGGAGGTCATGGGTTCAAATCCCATCGGCAGCTTTGTGTTGGGTGGTCCATCTGGAACTCGGCGTCAGAAAGGAGACTCGAAAGTGGCAAAGGACAAATTCGAACGCAAGAAGCCCCATGTGAATGTGGGCACGATCGGGCACGTCGATCACGGCAAGACCACCCTCACGTCGGTCATGACGGGCCTTCTGTCAAAGCGGGGCCTCGCGAAGGCGATATCCTATGACGAGGTGGCCAAGGCATCCGAGAAGGATGGCCGCCGAGATCCCACGAAGATCCTCACGATCCAGGTCGCCCATGTCGAGTACCAGACCGAAAAACGGCACTACGCCCACATCGACTGCCCGGGTCACGCCGACTACATCAAGAACATGATTACGGGCGCGGCCCAGATGGACGGGGCAATCCTCGTGGTCTCCGCCGTTGACGGTGTCATGCCCCAGACGAAGGAACACGTCCTTCTTGCCCGGCAGGTCCAGGTGCCGGCGATGGTCGTTTTCCTCAACAAGATCGATCTCGTCGAGGACCAAGAACTCGTCGACCTCGTCGAGGAGGAAATCCGCGACCTCCTGAAGAAATACGATTTCCCGCGGGAAGAGACCCCGATCGTCCGGGGCTCCGCCCTCAAGGCCATCGAGTGCAGCTGCGCGAAGAGCGAGTGCCCGAACTGCGGGCCGATCTTCAAACTCCTCGACGCGGTGGATTCGCACATCCCGCTGCCCGCTCGCGATGTGGACAAGCCCTTCCTCATGCAGGTTGAGGACGTCTTCTCGATCGAGGGTCGTGGCACCGTGGCGACCGGGCGCGTCGAGCGCGGCCGGCTTACGCCGGGCTCCGACGTCGAGATCATCGGCTTCTCCAAGGAAACCAAGAAGACCGTCGCCGTGTCCATGGAGATGTTCAACAAGGAACTGGCCGAAGTGGTCGCCGGCGACAACGCCGGGATGCTCCTTCGGGGCACGAAGAAGGACGAGGTGGAGCGTGGGATGGTCATCGTGAAGCCCGGTTCCATGACCCCCCACAAGAAATTCGAGGGCGAGGCCTACATTCTGTCGAAGGAGGAAGGCGGGCGTCACACCCCGTTCTTCTCGGGCTATCGGCCCCAATTCTACTTCCGCACGACCGACGTTACCGGTCAGTGCACGCTTCCGCAGGGCGTCGAGATGGTCATGCCGGGGGACAACCTCCGGGTGGTCATCGAACTCGGCACCCCGATCGCGATGGAGGAGAAGCTTCGCTTCGCCATCCGCGAGGGCGGCAAGACCGTCGGCCAGGGGGTCGTGACCAAGATTCTCGAATGATTCAACGTTGAACAAGGGAGACGGCAATGGCAAAGAAGGGCGGTCGGGAGTGGGTCTTCATGGAGTGCCCGGATTGCTCGAGGCGCAACTATCGGACTTGCCGCAGCGCCCGGGGCGACGCCAAGAAGCTCCAACTCAGGAAGTACTGCCGCTGGTGCCGGAAGCCTACCCTCCACAAAGAGAAGAAAAAATAGGACAATGAGGATGTACGGGTCAGTAGCTCCAATTGGCAGAGCGCCGGTCTCCAAATCCGGTGGTTGGGGGTTCAAGTCCCTCCTGGCCCGCAGGGTCCGGGGAGGGCCGCGATGAGCCTCGCCTACTACAAGCGGGGACAGGGGAACCGGGTCCGTTACTCCGTCATCGCCCTTTTCCAACTCGTCCTGCTGATTGCCGTCTATCAGTTCCATCAGGCGGTTTTCTTCCGCCTTCCAACGAGCTGGCGGGAGTTGCGGCTGAACATCGTCCTGGCCGCCGTCCTCTGGGCGCTCGGAACGATCGTCGGGTATCTGTTCCTGAATCGTCCCAGGACCGCAGACTTCCTTGTGGAGGTGGACCTGGAGCTCAACAAGGTGACCTGGGCCAGCCGTCGGGAGGTCTTGGACGCCTCCGGCGTCGTGCTCGTGACCCTCATCTCCCTCACCGTCGTGATTTCCATCGCCGATTTCCTCCTGGGCTATGCGGCCGATGCGATCGCTCCATGACCACCACCACGGCGGCCAAGAAGTGGTATGTCCTCAAGGTCCAGTCCAGCCGAGAGGACGCGATTCGGAAGGCCCTTGTCCTGCGGATCAAGTCCTCCGGACTCGAGGAATCCTTCGGGCAAATTTCGATTCCGAGCGAAAGCGTTTCCGAGATCAAGCAGGGGCAGAAGCGGATCACGGAGCGGAAGACCTATCCCGGCTACATCATCGTGGAGATGGCGTTGAGCGAGGACTCGATGTCCCTCGTTCGCGAGACGCCGGGCGTCGGTGACTTCGTCGGTCCCCGGACGAAGCCGACCCCGCTGTTGGAGAGAGAGGTCGAGAAGCTGAAGGGGGATATGGAGCGTCCGAAGGAGGCGCCGAGGCTGCGCATCTCCTTCAAGAAGGGCGACAGCGTGAAAATCAAGGACGGCCCGTTCGAGAACTTCGAGGGGATCCTCGACGAGGTTTTCGAGCAGAAGGGCATTGTTCGCGTCATCGTGACGATTTTCGGGCGTCCGACGCCCGTGGAACTCGAATACTGGCAGGTTGAGCCGATGTGAGGAGCCGATGGCAAAAGAAATCATGACGAAGGTGAAGTTGCAGGTGCCCGGGGGGCAGGCCACCCCGGCGCCGCCCGTGGGTCCCGCTCTCGGCCAGCACGGCGTGAACATCGGCGAGTTCGTTTCAAAGTTCAACGCCAAGACCAAGGATGCCGCGGGGATGATCATCCCCGTCGAGATCACCATTTTCAAGGACCGTACGTTCGAGTTCATCATGAAATCCTCGCCTGCGGCCGTCCTCCTGAAGCGCGCGGCCGGGATCGCGAAGGGGTCGGGCACTCCGAACAAGGAAAAGGTCGGGGTCGTTACCGTCCAGCAACTCGAGGAAATCGCGAAGACCAAGGTCAAGGATCTCAATGCCCGCGATCTCGCGCACGCGGTCCGCATCATCGCTGGAACGGCGCGATCGATGGGCATCGAGGTGAAGGGGTAGCCATGCGAATCAGAGGCAAGCGATACCGGCAGGCCGTGGCGGCCGTCGCCGCAAAGCGCTACGGGCTGGAGGAGGGGATTCACCTCCTGAAGACGCTTCCCAAGGTGAAGTTCGACGAGACCGTGACGATTTCCATCCGCCTCGGGATCGATCCGAAGAAGACGGAGCAGGCGGTCCGGGGGGCGGCTGTGCTTCCGAAGGGGACCGGGAAGTCGGTCCGGATCCTTGTCTTCGCCGAGGGCGAGAAGGCCAAGGAGGCGGAGACCGCGGGCGCGGCGATCGTTGGCGGCAAGGAGCTTGTGGACAAGGTCAGCAAGGGGTTTCTCGACTTCGACGTCGCCCTCGCCCACGTCGGGATGATGCGCGACGTCGGCAAACTCGGGCGCGTTCTCGGGCCCAAGGGGCTCATGCCGTCCCCGAAATCCGGGACTGTGACCGAGGACATCGCCCGGGCCGTCCAGGAGTTCAAGGCAGGCAAGGTTGAGTTCCGGAGCGACGCGGGCGGCAACGTCCATGTCCGGGTCGGGAAGCTCTCCTTTGCCGAAGAGGACCTTCGGACGAATATCCACACGTTCATCGAGCACTTGGCGGCGCTTCGCCCGCCGACCGCAAAGGGCGTTTTCATCCAGAGCGTCGTGCTCCAGTCGTCCATGAGCCCGGGAATCCCGCTCGCGATCACCGCGGGCGCGGCATGAGGAACGACGCATGGCACATCCCCTGAAGGAAATGATGGTCGACGAGATGGCCCGCAAACTCCAGGGTCTCCAGTCCTGCGTTGCCCTCGACATCCGGGGCATCCGTTCGCTGGAGGCGGCAGATCTCCGGAAGGCCCTGCGGGAGCGGAAGATGGCGTTCTGGGTCGTGAAGAACTCCCTCGTGCGGATCGCGCTGAAAAAGGCCGGGGCCGAAGGCCTCGCGCCTCTCGTCGACGGCCCGACGGCTCTCATTCTCGGCCGCGACGACCCCGGCGAGATGAGCCGAGTCGTCGTGGAATGGTGGAAGAAGAAGAAGAAGGTCCAGCCGCGCGGTGCCTATGTGGAGGGCCGCCTGTTCCCGGCGGATGCGATCCCTGCTCTTGCTGGCCTGCCGACGAAGCCAGTCATGCTCTCGCGGGTGGCCGGCTGCTTTCAGGCGCCCCTGGTCTCCCTCGCGGGCCTGTTCCAGGCCCACGCGCGGAAGATCCTGGGGCTTATGAAGGCGTATCAGGAAAAACTACAAAACGCCGGCTCCGGGGCGGGGGCGGTCGCCCCGGCGGCGGCATCCGAGGAATCTCCCGCCCAGAAACCGCCGGCCTGATCCCGATAAGGAAACAAAGGAGGAACCGATGGCGTCCGAAAAAATCGCGCAGGTCCTGGAGCAGCTCAGCAGCTTCACGCTGATGGACCTGTCGGAGTTCGTTTCTGAGTTCGAGAAGAAGTTCAACGTCACCGCGGCGGCACCCGTCGCCGTGGCGATGCCGGGCGCGGGGTCCGCGGCGGCCCCGGCGGAGGAGAAGGTCGAAAAGACGACCTTCGCGGTCCATCTTGCGGAGGTCGGTCCGAACAAGATCAGCGTGATCAAGGTGATCCGCGCCCATACGAGCCTCGGCCTGAAGGAAGCGAAAGCCCTCGTCGATGCCGGCAAGGGAGACGTGAAGGAAGGCATCCTGAAGGACGAGGCGGAGAAGATCAAAAAGGAACTGGAGGAGGCCGGCGCCAAGGCGGAGCTGAAGTAAGTCCCGCTGCCCCCATCTTCTCCCGAAGGAGGAGCCTTATGGATGTTCGAAACTTTTCAAAGATCGGCGACGCGGTTCCGGTGCCCGATCTCACCCGCATCCAGACGGAGTACTACGATCGGTTTCTCCAGAAGGACATGCCGGCGCGGGAGCGTAAGCACATCGGGCTCGAATCGGTCCTTCAGGAGTCGTTTCCCATCCAGTCCTACGACAAAACGATGTCCCTGGAGTACGTTTCTTATTCCCTCGGCCGGCCCCGATATTCACCGGCCGAGTGCAAGCGACTGCGGCTGACCTACGGATATCCGTTCAAAGTCTGGCTCCGCCTGAAGCGGCCCGAACCTGTGGAGGAGGAGGTCCACTTCGGGGAGCTTCCTGTGATGCTCGGCGGGGGGGAGTTCATCATCAACGGTGCGGAACGCGTGATCGTGACGCAGTTGCACCGCTCTCCGGGGATCGATTTCCTGGAGGAGATCCGGCCTGGCGAGAAGAAGATTCATACCTGCCGGATCATTCCGGAGCGTGGGTCCTGGATCGAGATCAACGTGACGAAGCGGGATGTTCTCGCCCTCCGGATCGACCAGAGCACGGCACTGCCCGCGACGGTGCTTTTGCGTGCGCTTTCAGAGGAGTATTCCTCCAACGAACAAATCTACCGGGCTTTCTATCCTGTCGAGACCGTCAAGCTTCAGGGGGCCTGGTCGAAGTCGGTCCAGGGGCGGATCCTCGTTCGAGAGGTGAAGAACGCTGCGACCGGCGAAGTGCTATTGCCCAGCGGGAGCGTCCTCGGAGAAGCCCAGATCGATATCCTCCGGAATTCCGACGCGAAAGATGTCGAGGTTATTTCCGACGAGAAGGCGGACCCGATCGTCCATCAGACCATTCTCGAGGATCCGACCCGAAACACCGAGGACGCCCTCCTCCGGATCTACGCCCGCCTCCGACCGGGCAATCCATCGAACGTTAAGAAGGCGAAGGACTTGTTTCGGGACAAGTTCCTCGATTCGACGCGCTACCGGCTCGGCCGCGTGGGGCGCTTCCGCCTGAACCGGAAGATTGGACTCCAGATCCCTGAGTCCGAGATGACCCTGTCCGCCCAGGATCTCGTCGAGGCGATTCGCTACCTGATGAAACTGCGCTCGGGGCAGGGGCATGTGGACGACATCGATCACCTCGGCAACCGCCGACTTCGGACCATCGACGAACTTGCGGGAGACGAGATCCGAAAGGGTCTGCTGCGGCTCCGCCGGACCGTGCAGGAGCGGATGAGTCTCAAGGAAAAGGAGAAGGAACCCCTCACGCCCCGGACCCTGGTGAACTCGAAAACAATTTTCTCCTCGATCGAGTCCTTCTTCGGCCGGGGAGAGTTGTCGCAGGTCGTGGATCAGACGAACCCCTTGTCCCAGTTGACGCATGAACGACGTCTTTCCGCGTTGGGCCCCGGGGGCCTGAACCGGAAGCGTGCGGGATTTGAAGTTCGCGACGTCCATATCTCCCACTACGGCCGGATCTGTCCGATCGAGACGCCGGAAGGTACGAACATCGGGCTGATCGCATCTCTTTCGATTTTTGCCGAGCTCGACCCCTACGGTTTTATCATCACGCCCTACCTCGTTGTAAAGAACGGGCGTGTCACCGGAGAGCGGAAGAATCTTCGGGCCGACGAAGAGGACACGGCCCGAATCGCGCCGGCGGACACGCCGCACGACAAGGCGGGCGTTCTCCAGGGGGAGTCGGTCCTCGCCCGCCACCGCGGCGACTTCCGAGCGATGCCCCCGAAGGAAGTCGAGTTCATGGACGTCTCTCCGAAGCAGCTCGTCGGGATCTCGGCCGCCCTGGTTCCGTTCCTCGAACACAACGACGCGAACCGGGCGCTCATGGGTTCCAACATGCAGCGCCAGGCGGTTCCCCTCCTCGTTCCGGAAAACCCCATCGTCAAGACGGGGATGGAGAAGACCGTCGCGGAAAACTCCGGAATGGTCCTGCGGGCCCCGGAGGACGGCGAGGTGACGTCGGTCTCCGCGGATCGAATTGTCCTGAACGAATCGAACGAACTCCACCTCCGCAAGTTCCAGGGCTTGAACGAGAAGACATGTCTCAACCAGCATCCCTTGGTCCACATGGGCCAAAAGGTCAAAAAAGGACAGATCCTTGCGGATGGCCCCGCCATGCGGAACGGAGAACTCGCCCTCGGTCGCAACATCCTCGTCGGGTTCATGATCTGGGAGGGCTATAACTTCGAGGACGCCATCATCATCAGCCGCAAGCTGGTCGAAGACGACACCCTGACAAGCATTCACATCGTAGACTTCATGATCGAAGTCCGCGAAACCAAGCTTGGGCCAGAAATCGTTACCCGCGACATCCCTAATGTCTCCGAGGACGCGCTGCGCCACCTCGACGACGACGGTATTGTCCGCATCGGTGCCGAAGTTCACCCTGGCGACATCCTGGTGGGTAAGATTACCCCTAAGGGTGAGCAGGAGCTCAGCTCAGAGGAACGCTTGCTG
>CAYHQZ010000004.1:0-39196 GCA_964358555.1 uncultured Planctomycetia bacterium
GCGAAACGATCCTCCCGGAAGATCCACGTCCTCTCCTTCACGCCGAGGCTCGCCGCGGCCGTCATCGCCCTCGCGGCGCTCCCCGCGGCGTGGATCGGTTGGCGCCTCTGCTCGCCGCCCCCAGCGGCCTGCTCGCTTTTCTGGCGCGCGGACAACGAGATCCCGGCCGGCGGATCGTTCATTCCCTACGTGCAGGCGCGGGATGCCTCGTCGGGCCGGCCGATGGAAGACGTCCGGATCCGGGCGAGCCTGGCGCCTTCGAACGGCGGCGACCGGCTCCCCCTCGGGGAGGGCCGGACCGGGCCCGACGGAATGCTCGTCTGCCCGCCATGGAAGATCCCCGATGCCGAACCCGGAACCTACGGACTCGTCCTCGAAGCGGACGGCGGATCGGGGCGGGGCCGGGATCGCCTGGAGCACGCGATTTCGATCGCCCCCGACGCGCGAGTCGCCCTCTCGCCTGATCGCCTCCGGGCAAGGCCCGGCGAGACAATCCGCGCACGCGTCCTCCTCGTCCGACCCGGAAAGGAAATCCCGATCCCCGGCTGGCCGGTCGCAATCGATCTCCTCGATCCCGCCGGAAACCGAATCGGGAGGGCCGAGACCGTCACGTCGAAATTCGGCCTTGCCTCGGCCGAGTTTCCGCTGGATAGCGAAGCGCCCGAGGGGACCTACCGGATTCGCGCGGAATCGAAAAGGCTCGCTTCGGAATGCGCCGTCGCGGTCCTCTCGTATCGGCTCCCCCCCTTCCGCGTCGCCGTGACGCCGGGGCGGAAATGGGCGGCCCCCGGGGGGGCGATCGAGGGGACCCTGGAGGCGCGGACGTTCGATGGCCATCCGGTGGGCGGCGCGAAGGGCGAGGTCCGGCTCGTGGGGCCGAAGGGAGAGGTCCTGCGGAAGGCCGTGACGCAATTGGACAACGAAGGCCGCGGCCGCTTCTCCCTCGCGCCGGCCGGGACGGCCGAAACCTCCGCGCCATTCCTCCGCTGCCGGTTGGAGGCGGAGCTCGCGGATCCAGCCGGGCGGAAGACGGAGGGAGCAGCCTCGATCGCCTTGAGTGCCGCCCCTGTTTTTGTCACCGCCGTGCCGGAGGCGGGGGACCTCGTCCGGGTCGGCGAAAACCGCGTCTATCTCGTCGCGAGGGATCCGGAGGGGGCGCCCTACCGGGGAGGCCTGGAGGTCTGGCGGGAAGGGACGAATCCGGCAGATGCGGTTCCGGACAAGCTTTCGATCGAGACCGACGCCCACGGCGTCGCGGTCTACATGCTGAAATTCCCGAAGCCCCCGAAGGAGACGCTTCTGGTCCGGCCGAAAATCGCCTCCGCCGGAGAGCCGATCCGCATCCCGCTCGGCATCCGCCCGGACACGGCGTTGACGGAAGGCGCCCTCGGCGAGCAGGCCGGAAGGCTTCTTATCCGGACCGACAAGGCTTTCGTCCGGGCCGGCGAGACCATCTCGATCCGGGCGTTCTCGGGCGAGCCGGAAGGGATCGTCTCGCTCGCCCTGCGGGAACGCGGCCGGACCGTCGCCGTCGGATCGCTAACCCTTTCGGGTGGCGAAGGCCTGGCAACGCTCGCCGTGCCGGAAGGCGTTTCCGGCCTCGTCGCCCTGGACGCAACGCTCGATCCCAAGAAAGGCTGGACCGCCTGGACGGATCGGCGGCTCCTCCGCGTCCGGAAGGATTCCGCTCTCCGGATCTCCGCAACCGCCGACAAGCCCCGCTACCGCCCCGGCGAAACGGCGAGGATCTCGTTCTCGGTCACCGATGCATCGAACGCAGGCGTCCCCTCCGCCGTCTCCCTCGTCGCGGAGGACGAATCCCTCCTCGCCATCACAGGCAAGCACCCGGGCCTCGCCCAGGCGCTAGAGGCCCTCGATGCGAACATCCTTGAGAATCCGGACCTGCCCCTCGATGAAGCGGCGAAGGCGAACGGAAAGGGCGATTCGATCGAGCGCGCCGCCCTCGCGGGGGTCAGGCAATCCAGCGCGGAGAACGCAACGCAGTTGCTCGAACGCCTTGTAACAAAGGGCATCCTCCACCCCTCGATCGCCAAGGAAGTCTCCGATCTTTTCCTGCGGTCGGATTCGTATCTCACGCCGGAAGCGAAGGCGCAGGTGCTCGCAAACCTGCGCAATAGTCCGGAAGGAGGGCGATTGGCGGCCGCGTTTGAAATGCGAGGCCAGCCCGCAGGGGAAATCTGGCTGGATTCGGCGGTTCCCCAAAGGGAGAAGGCCGCGGCGGAGCGCAAGAAACTCCGAGGCGATTTGTTGGCGGCCCTTATGAATCTCGTCGCGGTACTCTCCATCGTTTTGGTCCTGCGACTGGTTTCGTCCTCCAGCCCCTGGATGGGGTCCGCGAACGAATACTGGCTGGCCACCACCGGAATCCCCTTGGTCACGGGCACGAGCCTCGTCGCATGCGTTGTCGGAATCGGCCTCGTCCCGGAATCCGCCTACGCAAGGCTCTTCGCGATCAATGTCCTTGCGATGGCCGCAGCGCACGCCTTCCTGAGCGTCCGGGCCTGGCGGCTCTGGAATGCCGCTGACGAGTCCGCGCCTTTCTTCCTCACCCTCGGATTGAAGTCCTTTCTCCTGGACGCCTGGCTCCTTGCACTCGCGATATCCGTCCCGATCGGGCGTTGGGACCGGGAGGGCTTCCTGATCTTCTTTTTCGCCAACTTCGCAATCGCCGCGGCGATCCAGAGCGTTCGCTTGAGCCTCGGAAGAATCCTTGGCGCAACCGCGGGCCTGGGCTTCGTCCTGGCGATGCTCCTTCCCGCCCTCGGAAAGAGCCGATCCGAAGCCCGGAAATCGTCCGCGCGAAATGCCCTGAAACAGATCGAGACCGCCCTGGTGCTCGAGGACACGACCCCGGAGGCCGGTCACGCCGTGGTTTCTCTGAATCCCGCCCCTCCCCGCCTCCGTTCCGACTTCCGGGAGACGCTCGCGTTCGTGCCGGAGATCGTCACGGACGAGCAAGGAAGGGCTAGCCTCGCGCTGCCCGTTCCGGACTCGCTCACGGCCTGGCGGATCCTTGCCGACTCGGTCGCGGAAAGGGGCGGGACGGCATGGACGAGCCTCGGCGTTACCGTGACGCAGCCATTCTCGTTGGACCTTTCGCTCCCGACGGACGTGACGGCAGGAGACGTCCTTTGCGTCCCCGTCGTCGTCTCGAACCACGGCGAGCGCGCAAGGGAGGCGGAGGTGACGCTGAAGGTCTCCGGGGCGGAGCTCTCGGAGGGCGGGGCGACCCGGCGGATCTCCGTCTTGCCGAAATCCGTCGCCGCCGCGGAATTCATCCTGAAGTTCCCCCGGCCGGGCGATGCGCGCCTCGAGGTCTCGGTCCGCGCGGGCGTTGACGCCGACGCGGTCGTGCGAATCCTTCCCGTCCGGCCGGATGGCCGGCCCGTACATCTCTCGACCTCTTCCCTTGTCGACGGCGAGACCGTCCTCGAGCTCGACGTCCCGAAGGACGCCATCCCGGGAACGACCCGCTCGCGGCTCACGCTCCACCGCGGGCCGCTCACCCAATTCATCGAAGGACTCGACGGGATGCTCGTCGAGCCCTACGGCTGCTTCGAGCAGACGTCGTCCTGCAACTATCCGAACCTGATGATCGTCCGCTACCTGCGCGCGAACGGGATCCGCAAGCCCGACATCGAGAAGCGCGCGATGGACTTCCTCGCCCGCGGCTACCAGCGTCTGCTTGGCTTCGAGGTGGGCTCGAAGAGCGGCGGGTTCTCGCTCTACGGCCAGGCCCCCGCGAGCCCCTGGCTCACCGCCTACGGCCTCATGGAATTCCAGGACATGGCGAAGGTCTATCCCGTAGACCCCGCCCTCCTCGATCGGATTCGCGCGTTTTTGAAGGGCGGGATGCGCGGCGACGGCTCCTTCGCCCTCGACGGCGGCGCGCACGAACGCGTCGCAGGCGGCCTTCTCGCCGAAACGGCCTACGTCGTCTGGGCGCTGGGTTCCGAGGCGCCCGAGACAAGCCTCCGCTTCCTCCGCGAGAATCTCCCCGAGATCCGGAAGGACGCCTACCTCTCGGCCCTCGCCGCGAACGCGCTGCGCGCGAAGGACCCGCAGACCGCGAACGCGCTCGCCCGGGGCTTGAAGGCGCTCGCATTGCGGGAAAAGATCGGCGGGAAGATCGTCCTGCGGATGTCGGCCGCCCGCTCGCTCGCCTGGGGCTACGGCGAGACGGCCGGAATCGAGGCGATGGCGCTCTCGGCCCTCGCCGTCCTCGATTCTGGCGAAAGTTTGGACTTCGCCCGCGAGGCCCTCGCAAGCCTGCAATCGCAAATCGGCCCTCGAGGCGCTTGGCACTCGACGCACGCGACGGTCCTTTCGCTCAAGGCGCTGGAGCGGGCTTCCATCGCCGGCCGGAACATGGGGCCTGCAACCGCGACCGTTCGCGTCGGAGAAGAGGCCCCCAAAACCCTCCGGATCCCCGCGGAGGAAACCGCGGCGCCTGTCGTCCTGCCGATCGAGCTCAAGCCGGGTCCGAACCGGATCCGGATCCGCACGGAAGGCGCGCCGCTGGCCGCAAGGCTTTCCTGCGAGACTTACGTCCCCTGGGCAGCCGCGGAAGCCCCTTCCGAGCCTGCGGCGAATCCCCTCCTCGCCCATGTCCGCTATGACAAAACGGAGGCGGGCCAAGGCTCGGCCGTCTCTGGAACGCTCGAAATCTCCGCGAAGGAAAGAACCGTGGAGGTCCCCATGGTCGAATGGGGCCTCCCCGCCGGATTCGAGCCGTCGGCGGCCGACCTGGACGCCGCCAAGGCGGACGGCCTCCTCGAGCGCTGGGAAATCTCCGGGCGAACGCTGCGGCTCTACTTCCCGGACCTTCCCCCCGGCCCGCCGAAAACCCTCCGCGTCCGGTTCACAGCCACCTCGAAAGGCTCTCTCGCCGCCCCCGCCGGCCGGGCCTACGAGTATTACCGGCGGGAAGCAGCCGTCGCCCTCCCACCCGTCCGGTTCACGATTCGGTGACCGCCAAGGCGGGAACGCCGGCTACCTCCCCAGATCCCTCGGCACATACCGCTGGAGGCCGCCCACCCGATCCGCTTGCTCCTGATAGGCACGCAACCATCCATGGCGATCAGGATCCACGCTATCGCCCGCCGCCGGTTCCTATCCATGCGAATTCGCGGCGACGTAGGCGTGGAGGACCGCGTTGATCCGCGTCTGGTAGCCGCGACCGTGCCGCTTGAACCACCGGATCACATCGGGATCGAGGCGAATGGAGACAACGGACTTCCGCTGGGGCATCCGGACGACCATCTTCGAGAAAACGGCCGGATCGATGGGCGGGATGTCGGAAAAGTCGATCTCCTCGTCCTTCATCGCTTTGAGCCGATCCCAGTCAGTCCTTGATTTCCCGTGCGTAAATGCGTTCTTCATGCTTGCTCGCCTTTCGGGCTGAAATGATCCGGATGACTTGTTCGGCCGGCTCGGTAAATACCACCACCGCCAGAACATCGCCCAACCACCCGATCCCCACCCATCGAGTCTCCCTGTAATCTTTCCGACGATCCAGAAAAGTCACCATGGGGTGTTCGAACATGGAGGCGACATCCATGAAATCGATGCCGTGATTCCGCCGATTGAGCCGGTTCTTGGCCTCGTCCCATTGGAACTCCACGTCTTGGATTGTATATACGTTTTATGTTGACGTCAAGCCACCCCTCCGACAACGATCTCCGTTAGGGCTCGAGACAGAATAAATGTCGCATTTGGCGGCGGTGATTTCGGAGCGAGGCAAGGAGCGCGTGGCGCCGCGATGTGGGAGGCATCGCAAGCAACGCGCGACGCGGCCGCAGCCCGAAAGCGCCGCCATCCTTCGGGAGGCCCGTCTCTTCGCCGGCTGCGTTGTCGCTCGGCCTCTGCGGTCCCTCCAAGACCGCCTTCGGCCTCGCTCCTAGCATCCGACGAAGATCCGGGCCTCCAAATGCGACAGTTATTCTGTCGCGAGCCCTTACGCCAGCCCCAGCCTCTTATTCTTCGCGTCGGGGCGATGACATTCATGACTCCCTCCGCACCGGGCTCCTTCCCGCGGCGCGGATGATTCGCTCGAGTTCGGCCCCCGGAAGGCCGGCGGGCGTGTCGGCGCCGGCCATGTGGGCGATCCGCTCGCCGCAGACGGTCCCGTGGAGGTCGTCGGCACCGTACCAGAGGGCGACGGATGCCACGTCCACGCCGGTCATCGGCCAGTAGGCGACGATCCGGTCCACATTGTCGAGCATCAGCCTCGAGACGGCGATCTCGCGCAGGATCGCGCGGGCCGTGGGCTTCGGGATCCGGGACAGCGCCGTCCGGGCGGGGACGAACGGCAGCGGCACGAACGCCTCGAATCCGCCCGTCTCGTCCTGCAGCGCCCGCACTCGCAGGAGGTGGTCCACCCGGTCGGCGGCCGACTCCACGTGGCCGAAGAGCATCGTCGCGGTGGTCGGGATCCCGAGGCGGTGGGCCGTCCGATGGACGTCGAGCCACGCCGCGGCGGAGGGCTTCGCGGGACAGATCCGCCGGCGCACGCGCGGAGCGAAAATGTCCGCCCCACCCCCCGTGAGGGCGTCGAGGCCCGCCGCGCGGAAGTCCTCGAGGACCGCCCGCGCGGTCCGCCGCCCGATCCTCGCGGCGTGGAGAATCTCCACGGCCGTGAAGGCCTTGATCCGGATCCTCGGCGCCGCGCGGCGGATCGCGCGGAGGATCCGCGGGTACCAGGCGTAGGGCCGGTCGGGATGCAGCCCGCCGGTGACGTGCAGTTCGGTCGCGCCGCTCGCGGCCGCATCCGCCGCGCGCCTGGCGATCTCGGGGACGGACATCTCCCAGGCGAGCGGGTCGCCCTTCTTGCGTCCGAACGCGCAGAACCGGCAGGCGTTCCGGCAGACGTTGGTGTAGTTGAGATGGGCGTTCGCGACCCAGGAGGCCTCCGGGCCGTGCCGGCGCTCCCGGACGATGTTGGCGAGAAGGCCGAGGGCGTGGAGGTCCCCGCATGCCTCGAGGCGCTTCCCGTCGGCGCACAAAAGCCTGCGCCCGGCGAGAACCCGGCGCTCGACGAATCGAAGGGAGGCAGGAATGGGGTTCACGCCGGGGCCAGCCTAGGGGCTCGCGGCCCCCGGGCGCAAGCGCCCCCGGATCGCCCTAACTCCTGAACTTTTGCGTCGGGGGGTAAAACCGGGCACGGGCGAGGGACGGGGGCTCGGCTCTTGCTCCCGGTCTCCGCGCGGTCCACGGCAGGCATACGAATTCATGGCGTTGGACCGTGCTCCGACAGGTCGCCACGATCCGAGCCCCCACCCCTCGCCCTTCTTGTTATTCGTACCTAGGAATACAGGGGTCGGCGCCGCCATGCCGCAATCGAGAGGTCGGACGCAAAAGCTCAGTAACTCGCCCGTTGCGCGGAGCGAATCGCAAACCGCGTGCGGCCCTCGGGAAGGTCCGCCTCGACCTCCTCGCCGACGCGCCGCCCGAGAAGGGCGCGGCCAAGGGGGGCAAGGTAGGAAATCGCGTCCTGGCCCTCCTGGTCCCACGGCCCGAGCACGAAGATCGAGCGCTCGCCGCCGGTGGCGACGTTCGCGATCACCGCCCGGACCCCCGGGACGACGACCCCGTCCGGAATCGACTGGTCCTCGATCGCACGCACCTTCGAGAGCTCCTCCGAAAGTTCCCGGGCCCGCTGGGTAAGCAGGCCGCGGGCCCGGATGGCGCCCTCCCATTCGGAGTTCTCGGAGAGATCGCCGTGGGAGGCGGCCTCCCCGATCTGGCGGCTGTTCTCCGGGATCGTCACCTGGACCAAGACCCGATGGGCCTCCCGCTGGCGCTCGATGCCGGCGCGGGTGCAATAGATCCAATTCTCCTCCCACCAGGGGCGGTCCTCCCGGACCACGAATTCCGGAAAGCGTTTCAAAAGCGACGCGCGGACGTAGACCGCAAGATCGACCGGGAAGTCCCCCGTCCGCTCAACGACGTCGAGGGCCGATCGGGCGACCGTCCGGTCGAGGGACTCGCAGAGCCGCCGGATGACGGTCCCGCGGCTGTCCGTCAGGAAGGAGACGAATTTCTTGAGCAGGGCCGCGTTCTCGCGGCTCGAACGGCGGGTCGTGGAAAGGTATTCGCAAAGCGACAGGACGCCGCGCAGGCGATCCGCGGGGGGCGGAATGTCCCCCGCCTCGGCGAGTTCCCCCTTTTCGGCGAGACGGATGAAAGCGGCGAGCGCCCCCGGACCGCGGGTGGCGGCGCCGAGCAGCATTTTGAAAGCCCCTCGGACGTCCGCCGCGCGGCCCTCGGACAGCAGGCACTCGATGGCGCTTTCGGCGGCGTCCCAGCCGAGGGCGGGCAGGGCGGCGCGCAGGGACTCGGCCCACGAGTCGGGCGCCGCCTTTCGCAACGCGTCGAGGGCCCATCGGCGTTCCCGGTCGCCATCCAGGGCGCCGAGGAATGCGGCGATGGAGCCGCTCCCGCCCCGCTGGATATCCTTCACGACCGCCTCCGAGGGCGGGTCGGACGCCCGCCCGTAATGCTCGAGGACGTGGGCGGCGAGGAAGCGGCCGGCGGGCGGATCCTGGCCGGCGCGGGCGGCCGCGCGGGCCGCGAGGGCGTCGAGGATCGGGGCGCGGGAGGGCTCGTCGGCGTCGGCGAGGAAACGCCTCGCGGCCTCCACGGCCTCGGCCAGCGTCCCCGCCGCGGCGACGGCCACGACGCCCTCGTCTGCGAGCGACAGCGGACGCTCGCGCAGCCCGAACACGGGCTTGGCGTTCGTGCCCTGGATGGAGATGTCGGCGGCCCGGGCCGCCTCCGTCCGGGCGCGACGCCACCAGGATGGCCACTCCGATTCGGTCAACACGCTCCCGATGAGGTCCTGCTTCACCTGCGTGACGCTCGCCTCCCCGCCCCGGATCCGGACGATCCGCCGGATGGCCTCCGCGGGACGGTCTTGAACGAGTTCCCGGAGCGCCGCTGGCCGGAGGATTCGCATCGCGCGCAAGTCGTCCGGATGGAGGGGGTCCAAAAACTCGATGGCCGACACCAGGGGAAACACCCGCTGCTCCCCGCCGACGAACCGGACCTCGAGTTCGCCCGTGGCCGCCCGGACGGACTCGATGACCCCCACCCCCCAGCCGCGGGGGTGGTGGACGGCCGCGCCGGCCACGAACCGCCGCAGCGTCCTAAACCGCCGCATGGCCTCGGAAAGCGGGGCGCCGCCCCCGATCCCCGACAGATCCATCCAGCGTCCGAACATCGCCTCGGCCGCATAGGAGCGCTCCAACGCCCGCTGGACGAGCGGCCGCATCGCCGACTCGTCCCCCCCGTGGGCAAGGATGGCCTCGGCGATCCGGAGGAGTTCGGCCGCGGCCCCCTTCTGGTCGAGCGATTCCGCGAGTAGCGCAAGCAGCGGCGCCGCCCGATCTTCCGCGGCCGTCCCGCGGAGGGCGTCGGCGGCCTCCAGGAACACGGGCGCGGGCACGTTTTTCGGCAGCGCCTCCAGCCAGGCGCTCTCCAGTGCATCGAACTGCGACGCGCGTGCCAGACCGGCGAGATCAACGGACGGCATGAAGGGGCGGTAGTGTGGAGGCAACGGCCCAAGATTTCCAGTGGCTACGCCGGAATTATCGGTTCGGGCCTGCCCGCCGAGGCGAGGAGTTCATCGTAAACCGCCTCGATCCGACGAACCATCTCGGCTTCCCCGAACCTCGGGACCACCCAGGCCTGCCCCGCAAGACCCATCCGACGGGCCTCCGCGGGATCCCCGATGAGCCGGAGACATCCCTCCGCGAGCGCCGAAACGTCCCCGGCGGGAACCAACCACCCCGTCTCCCCGTTCCGGACGACCTCCGCGACCCCGTCGGTGTCGAAGGCGGTCACCGGAAGACCGGCGGCGAGGGCCTGGGCGACGGCCCGGGGCAGGCCCTCCCACAACGCCGCGTGCGCGATCGCGTCCATCGCGGCCAGCATCGCCGGAACCCGGGCGCGAGGCACGAGGCCCGCGATCGAAATCCGATCCGAAAGGCCCATGCGCGCGATCTGGCTTTGGAGGCGATCCCGCAGGGGACCGTCCCCGACCCAGAGGAAGCGGGCGTCGGGACGGCGCGCCGCGACCTTCGCTACCGCCTCCAGGAGCAGGTCGTGGCGTTTCTGCTCCGCGAACCGCCCGACCGTTCCGAAGACGAACGCCCCCGGCGGGATGCCGAGGGAGGCACGGACCTCCGCGCGCGCGCTCGCCGGCGGACAGCGGAACGCCTCCACGTCGAACCCGGAGTAGATGGTGTCGAACTGGCCTTCGCGCCCGACCCCGGCGTCCCGGGCCTGGCCGACAAGGCACCCGGCGACGACGATGAGGCGGGAGGTGCGCCGGGCGAGGCGGCGCTCGATCGCGCGGAAGAGCCGGACCCGCCAGCGGGCCTGGAAGGGATGGAAGGAATGCCCGTGGATCGTGTGGACGACGACGGGCACGCACGCCCGGAACGCCGCAAGGCGGCCGAGCACCCCGGCCTTGCTCGAATGGGTGTGGACGACGTCGGGCCCGAGCGCGCGAATCGTCCGCGCGAGCCGGAAGAGGGCACGGAAATCCTTCCAGGGGTGCAGGTCCCGCACAAGACAGGGTTCCACCACGACCCGGATCCCGGCCGCCTCCGCCTCGGGCAGGAGCGTCCCCTCGGAGCCGGTCTCGGGGCCCGTGACGAGCGTCACCTCGTGGCGGGCGGCCTGCCCCTTCGCGGTGGCCAGCGTGTTCTCCTGCGCCCCGCCGAGAATCATCCGGGTGATGACGTGGACGATCCGCATTCGAATGTCAGCGATCCGGTATCGGGCGGGCCTCGTAGGAGCGGCCGCGCAGGAGGACGGAGGGGTTGTCGCGAATTTCCGAGAGGGTCTCCTCGAGGAGGCGCACGGATCGGTTCACGCCGTCAAAGGTTTCCCGCAGGCGCAGCCTCGTCTCCTGGCTGGCGCCCTGGACGTCGCCTAGGGAGGAATCGAGCCGTTTGAGGATGTCGTCGAGCCGGACCGCGGCCTTCTGGACCGACTCCGCGCCGTCGGCGGCGGCCTTCACGGTGCGGTTCAGGCCGCCCTCGTTCTCCTGGAACGCCTTGTCGATCCGCGCGAGCACCCCCCGGAAGTCCTTCGTCGCCCCGTTCAGTTCCTCCAGGGCCTTGCGGAGATCCTCGCCTTGGAAAAAGGTGCGGACCTCGTCGATGGTGCTCTTCATGGACCCGATGGTCTCCCGAACGTCCTTCTGGAGCAGGCTCTTGACCTCCTCGAGGGTCTGGTCGAGGCGCTCGGCGATGTGGAAATAGGACTTCGCGGGGGACGCCCGGACCTCGTTTTTCTCGAGCGCCATCCCCGGCGGGGTCTTGTCCACGAACCGCAGATCGATCCACTTCTGCCCCGACGGGAACTTCGTCTCGAGAACCGCGACAACCTTCGCGGCGTCGACGTCCACCTGAAGCTCGAACTCGACGAGGACGCACTGAATGTCGCGGGGGTCGAGGTCGAAGGAGAGGACCCGGCCCTTCCGGACGCCGTTCACCGTCACGGAAGCGCCGGGCATGAGCCCGTCCACGGACTCCCGGAAGGAAACCGTGTAGCCCTTCGCCAGCATCGAACGCTCGGTCTTCATCTGCCGGAGGGTCCAGACGAGCCCCGTCCCGACGGCGGCGGCGAACGCCAGGACCGCGACGAGGGTTTTCAGGCCGCGCATGGCGTGGAGTCTACCCTCGATCCGCCGCCGCAGGTTCACGCGCGGCCTCCCCCGGCGAGGGCGCCTCCGGACGCAAGAACCCCTGGACGCGCGGATCCGCGGAGGCGTCCAGGTCCGCGAACGTCCCGCTCGCCGCCACCTCGCCCGCGACCAGCAGCGTCGCGCGATCGGCGACCCGACGGGCGCTGCCAAGATCGTGCGTCACGATCACGAGGGTCACCCGCCAGAGCCTTTTTACCCGCAGGATCAGGGCGTCGAGGCCGGCGGCGGTAACGGGGTCGAGGCCCGCCGTCGGCTCGTCGAGGAAGAGGATTTCGGGGTCGAGCACGAGGGCGCGCGCGAGGGCGACGCGCTTCTTCATCCCGCCCGAAAGATCCGACGGCATCTTCGAGGCGGCCTCCCGAAGGCCCACGGCCTCGAGCTTCGCGAGGGCCGTCCGCTCGAGGGCGCGCTCCGGAAGCCCCGGGGCGTGCTCGCGGAGCGGGAAGAGGACGTTCTCCAGGACCGAAAGGCTGCCGAAGAGGGCCCCGCCCTGGAAGAGAAGGCCCACCCGGCGCAGGAGCCTCGGGCGATCGGCCTCGGAAAGCGCGTGGATCGGCTCGCCGAGGATCCGGATCTCCCCCGCCAAGGGCCGAAGGAGCCCCACGAGCATCCGCAGCAGCGTCGTCTTCCCGCAGCCGCTCGTCCCGAGGACCGCGTGGGCTTCGCCCGCGGGAACTTCGAGATCCACCCCGCGCAGGACCGCGCCGGCCCCGTATCCCCCCGTAACCCCGCGCGCGAAAACCGGCGGGCCGCTCATGCGAGCACCCCCACCAGGTAGAAGAGGGCCGTCAGCGCCCCGTCCGCGACGATGGTGAGGACGATGGAAGCGACGACCGCCCGGGTCGCCGCGACACCGACCCCCTCCCCGCCGCCTTTCACCCGGAGGCCGAAGAAGGCCGCAAGGCTGCCAATGATTCCCGCGAACACGACGCTCTTCGAAAGGCCCGTGAGGACATCCTGGGGGTGCAGGTCCATGAAGAGCCAGGTCCGGAAGTAGAGCGGGTCCTGGCGGAGATCCAGGGCGCAGAACATGTAGCCCCCGAAAATCCCCGCGGCGTCGGCGATGAAGGTGAGGCAGGGCAGCATGACGAGCAGCCCCAGCACCCGGGGGATGACGAGGTGATCCGTCTCGGAGACGCCCAGGCTCTTCAGGGCGTCGATCTCCTCGTTCACGCGCATCGTCCCGATCTCCGCCGCGATCGCCGCCCCCGAGCGGCCCGCGACGAGGACGGCCGCGAGGAGAGGCCCTATCTCGCGCGTCATGGACATGGAGACGAGGTCGATGACGTAGTCCTGGACCCCGAACAGCCTAAGCTGGATGGCGGCCTGGAGCGCCAGCGTCAGCCCCATGAGCCCGCAGCACAGCGCCACGAGGGGGGATGCGTTGATCCCGATGCGGACCATCTGGTCCAGCGCCAGCACCGTCCGAAACCCCCGCCGCCGGAAGGGGGCGCGAACGGAGGCCGCCAGGAGGTAGCCGAGGAAGGCGAGGTAATCCCCCGCCGTCGAGAGGGCCGAGAGCCCCCGGCGCAGGAGCCGGCGCAGGCCGCCCCGCCCCGGACGCGGGAGCGGATCCGTCCGGATGCCGGCGTGCTCGATCCCGTCCCGGACAACCGCCGGGGTCTGCTCGAGTTCGAAACCCCGGCCCGCGGCCTCGGCGATCGCGCGGGCCTCCAGCAGGACCGCGGCCCCCGCCGTGTCGATCCGCTGCAGGCCCTGAAGCGAAATCCAGAGGGTCCCCCGGCCCGAACGCGCGGCTTTCCGGACCGCCTCCAGGAAGGCCGGCGCCGTCCGGAACGTCAGCGCCCCCGAAAGCCGGAGGGCCTCCTCGTCGGCCTCGATCGTGAGATCCGGAAAGTCCTTCGGCATGATCTTCGCTCGCCGCCGCCAGTATAGACTGCACCGCCCGAGGCGACCCGCATGAAGACCCTCCCCGTCGTGGCCATCGTCGGCCGGCCGAACGTCGGAAAGTCCACCCTCTTCAACCGCCTGACGGGCCGCCGGATCTCGATCGAGGACTCGACCCGGGGGACGACCCGCGACCGGATCTCCGCCAACGTCACGGAGGGCGGCGCCCCGTTTGCGCTCGTGGACACCGGGGGGATGTTCATCGACGACCCCGACGCCCTCACGGCGCTCATCCACGAGCAGATCGAACAGGCCCTTTTGGAGGCGGACGTCCTCGTGCTGACCGTGGACGCCCGGGAGGAGCGGACGGCGCTGGACGATCGCGTAGCCGAACGCCTCCGGACCCTCGACAAGACCGTCGTCGTCGCCGCGAACATGTGCGACACCCAGGCTAGCGCGGACTCCATCTCCGCGTTCGCGGGGATGGGCTGCGGCGGGGCCGTCGCCGTCGCCGCCATGGCCGGCGACGGCTGCGACGACCTCCTGGCGCGGATCCGGACGGTGCTGCCCGCCCTGGGCGCGCCGGCCGTGCCCCCCGACATCGCGGTGAAAATCGCATTCGTCGGGCGGCGGAACACGGGCAAGTCCACCCTGTTGAACGCCCTCGCGGGGGAAACCCGCGTAATCGTGAGCGAAGTCCCCGGCACCACCCGCGACGCGGTGGACGTCGAGATCCGGTGGAAGGACAAATCCATCCTCGCCATCGACACCGCCGGAATCCGGCCCAAGGGCAAGACCGACAGTTCGATCGAATTCTTCTCGCTGGAGCGGACGGAACGCGCGATCCGCCGCGCCGACATCTGCGTGCTCCTGCTCGACGCGCGCGAGGAGATCACGGCCCTCGACCGCCGGATCGGAAGCCTGCTCGAGGAATCCTCCAAGCCGGTCATCCTCGGGGTGAACAAGTGGGATCTTGCAAAGAGCGCCACCACCGAGCAATACGCGACCTATCTGATCAACCGCTTCCCCGGTCTTTCCTACGCCCCGGTGGCGTTCCTCTCCGCCAAGGAGAAAACGAACCTCGACGGGCTCCTGTCGCTCGCCTTCTCCCTCTACCGCCAGGCGAACACGCGGGTCGGAACGGGCGTGCTGAACCGAGCGCTGCGGTCGGCCTTCGCGCGCGAAACCCCCGTGCGCCGGCGCGACGCGAAATTCCCGAAGCTCTTTTACGGAACCCAGGCGGGCGTCTCGCCGCCGACCTTCATCTGCTTCGTCAACGACCCCTCGCTGTTCGGCTCCCGCTACGAGCGGACGCTCGCCCAGTTCCTGCGCCGCCACCTCCCCTTCCCCGAGATTCCGCTCCGGATCAAGTTCCGCGGGCGGGCGCGGTAGGAAACATGCGCCGGACGAGGACGCGAACCGCTCGCTCCCCGGGGAAATCCGCGAGCGCCCAGGCAGCTATCTCTTGCTCACGTGCAGGAACGTGAGACCGACGACCTCATCGCCGTCGTAGCGGACGATCACGTCGTCGTCCGTCAGCTCGCTATCCGTCGCATGGCTCGGCTTCTTGAAATTGACATAGAGGGTGTCCGCCTCCTGATCGTAGGTGGACCATAGATAACCCCGAGGAGATTCGCGGACGGCGGGCACCAACTTCAGGTATTCAAGAACGTTCGTCATGGCCAGACCTGCTTTCGTTGCTTGAGCGTGCGCTCCCGAAGCGTCCAGAACGCCATGATGATGAACCCATCGTACTTCCCTTCCCGATATACAACAACCATCACTTGCCGGGTTCGTACTGCCGAATCGCCAGGAGTTCGCCGGCACCCCCCTCCAAGACCCGGTCGGGATTTGCGACGGTTTCGAGCACTTCCAACCGGAGCCCGGCCAGCTCGCAATGCTCCTCGGTGATGTGCAACCATCGCTCGTCGGTCAGTCGGATGGTCAGGCCGGCGCGGGAAACGACTGTAACGTTCACGGCGCCGGCTCCTCGAACCGGGCCCTCTCCTTCGCGTACCAGTCCTCGATATCCTTCGCCCAGACCTCGCGATGCGACTCGGGTTTCGCCGGATCGAACGGGAAGTCCCGCCGCAGGACCGATTCCAGCGCCCGGTGCGCCCACTCGCGGCGGGCGGGCTCGCCCGTCCGCAGCTCGGCCGCAAGGACGGAGACGACCCGGTCCGGATGGAACTGCGCCAGGGCCGCCGCAACCCTTCGCCGGACGTAGGCGTCCTTGTCGCCGAGGGCCTCCAGCAGCGGCGAAACGGCCTCGGGGTCCTCGAGGCGGCCCAGCGCGCCGGCCGCCTCCGCCCGGGCGAGCCAGTGAGAATCCCGGAGGACCGGACGGACGTCCGCCGGATCCGCCCCGATCCTCCCCGCAACGAAACAGGCGCAGGCCCGCACGATCGGATCGCCGGACTTGAGGGCGGCCGGGAGGATCTCCTTCGCCGCCGCCGGCTCCAGCCGCAGCAGCCCGAACGCCCCGCGCCGGCGGGTCGGGAGGTCGTCGGATGCGATCTCGGCGGGCGGGTCCGTGGAGTCCGGAATCGCGTTCCCGATCTCCTCGAGGATGTCCCTCGCGTCTCCCCGGATCCCGGCCTCCGGCTCGGCCGCCCCCGCCACCCGCGCGCCCACGAGACCGATGGCGGCCTCCCCGCCGCGCCTGCGCAAGAGTCCCAGCGTCCGGCGGCGCAGTCGTGCGTCCGGCGAGGCGACGGCCTCGGACAAGGGCTTTCCCACGGCCTCCCACGACATCGCGACGAGGGACTCCTCCGCCATGTCGAGGATCAGGAAGTCCGTCTCGAGCACGTTCGGGACGAGGACGCGAACGCCGGCCTCGCCCTGGGCCTCGATCGCGCGCAAGGCCTTCCGCCGGACGATCCGGTCGGGATCCCGCAGGGCGCGCTCGAGCCTCGGCAGCGACGCCGGCCGCTTCAGCGCTCGCAGATCGTCGGCGACGATCCGGCGCACGCCCGGATCCTCGTCCCGGAGCGCCACCGAGAGCGGTTCCTCGGCGCGGGGGTCGAGGATCTGGCCGAGGACGGCGGCGGCATTGCGCCGGACGGCCGTCCGCGCGTCCCGCATGGCGAGCAGCACGCACGGGATCGCCTTCGCCTCGACCGATTCGGCCTTGGAGCCCGCCAGGATCGCCTCCATCTTCACGTCGTCGAAGGTGTCCTTCGTGGCGTCGAGCCGGGGCTTTTCGTCGATCATCTCGAGGGCGAGGGAAATCCGGTTGCGGCGGGGCAGATCGGCTTCGGCCCGCAGCGTCGATACGAGTTCGGGAATCGCGACCGGCCCGATCCCGGCCAGCGCGAGCGCGGCGTTCCGCCGGACCTCGCCGTCCGCATCCGCGAGCGCCTTCACGAGGGCCGGGATCGCGGATTCGTCCCGGAAGGCGCCGGCCGCCCGGACAGCGGCGGCCCGGACCTTGGGATCGACGTCGCCTATCAGCGGCCGGACGTCGGGGGCCGCCTTCTTCGCCTTCGCGGCGATAAGGATCCGAACGGCCGAGCCCCGGACGATCGGATCCTTGTCCTTCAGGCATCCGACGAGGGCGGAAACAAGCGAAAGGTCCGGCATCCGGGCCAGCGACTCCAGCGCCACGATCCGAAGCGCCAGGTCGTCCGCCTTGAGCGCCTCGGCGAGATCGCCCCTCGCCTCCTCCGCCCCAAGGACCCCGAGGCCGGCCGCGGCGAGCCTGCGCGCGTAGGGCTTCCCCTTCCGGAGCATCTCGCGAAGCCCCGGAACGTCCCGCGCGGCCTTCATCCGCTCCACGAGCGCGATGAGCGCCGCCTCCTCGCCCTGCAGGCCCCCGCGATCCCCCGCCGGAATCCCCAGCCGATCGAGGATCTTCTCGATCCGCCGCTTCACGGACGCGTCCGGCAACGTGGCCAGTTCCGAGATGAGCAGCGCCGCCTGCCCCTTCCCCGACGCCACGATCGCGTCCGACGCGGCCGCGCAGACGGCCTCGTCCGTCCCCTGCAGCCCCTTGAGCAGCCCGGGCAGGACCCGCGGGCCCCCGATCCCGGAGAGGCCCTTCACCGCCGCGAGCCGGACGGAGGCGTCCGCGTCGGAGACCGCGCGCTCCAGATCGGGAATCCGGTCGGCGCCGAAACGCGCAAGCCTCTCCACCGCGGAGCGCCGGATCCGGGGCGAGGCATCCGACGCCCAAGCCTTCGCGATCTCAAGAATCCGTTCGGGCGCCAGCGCGTCCAGCGCGGCGAAGGCCGCCAGCCTTCGAGCGTCCGTCTCCCCCGGAGCGGCCTTCGAGGCGAGGAAATCGATCGAAGATGGCCCGCGGTCCCGGAGTGCCGCCAGCGTGTCCTCCCCCGGCTTCAAGGCATAGGCCGAGAACGCCCGGCGGATCTGGATGCCCTCCCAGTTCGCAACCACGAAATACCCGCCCGCCCCGAGCACCGCCAGGAGGATGCCAAGGATGACCAGCCGTTTGCCCCGCCTGCCCGGAACCGCGGCAGGCCGCTTCGCCTTTTCCTTCCCCCCCGCCCCCTCGCCCGGCCGCGCGCCCCCGGAAGGTCTCCCCGGATCCGGCTTCGGCCCCGGCTTCGGTGCGGGCCTGAAAGGAGGCTTTTGCATCGTGATGCCGGAAGTCTACCGCCTCACGCCGCGGGCAGGCGGAGGACGAACGCGACGCCGCCGGGGGTCGTGGACTCGAGGCGCAGCTCTCCCCCCATCGCCCGGGCGAGCCGCCAGGAAAGCGCGAGGCCCAATCCCACGCCGGGGGCGGATTCGGCGGCCTCGCGGGCGGACTTGGAGAACGGCGTGAAGAGGCGGCGGACCTGCTCGGGCGGCAGGCCCGGCCCGTGGTCCCGCACGCGGATGATCGCGCCCCGGCCGGCCCGCTCCGCCTCCAGATGCAATCGCCGGTCGGAGGCGCCCGCGGCGTACTTGCAGGCGTTGTCCACGAGGTTGAAGAGGATCTGGTCCACCGCGCCGGGGTCCGCCCGGACGTCGAGCGCCTCCGAAGGCACGCCGGAAATCTCGAGGGAGAAGCCGGCGGGGGCGGCCCGCGCCGCGAGGCGCTCGCGGCAGCCCGACACGAGGGCGTCGAGGCCGACGACCCTTGCGCGATCGCCCAGGCGGCCGCGCTCCAGCCTCGCGTAGGCCAGGACGTTCTCGACGAGGGCCGAGAGGCGGTTGGACTCCGACTGCAGGGTGGAGAGATACTCCGCCCGGCGCTCCTCGGGCACCATCCCGAGGGAGAGCATCTCGGAATACATCCGGAAGGTGGTGAGCGGCGTGCGCAACTCGTGGGTCACGGCCGACACGAACGCCCCCCGGCGCTCCGAGAGCGAAACGGCCCCGTGGAGCAATGCCGCGACGGCCGCCCCCGCCAGCAGGATCCCGGCCCACGCGGCGCCGAGGACGATCCGGAGCGGCGAGGGGGGAAGCGGCGGCGTCGGAACCTCGCCCGACTCGAGCCGGACGGGGAGCGACGCGAGCCTCCGGCCCGGCTCCGACGACGGCCCGGGCGAGGCCGCGACGAGTTTAGCGGCGGGCAGGAGGTCGCGCACCTCGTCCAGGAGAGCGCGCCGGATCGCCTCCCAGTCGAGCCAGCAGCCCTGGATGACGCTCCCCTTCCCCCGGGAAATCCGGCGGGCGAGGACGAGCGTTCGATCGATCCAGAGAGGCTGGAGGCCGGCGCCCTCGTTCGGCGCCGCGAACGCCTGATCGGGATCGTTCAGGATGAGATTGTCCCCCGAGGAGGCGACCTTGACCCGGCCCGCCCGGCTGCCGAACTCCCGGCTGCTCTGCACGTCCTGGTGCTGCGCCGCCTGCTCCCGCTGGACCTTCGCCAGGCCCGGCCCGAACGCCTCCTGGGGGTTCGGATCCGGCGGCGCCAGGAGCGCCAGGCCCCGCGTCGGGGGATCGGCCTTGCTCATGTAGGCTTCCAACGCGATCGGCTGGACGAGCCGGCGGAATTCCGCCAGCCGTGCGTCCGCTTCCGAAATCCTGCCGGCGCCGAGGATCCGCTCGGCGAGGGCGCGCTCGGACTCGACAGGGGATTGCGGGGAGGCGATCCGGTCCTTAGGCCCGGCCTCGAAATGGAGCCGGACGAACGGGGATCGGAACGAAAGAAGCGGCGAGGCCGACACCACCGCCCCCGGCGCAAGGGGCGAAAGGGATTTCCCGAAGGCCCGCTCGATGCGCGGGAAGGACGCATACTCCGCCGGGGGCCGGCCGCTCTCCTGGGCCAAGAGCGGCGCGAGGACCGATTCCATCCGCCACAGCGCGAGGCGCACGGATTCCTCGGCGTCCGCGCGCCTTCGTACCGCGCGCTCGGCCGCATCCAGCCGAAGTGCCGCGAGACTCAACCACCCCATGGCCGCGAGCCCCACGGCCAGGCACGCCCCGAACGCAAGCCACGTCTTCCAGGGCCGGTTCACGTGGAGGGTCCTGATGCCGCCAGGCGGTAGCCCTTGCCGCGCGCCGTCTCGATCACGCGCGGGTGATCCGGATCGTCGCGGAGCTTTTCCCGAAGGCGCGCGATGTGCATGTCGATCGTCCGCGTCTCGACGCCGGACGGCTCGATGCGCCAGACGCGGGCGAGGATCTCGTCGCGGGAGATGACGCGCCCGGGATTGGCCGCGAGGTGGCGCAGGAGGGCCGATTCCCGCTCGGAGAGATCCTCGCGCGTGCCGTCCTCGAACCGGACTTCCGACCGGGCGAGATCCGCGAACCCGCCGGGGACGTCGATCCGAGAAACGTCCGTGGGGCGCTCGGGGGAGCGGCGCAGGACCGCCTCGACCCGCGCGAGAAGCTCTTTCGCGCTGAAGGGCTTCACGACGTAGTCGTCGGCGCCTTCCTTCAGGCCCGCGACGCGATCGCCCTCGGCGCCGCGCGCCGTCAGGATGATCACGGGCAGCGTCGGGCGGGTGCGCCGGACCTCGCGCAGGATCTCCATCCCGTCGGCGCCGGGCAGCAAAAGATCGAGCAGCACGAGGTCGCAGTCCGCCTGGACCGCGATCCGTTTCCCCTCGTCGCCTCGGGCCGCGGAAAGGGTTTCGTAGCCGGCGAACCGCAGGGCATCCAGGACGCCCCGCCGGATCGCCGCGTCGTCCTCCACCACGAGGATTCGCCGGGCGGGCATGGTGTTCTCCTCCCGCGGCAGTCTACCCCGCCGCGCCCGGCGACGGATGCGCGGCCGGGTAACGGCGCTGTAACGGCCCTTCGCTCTTACGGGGCGCCCTTCTTCCAATCCACGGACATGATCTTCCGGATCTCCGATGGTGCCAGGCCCCGGGCGCCGGGCACGTGGGAGGCGGGGGCGCCGGCAGGAACGAAGGCAGCCGGATCCGCGTGGCAGGACTCGCAGGCGCGAGCCTCCTTGCGGATGGCGTGGGACGAGAGCGGCATCCAGCCCGAAGGCGGCGGGACGGGGGGAACGACGAGCGGCGCCGGGACGCCCTCCGGCGGGGCCCGCGGGGCGGGAATCATCGGCGAGAGGCGGCCGGCGGAGGTCCATCCGAGAAGCGGCCGGCCCGATTCGAGGACCTTCGGCGCGAGGACCCAGCGCCAGGGCGTCGTCTCGCCGTCCTGGAAGTTCCACTGCCCCCGGGCGTCGTCGGGGCCCGAGATGGCGGCGGGGCGGTCGGGATCGGTCCCGAAGAGGCGGAGCGTCGGAATCGGCGCGTCTCGCGTCCGGGAATCGGCGGCGTGACAGGCGATGCACTCCAGCCGCTCCATGTGGGCCGCCACCCGATGCGCGGCCTGGGCGCTGGAGGCGTCCGGAATCCGCCGCGCCCGGCCCCCGTCCGATGGCTTGAAAAACCAGGCCCCGTGGCGCCGGTCCAGCACGATCCCTCGGGGCGGCTGGGGCGCCCGGGTCGGCGTCGCGTGGCAGGAGACGCACCGGACGGACGTGTCCGGGCCCGCCCGAAGCGCGACCCGCCCGCCGCCGTGAACGTCGGTCCCCCGGTGGCAGTCGGCGCACTCCATCCCCCGCTCCCGGTGCACGCCGGGGGCGGAAGGCTCCCAGAACCGGCCGAACCGCCGCATCGCCCCCGGAATCCGGGCGTCGGTCTCCTGGCGCTCGACGAGCCCCTCGAAGCCGGGCCCGACGCTCCAGGCGCAGTGGTGGCAGGCGAGGCAGGCCGCGCTCGCGGGCTTGCGAACGATCGAATGGCGCTCCGGGCGGACCCGGAAGACCCGGTCGAGGTGGCCGTTCGCCTCGTCGGATTCCTCCGGCGGCAGCGTGGGATCGCCCCCCTTGTGCCCGCCGGACGGCGAAACGGACAGGTGGCAGGCCGCGCAGCCCCCCAGCCGGTGGCCGCCCCGGGCGGTGGATTCCATGCTGACGGTCCGCCCGCCGCCGCGGATCCGCGTGTCAATCCACAGATGGCAGGACGAGCAATTCTTCGCGGCGTAGTCGAGGGTCCGCCCCTCGTAGGTCAGCAGATCCCTCCGCGGATCCCCCTTCGGCGGGAAAGGGGCGAGGCGAACGGACCCGTCGGCGGCCTCCGCCGGCTGCGCGCCGAACAAGGCGGCATCCTTCGGGGCGGACGGCGAGAAGCGACGGACGGAGGCCATGACCCCTGCGGCGGTGGCGTGGGTGGACAGGAGCGAGCGCGCCGCGATTTCCTTGTGGCACTCCCCGCATGTCTCGCGCGCGACGGGGAAATCCGCGGGGCGCACGACGAGGCCGTCGTGGGCCTGGAACTGGGCGTCCAGGAACGCCGGCTCCGCGAGCATCACGCGCGCCCAGCGATCGGCCCAGTCGGCGTCCATCCGCCGGACGATCTCGCGCATCTCGTCGATCGGAAGGTCGTCGGGCAGCGGCTGGAACCGGCCGTCTTTCCCGCGCATGGCGTAGCGGGGGTCGTCCTCCTCGAGGGCCCGCTGGAGTTCGGAGGCGGCCCGGCGGCGCTCGACGAGGCCCGGCAGGCCTCCGGCGAACCGCGCCTCCCACGCGCCGAGGACGCGCGCGAAGGCCTCGAAGGATTTCCCGCGCGAGCGCTGGGCGTCGAGGAACATCCGCTGGAACGCGAGGATGTTCGCGTCCGCGCCCTCCTCGGCCTTCGCCCGCAAATCGGGCATCGAGCCGGTCCGGATGGGCTCGAGGAAGCGGCGCCGATCCTGCGCGAGGGCGTTGCGCGCGAAATCCTCGAGCGACAGCCCCGGGATGTCGCGCGCGAGCGCCGCCGAAAGATCCTCGAACGCCCGCCGGCGATCCTCGGGGGTCCGGGGGCCGCCGGGCGGCTGGTTCGCAAGGCGCTGGAGGGCGGCGCGGAACCGGATGCAGCGACCGCCGGTCGCCGGATCGAGGTCCAGCAGGAACTTCAGCATCGTCAGGGCCTCGAGGTCGACCCCCTCCGGAAGCCTCGATGCGATCTGCGTCCGCTCCCGGAGCGCCTCGAACCAATCCCGCCACGCCCGGACGCGCATCCGGGCCGCCCCCTCCGGAACGAGCGTCCGGCGCTCGCGCAGGTAGGCGGCCGCATCGCCCGCGAAGGCGAACTCGGGACGGCCCCGGTGGCAGTCGGCGCAGGCCGGCGTCCCCTTCGCGGGGCGATGACTCGGCTCGATCCCGGCGTGGCAGGAAAGGCAGCCTGCGTCGCGGGACGCGGCCGGGACCGGCGCGCGCTCGCCCCCGGGGGGCGGGGACGGGGCGGCGGCCGCGAGGAAGAGCGCGGCGGCGGCCGTCCGGAGGCGCCTCACGGCCCCGCCTTCCCTTCGGCGGCCGGGAGTTCGCGCGAGGACTCGAAGATCACCGTATCCAGCGGATCGGCGGGGTCCTCCTCGAGGCCGAGGGCGCGGAACGCGTCGAGGGGAAGGCGGCGGCGGACGCCCTTCAGGGCGAGGCGGACGGGCCCCGGCGGGGCCTGGAAGGAGAACCGAAGCGTTCGTTGCGCGCCGGCCGCCAGCCGCTCGTCCTCGCCGCCGGCTGCGACCGCCTGCCAGGGCCAGACCACGCCGCCCTCGCCTTTCGTCCCGGCGAGGCGGCGCTCGAAGAGGACCCCCGCCTCGAGCGCCCACTCCCCCTTCTCGAAACGGTTCGCCGCCCCGCCGCTCGCCGTCCCCGCGGCGGATCCGAGCGCCGGCCCCGATGATAGCGGAATCGGCCGGCCGTCGGCGCCGACCGCCCGCAGCGCGAAGATCACCTGGCGGAGGGGGAACCCGGAGGGGACCGCGTGTCCCGTCTTGTCGTTCTTGATCGTGACCTCGACGGAGATCTCCGCGCCCGCGCGCTCTGCCTTCCAGTCCACGGCAAGACCCGGCAGCAATCCGGGACCGGCGAACCGGTGGGAATGGTTCGGCGGGCGCGGGAACCGGGGCATGCAGCGGTAGATGATCGACGTCGGCGGCCCCTCGACCGGCGGCAGGTGGCACTCCTGGCAGGTGCGCGACGCGGGGCCGGGCTTCGCGAAGTCCGAGGCCTTCCAGGCGTCGTAGGTGTCGTCGAGGACGAGGCCGTCGTCTCGCTTCTCCTGATGGCAGCCGGCGCAAAGCAGGCTGTCCTTGAACAGCGGGTTGTAGGAGGCCCCCATCCAGGGGAACGTCGCGTCCTGGAGCGGGCTCATCGTGAGCTTCACCCTTCCTGGCGGATCCTTGCCGGCGGAGCCCGGCCGGACGACCTTGAGCGATCCGAGAAGCCCCGACCGGTCCGGGTCGGAAACATCGTCGATCTTGTGGCAGAAGTCGCAGTGGTTGCCGTCGGCCGAGGAGGGGATTTTCTTCAGGTCGGCCGGCGCCCAGGACGCCTCCCCGCCCTCCCACCGGGCGGGCTTCCCGCCCTCCGCCGGCGCCGCGGCCGCCGTCTCGATCGCGGCGGCGGGCACGTGGCAGACGGCGCACGCGGCGCTGCCCGGCGAGGCCCTCCCGGCGGCGCGGTCCTTCCGGAACAGGCCCTCGTCGAGCCGCCGCACCCAGGCGTTCGCCGAGGCGCGCGCGTGGCGGGACTGGTTCCACTCGCCGTATCGCTCGGTGTGGCAGTAGCCGCAGCGGAAGTTCGTGATGCCGTCCCCCCGAGGGTCCTCGTGGTAGGGAATCGGATGCGGGGAGATGAAGGTATAGGCCTTCTGATCCCGCCGGACGGGCCGAAGCAGCAATTCGGCCTTCTCCGTGTCGGCGGGCAGCAGCGGCAAGACGTCGGTGTAGTAGCCCTTCTTCGCGGCGCAGAGCAGGAAGAGGTCCGCGTAGCGGCCATCGGGCGAGGGCAAATCGAACGAGAACGCCCCGCCCTTCCCGCTTTTTGCGAGCAGCCCCTGCGGACCCTTGAGCCGGATGTCCGCGCCCTCGACGCCCGCGCCCTCCGCGTCCCGGACGAATCCCCGGAACCGCAGGGGCGTCCGGACGGGCTTGGGCAGCCGCCAGGAGAAGCGGGCCGTCTCGAGGAGCGAATTCCGGATCCGATCCTGGGTCTTGTGGAACGCCGGGTCGTTGGCCTCCTTGAGGCCCGCCACGCGGATCCCGATGTCCGTGTAGATGTCCGGGTAGTGGATGAACATCATCCCGTCGCTCCGGAGAAGATCCACGTGGTAGACGTGGAAATACCGGAACAGGAAGTGGTCGCGCTTGGGCACGTCGGCGGGGATCGCGTTCCAGGGATCGTCCTTCGAGACGAACCGCAGGATCGCCCAGCCCTCCGAGCACGGCGAGTTCGAGATCTGGAGGGTCCGGGGGTCCGGGGATCGATCCGCCACGAACAGCTTCTGCCCGCCGCGCTTCTCGTCCTTCTGCCAGAGGATGTCGGGGTTGAGGCAGCCCCAGTAGAGGATGACCTCGCGGCCCCGCGGGGCCCCCCAGCCGGTCCCCTCCCAGCGCGTCCCGTCGACGTCGTATCCGGTGGACTGGCGCAGGAACGTGCGGCCGCCCGCGCCGGCTTCGAGTTGGATCCGCATCTGGGCGACCGCCAGGGACACCGTCCACTGGCCGGTCGGATTGAAGGGCGGAACGGTCCGCAGGTCCGGCATCGGGGCGGGCGGGACGGCGGGCGCCGCGGGCGCGCCGGGCGGCGGCGGCGGCGCCGGGGGCGTCGGGGAATGGCCGCGCAACGCGTCGAACACGGGCGCGGCCGCCCCCAGCCCGAAGAGGACGGCGAAGACCGCCGCGAGCCGGACGGAACGGAAGCGGCTCATGCCTTCTTCCTCCGCCGGCGGCCGACCACCAAGACGAGCCCGAGGACGGCGCAGGACGCGATCAGGGCGAAGACGACCTCGCTCGGAGCGTCCCGCGCGGTCCGGACCTTCAGCAGATTTGAAATCTCGGCGGCGTTGAGGGGCCGCGCGCCCTCGACCCAGGATTCGGCGGCGGGCTCGTATCCCTGCGGGCCGCGCCGGACGAACGCGTCGAGGTCCACGAACGTCTTCTCCTGGGCGCCGGCGGCGCGCAGCGCCCCCGAGGCGATCCCGGCGGCGGCCGGATTGCCGTGGCAGGAACCGCAGGCGCGGGCCTGGCGGCGGATCCCGTGGGGCGTGAACGGCCGAAACGAGCGCGGACGCCCGGAGGCCGATCGCAGCGAAGCGCCCTGCTCCGCCGCGTTTCCGTCCCGATCGATCCGGGTCAGCCGAATCTCGGGCCCGGGCCGGATGGGCGAGATCCGCCCGCGCGCGTTCACGCCGAGGGACGGCGCGCCTTGGATCTCCCGGATGGTTTCGGTCAGGATCCGCCCCGGCTTCAGCGGCCAGACGCCGCGGGCGGGGATCTCGAGTAGGTCTTGGGTCAGCCGGAAGGGGACGTGGTCCAGGCGCCACCTGAATCGGCTCTTCTCCAGGAGCGTTGCGTCCGGGCCGTAATCCTCGAGCACGCGCAGGCCGTAGGCGAGGGAGGCTTCGGGGGCGTGGCAGGCGTAGCACTCGAGGCGCTCGTGGCGGGCGATCCGGTGGGCCTCGGGCCCGGCGGCAGCGCCGCGCCGCTCGGAGGGCAGCGGGATGGTCTTTTCCGATCCCGCCCACGTTTTCAGCCTCCAGCCCACGGGCTTCTTCGAAAGGCCGGGGAACGGCCGGCCCTTAGCGTCGTTGCCGTCGGGCCCCTGCGCAAGCGTCCCGTGGCAGGTCTCGCAGCGGACGGAAACGCCGTCGCCCGCGTGCCGCCCGATGGTGCCGTCGCCGTGGAGATCGCTTCCCCGGTGGCAGTCGATGCAGGACATCCCCTTCTCGAAATGGACGCTGGGCGGGGTCTCGGCCCAGGCGGAGCCGTAGATCCGCCGGAATGCCGGCGCCTCCGGAAGCACCTGCGAGGCCGGGGCCGCGCGGACGCGGCCGACGAAATCGGGGCCCACGCCGAACGGGCAGTGATGGCAGGCGAGGCAGGCGTCGGTCCGGACCTTCGTCACGATCCGGTGCCGGCGGGGATGGACCGTGAACGCCTCCGTCAGCGACCGCTCGCGATCGCGAAGCGCGGTCCGGAGGAGCCGCGCGACGGGGTCGGTGTTGGCGAATCGCCCCTCGGGGGTCCGCGCCTGGATCGTCTCGAGGGAGGAAACCCGCTCATGCCAGGGCACGGTCTCGTCGCCGGATTCCGCCAGGCCCGTCTCGTGGTACTCGAAATGACAGGCGGCGCAGCCCGCGCCGCGGGCGGTCCCGAAGGGCATCTGGAAATAGGACGGGTCCCCGGGCGGAAGCGGAGGCGAAGGCGCCGGATTCCGGCGCTCGAACTCCGCGCGCTCCGCGGGCGCAAGCGGCTTGCCCCGGCGGGCCTCCTCGGCCCGGACCCGCCGCTCCATCTGCTCCCGCTCGCCGCGCTCCCGGATTCCCCGGTAATACTCGTGGGCGGCGCCGTCGACGGAAAACCCCGCGTGGCAGGAGAGGCACTCGAGACGGAGGAGCGCGTCGGGGCCGCCCTCCGGGATCCGGGCCGCGGCGAGGGATTCCAGCGCGCGGGCGGGGCGATCCTTCGGGGTGTTCTCCTCGCGAATCGGGAAGGGAAGGGCGGAGGCGGGCGCCAGATTCTCGCCGCGCGCGCCGTAGGCGTGCCGGACCCCCCGGATGACGCCGGCGGCCGTCGCGTGGAGCGACCGGAGGTGGTTGGCCACGACCTGGCCGTGGGCGTGGCAGGCCCCGCAGGTCGTCTTCACCACCGACGGATCCCCGGGGTCGCGGATAAGTTCGCGGTGCGCCGAATCGATCGCCGGGCGAAGGACGCCCTGCAACTCCCGCTCGGCCGCGACGCGCCGGCTGCTAAAGAGCGTCTTTGAATTGAAATCCCGGGCCTCGAGGAGCGCTTTCTCGATTTCCTGGACCCTGGCACGGAGTTCGAGAACCGCCGAAGGCAGGCCGGCGGCGGGATCGCCGCGGTGGCAGGAGACGCAGGAGGGATGCGAGGGATGCCCGCCTGGATTCGCGTCCACCGCGTCCAGGCCCTTGTGGCATTCGAGGCAGCCCTCGGGCTTTGCGGAGGGAGCCGCCGCGGCGGCAAGGATCCCGGCGAAAATCGGCAAAGCAGCGGCCAGGCGCATGTTCCCCCGTAGTCTAGACCCCGCATACGGGAATGGGTTACGGTTCTTCCATGGACCTGAAAGGCCGTCTCGCCCTCGTCACCGGGGGGGGCGTCCGCGTGGGCCGGGCGATTTCCCTCGCCCTCGCCGCGAAGGGCGCGCGCCTCGCCGTCCACTACCGAGCCTCCCGAGCCGAGGCCGAATCCGCGGCGGCCGAGATCCGGAAGGCCGGCGGCGAGGCCGTGTTGCTCCAGGCCGATCTTTCGAGGATGGAGGACGTCGAGCGGCTCGCCTCGGAAGCCGAACGGACGGCGGGCGGCGTGGACGTCCTCGTGAACTCGGCCTCCGCCTTCTTCCGCACGCCCGTCGAGGCGATCACGGAGGCCGACTGGGACGCCCTCCTCGACGGAAACCTCAAGGGCCCCTTTTTCCTCGCCCGCCGCCTGGGCCTGGCGATGCGCGCCCGGGGCCGCGGCAAGATCGTGAACATCACCGACTGGGCGGCCGAGCGGCCCTATCCGTCGTACCTTCCCTACTGCATCTCGAAGGCCGGCCTCGCCGCGGCGACGAAGGGCCTGGCGCGCGCGCTCGCGCCTTCCGTCCAGGTAAACGCCGTGGCCCCCGGCCCGATCCTGCCCCCGCCCGGCATGAGCGAATCCGAGCGGGCCGAGGTGGCGAGCGGCACCCTGCTTGGCCGCTGGGGCTCGCCTTCCGACATCGCCGCCGCCGTGGCCTTCCTCTGCGAAAGCGACTACATCACCGGCGAGACCCTCACGATCGACGGCGGCCGATCCCTCGCCGGCCCGGCGGGGACGTCGTAGCCCCGCGCGTTACGGCTCCCGCTCCCTCGGCGGGGCCTCGCCGAAGAAGGACTGCAGGATTTCGCGCCACCCCCCCTTCTCGACCTCGCGCGCCTCGCGGATCGCCCGGAGGAAGAAGACCGTAACGAGGAGGCGCAAGAGCCCCGAGAGGATGAAGAGGACCTGCAGGGGCGAGACAAGCGGCAGGACCGCGAGGCCGAAGAACTCGATGCTGCAGGGAAGACGCGGGGCGAGCCAGCCGCCGGCCACGCCGCCCAGGAGGACCGCGAAGGCGACGAGGGTGTTGTAGTAGGCAACGCACCGGACGCGCTTGGCGGGCGTCACGGCGTCGAAGAAGAAGTTGAACGACGCGAGGCTGAATCCCGCCCACATCGACCCGCCGAGCACCTGGAACGCGACGAGGTAGGGATACCACGTGGAGAGCGACCAGAACGTCGGGAGGAACGAGATCAGGAGGCTCGTGACGACGAGGATCCGGCGGTTTCCGTAGCGATCGCCGATCCGCCCCCACGCAGGCAGCGTGAGGACCTGGAAGAGAACGAACGTGGCGCCGATCGCCGTGTATTCCATGTAGGACAGCCCGAGATCGCGGAGCATGAACGGCGCGAAGAACGGCCCCGCGAGGCCCGTCGTCGAGAGGAAGAGCGCCTGGAAGATCGCGAACCGCCCGAAGTTGCTCTTCGGCGTGCGCCGGAGGAATTGCAGGAACGTGAACCGTTCCTCCTCCGCGAGCGGCTGGGGGGGCGGCTCGTCCATCTTCCGGAGATAGCGGACGGAGAAGAGCCGGGCGACGAGGGCGACGCCGAAGACGGCGGCGAACCCCCACCCCACGGCGCCCCAGGACCTCGTCTGGTCCAAGAGCCTTCCCGCCGCGAGCATCGCGGCCAGCTGGAAGATGAGACGGAAGCGGTCCCGGCGGGCGAAATATACCCCCCGGCCGTCGGGCGGCACCACGTCCCCCATCCAGGAGTTCCAGGCGGGCACCACGAATCCGCCGAGCGAAAAGTAGACGAGCGCGCAGGCGAGGAGGAGCAGCGGCGCCTCGCGGGCATATCCGAAATGGAGCGCCGCGAGCGGGAGCGCCGCGAGGGGCACCCAGACGAGCGCCTGGATGAAGACGGGGACGGTCACGAAGAGCTTCCGCCGCCGCGAGCTGCCCAGGAGCCGGACGGCCGCGATCTGGATGAGCGAGCCCAGCCAGTTCGGAAGCGTCGTAAGAAGGCCGAGGAGCATGTCGTCGGCCTTCAGGAAAATCGCGAACGGGGAGAGGCTCGCCTCCCCCGTCCCGAGCATGACGGCGTGGGCGCAGCCGTCCTTCACGGAGTATTTCAGGCTCGAGGACGCCTGTTCCGGCGAAAGGGCAGACGGCGACGGGACGGCCGGCGCATCCGGGGGCGAGGGCGGCGGCGCCACCTCGTCCGGCTTGGATTCCGTCCCGTCGGGCATCAAGCGGAGTCTACCCCGCCGCCTCGACGAGGGCGTCGGCGAGCCGGATGAGTTCGCCCTCGCGGACAATCCGCCCGCTCCCGACGGGCCACTCGCCGTGCACGCGCTCGCGCCAGCCGGCCGGAATGGAAAATCTTCCGTAGGCCGCGCCCGCAAACGCGCCGGCCATCGTGGAGGCGGTGTCGGCGTCGTTGCCGAGGTTGCCGACCTTCACGATCGCCTCCGTGAACGACAAGGACGTCCGGAAGCCCCAGACGGCGCTTTCGATCGTGTGGCGGACCCAGCCGGTGTTCGGGAAGTCCGACGGCTGACGGGTCGAGGCCTTCTCGATCGCCTCGCGAAGTTCCGACGGCAGGTCGGAAACGTCGGAAAGCCCCGCGTCCACCGCCTCGGCGGGGCTGTCCCCCTGGAGGGCATGCCACAGGACCGATCCCGCGAACGTGCAGGCCGCGTCACATTCGGGGTGCGCGTGGGTCACGCGCCCCTGGAGCCGGCAGGCCTCGAGACAGGCCGAAAGATTCCCGGCGTTCGCCAGGACCGCCGGGACGACGCGCATGACGGAGCCGTTGCCCGCCCAGGCGGGGCTGTCCTGGTGGACGGACTCGGCCGCGATCCTCCAGTCCTCGCCCTTGGCGATCCGCGAGAGGACCTTCGCGGTGTGCAGGCCCATGTCGGGCGGCCGCGATCGGAACCAGTCCGCGAAGCGCTTCGCGATCTCGTCGGGGTCCAACGGATTCTTCGCGAGGATCCCGTCGGCGAGCGCAAGCGTCATCTCGGTATCGTCCGTGAAGTGCCCGGCCGGCAGGCGCCCCGGCTCGAAGTCGTCCACGGGCCGGTCGTAGGTGCGCGGGGCGGCGAACTCGAGCGGCATCCCGAAGGCGTCGCCCACCGCCGCGCCCACCAGGCATCCCCGGGCGCGATCGAGGAGGCTCCCCGGCAGCGGCTCGGCGTCCTCGCGTTTCCCTTTCATCTCTCTCTTCCCTCTTCCTGATTCTCGCCCCCCCGAAGCGGACCGTCCAGGGCGGGGCGTTACACTCCGCGCCATGATGGAAAGAACCCCGGCCGGACGCGATCCCGCGGAATGCCCCCGCCTGCGCCCCATCGACGCGAAGCCCGTCCGGATCGGCGGCTCGGCGTTCGTCGAGGTCCGCGACCCGATGGGCTACACCGACGTAGGCCTCCGGATGCCGCCGGCCGCCTTTTTCCTGGCCAACCTCTTCGACGGCGAGACGAGCCTCGAGGAGATCCAGGCCGCCTTCGCCCGCCAGTTCGGCGAGGACGTCCCGCGCTCGCAAATCCTCGATATCGCCGCGCGGCTCGACGAGGCGGGGTTCCTCGAAGGCGAGCGCTTCGAGAAGCGGAAGGCCGACGCCGTCTCGATGTTCCGGGCGATGCCCGCGCGGCTCCCCAGCCATGCGGGCCTCTGCTACAGCGAGGACCCGGACGCGCTGAAGAAGGAGCTGGACGCCTACTTCGATCCCCCGGGCGGCCCGGGCTTCCCCGACCCGCTCGCGGAGGGCGCGATTCCGCGGGGGATCATCGCCCCCCACATCGACCCGCCGCGCGGCGGGCATCTCTACGCGCGCGCCTACAAATGCGTCGCCGAGCGCGGCAGGCCCGTCCGGACGTTCGTCATTCTCGGCACAGGCCACGCGGCCCCAGGGTGCGCCTTCATCCCGACCCGCAAGGACTTCGCCAATCCCCTGGGGCTTTTGCCTATCGAGAATCGCGCCGTGGACGCCTTCGCGAACGCCATGGGCCCCGGGGCCTTCGAGCACGAGTGGCTGCACAAGTCCGAGCACTCCATCGAGTTCCAGTGCCTGTTTTTGCGCCACGCCCTCGGAGGCGATCATCCCTTCCGGATCGTGCCCATCCTCTGCGGCTCGTTCGCGGGGATCATCGAGGAGGGCCGCGACCCCTCCGACGACGAGGACGTCACGCGCGCGATCGACGCGCTCCGCGCCGCCATCGACGCAGCCGAAAAACCCGTCTGCGTCGTCGCGGGCGTGGACCTCGCCCACATGGGCCATCGCTTCAACGACCCCGAGAGCCCGAACCCCGCCCTGCTCAAGGTCCTCGAATCCAAGGACCGCGCCACCCTGGACCGGATCGCCGCCGGCGACGCCGCCGGCTTCTACTGGGACGTCGCCCTAGAGCGCGACCGCCGCAAGATCTGCGGCCTCTCCGCCATCTACACCCTCCTGCGCCTCCTCAACGGCCCGAAGGGCAGCGTCCTCGGCTACGCCCAGGCCGTCGAAAACGACACCGAGTCCGTCGTCACCTTCGGCGCGGCGGCGTTCTGAACTCTCCCCGGCTTCCGCCAAGAGCCCAGAAACGCACCCACGTCAAGGAGTTATTTGACTGTTTTACAACGTCCCCTTTGTCCCGGGCCAAGGACGCGGCCCGGCGTGCCCACGGGGCCAGGAAACGGCCGGGGGCGGGCGCCTGTGGCTGCCTCTCGGGGCGCGCCGCGATCCCTAGCCATCCGATGACAACGGATCGCGGGCTCCGAACCCCCTCCGATCCGCTCCCTCGTCATGGCTTCTCCTTCTCGCGGTGCATGTTGTCGTCATTCTTCGCCGGGTTCAGGCTGGGACTTGGTTTTTGCACGGGGCGCTCGGGTCGAGTCTCTCCCGTATGCGGATCGAGGGAGAACGATTCCCACCGTGAAAGCTGCATATCCCCAAGAACCCGCCTGTCATTCCCGCGTCCCCTAAGCAACATATCGCTTTCGACTAGAAGCCGGTCTCCCTCCCATCGCTTTACCCGGATTCCACCGGGATATGGATCTACCTGCAACACAACGTTCCACTGATCCTCAAGGAGATCCTCCACATCAACCACCACAAGCCCAGAATCTCCCTCGCCCACCGTCGCCACCGCGAGCCATCTACCACTATCAGAAATCTTGAGGTTCATAACGGACCGCCCTCCACTCGCCGTGCCGATCAGCTTATTCTCGTTTCCCAGCAAGAACCACTGTGGCCCCTCACGCGTACAATTTATCACCAGCAGCATTCTTCCGTCGCCCATCTCCTCGTACGCGATTCCACTCTCTGTAGCCACTCGTCCTACATAGATATCAAGGGGGTGGCCCTGCGCCTCACATCCCGTCACGCCTATCGATATTAGGATTATCAGCCTACGGAAGAGACATCCTGCCACAAGACAAAACGCCGTTTGAGAATACACGACCAATCCAAGATGCTTTTCAAAGATCCGCGCTGTCGGTGGCGTCACTGCGCCCTCACCATGACCGTGACGGTTTGAGGCTTGGAGCGCGCGTAGGAATCCTGCGCAACGAACGTAAATGTGTCTGTCCCAACGAAGTCTTCCCTCGGTGTGTACGTGACGCAGCGTCATCCGCGCCAGAGGCGACGGCGAACGTTGCCGTCTCGGTCGAGGCGAGAGCGGTTCCGCCAAAGGGCGGAGAGAGCGGGAGGAACAGGAGCGAGAGGAAAAGGGAGAGGCACAGGCGGTTCCGCGCGGCTGGAGTCATCCGGCGATTCCCTTCTCGGTGCGAGGGCGCTGAAGTGGACGGAGCATAGATAGAAGGATGGCGAGTCGTCTGACTCATTGGAGACTTCTCCCGGGGGACTTCCCATCGGCAAAGGTTCCGGTGGGTCGTGGGCCGCATGAGGATCTGCGTTCTAAATATTCAAAGTAACGTTCTCGCGGGGCACGGGCAAAGGAAAACAGAGAAAGTTCCGAGGCTTGGCGTTTTCCATGCCGAACCGGTGCCCCGGAGGGTTGTTAGCAAGGACGCAGCTGCCCTGTCATAGCCCGTCCCGTGACATGCCCTACGGCGCCCGAAGAAATCCGCTGGGCGCGGCACCGGGCATGTGTCCGCTACCCGGAGCACGGCGTGGGCCTCGCGTTGCCCTCTGCATGGCGACGGCGCGGATGTGCACTTCGCTCCATGCACTGCCACCGGTCTTCTTCGCCTTGGTGCGATGCCTGCGCTTCGCTCCCGTACCAATCGCCCCCGCCCTTTGGCCCCTTCCTTATATACAGGACACATGGGGGACGTACCTCGCAACCTTCTCGAATTCCAATGGTTATGGAACAGTTACGCCTCTCCTAAATCCAGATCACGTCCACCTCGCCCTCGACTTCCTTGAATTCCTTGTCCCCCGTCACGAGGGAAGCCTTGCGGGCCTTCGCTAGGGCGGCGGCGAAGCAGTCGGCGTAGGCCATTTTTCGGGTTGCCTTCAGTTCGGCGGCCATTTTCGCGAGCGGCCGGTCCGCATCCACGATCTCGATGGGAAGCGTCTCGAGGATGCGGATCATTCGCTCCCCGACCTCGCGCCCGCCGGTGCGAACGGCGTTGTAGTAAACCTCGCCCCAGTTGACGACCGAGAGGAGGAGGGGATGGTCACGATCCTTCGCTTGCTTCACCAGTTCTGCGACCTTGGCCCCTCCGGGTTCGTCCTCCAAGAAGGCGATGACGGCGAAGGAATCGAGGACCTTCTGCGCGCTCATCGATCCCGCTCCCGCTTCCGATCCTCGACGAGGGACCGCAGGATCTTACCGCCGGTCTTGAGCGAGCCCCGCAGGCTGTCGATGTACTCATCCGTGACGGGCCGAAGGACAATCTCGTCGGCGCGCTCGATGAAGCATACCTGGGTGCCTTTCTTGATCCCGTGGCGCCGGCGAAGCCGGGAGGGAATCACGACCTGTCCCTTCGTGGTCACGACCGCGCTTTCCATGCCTGCCTCCTTCCGAAGTATGCCTTTCAAATAAAGTATACGTTTTTGTTGAAAGTAAGTCAAAAATAAAATAGGCACCCAAAGAAGGAATCGGCCCCATCACTCCATCCCTGCCGCCATCTCCGGAATCATTCCGACGGCAACGAAAGGATGATGCCCAAACTTGAGATCGCAAATTGCGATCTCAAGTCGCCCGGCTCGCCTTCACGCTCCTGGTTCGCGCACGTAAAGAGCGTAGGCGCGCGCCGGGAGGCGCAGGGCGGCGGGGCCGTCGGAGCGGAGGCGGGCGGGAAGCGGGCTGCCGGGGCCGTTCCAGCGGGCTTCGGCGGAGTCGAGGATTTTTCGCCACCCGCCCGCGGGCAGCGGGAATACGGCTTCCGACGGGGCCTCGCCGAACGAGAGGATCCCGAAGGCCTCCGAGCCTTCCCCCCGGCGCCGCCAGAAGACGGCGCTCGCCGGTTCGAGAACGCCGGTCTCCTGGCGCTCGTCGGTCGGGCGGGACAGCGCGGGGATTTCCCGGCGGAGCCGCAGCAGTTCCCGGTGCCATTCGAGGAGCGTCCGGTTCGGCTCGCGGTTTCGGAGCGACGCGTCCAGCCTCGAGCGCTCGAACGTGGATTCGGCCTGCGGGTCGGGCGGGACGCCGGAGAGGCCGGAGGCCGCGTATTCCGCGCGCCGGCCCCGGCGCACGGCGTCGGCGAGGCCTTCGTCCAGGTAGCTCGTGAAGAACGGAAACGGCGCCGTCTCGCCGTATTCCTCGCCCATGAACAGAAGCGGCAGGAACGGCGAATGGAGGACCGCGCCGGCCGCGAGCTTCAATCCCTCGAGCCCGACAAGCGAGGCGAGCCGCTCCCCCCTTCCGCGGTTGCCGATGTGGTCGTGGTTCTGGACGCTCGAGACGAACCGGAACGGCGGGAGATCGTCGGAGGGCCCGCCGAACCGCCGGCGGCGGTAGCGGGAATATTCCCCCGTGAGGCCGAATCCCTCGCGGAGCGTTTTCGCGAGGATGCCGAGCGAGCCAAAATCCTCGCAGGGGCCGGCGCGATCATTCGTCAGGAGGGAATGGAGCGCGTGGCGCAGGTCCTCGGTCCAGACGGCGTCGAGGCCGAGGCCGCCGGCCGCCGCGGGCCTCACAAGGCGGGCGTCGTTTCGGTTGTCCTCGGGGAAGAGGAACACGCTCCGCCCCAGCCGCGCCCCGGCCGCGCGGACCGCATCCGCGAGCTCCCGGAGGAACGGCTGCGGGGATCGATCGAACATCGCGTGGGTCGCGTCCAGCCGGAGGCCGTCGAAATGGAATTCCTCGATCCAATACAGCGCGTTTTCGATGAAGAAGCGCCGGACCTCGTCGGAATCCGGGCCATCGAGGTTCACGGCCGGGCCCCAGGGCGTGGAGCAGCGGTCCGAGAAATACGGGCCGAACTCGGCGAGGTAGTTGCCCTCGGGGCCGAGGTGGTTGTAGACGACGTCCAGGACCGCGGCGAGCCCGCGGAGGTGGCAGGCCTCCACGAACCGCTTCAACCCCGCCGAACGGCCGTAGGTGTTCTGGGGCGCGAAGGGATGGACCCCGTCGTATCCCCAGTTCCGCGCCCCCGGAAACTGCGCGACGGGCATCAGCTCGACGGCCGTGACGCCGAGCGCGCGCAGATCGTCGAGCCTCCCCGCCGCCGCGTCGAACGTCCCCTCGGGCGTGAACGTCCCGATGTGGATTTCATAGAAGACGTGGTCCGGAAGCGCGATCCCCCGCCAGCCTGCGTCCCGCCACGGAAACGCGGACTCGACCACCTCGGAGGCGCGGTGCACGCCGTCCGGCTGCGAGCGCGACGCGGGGTCCGGCCGCTCCTCGCGATCGTCCAGGCGGAAAAAATACCGCGCCCCCGGCGCGAGGCCGTCTGCGACGGCCTCGAAATGCCCGGCCCCCGCAGCCTCGAGCGGGATCCGCCGCTCCACGGGCACGGCCACGAGAACCTCGGCCTTCTTCGCGAGCGGCGCCCAGACCCGGAACCGGACGCGCCCGCCCCCCAGCCATTCGGCTCCGATCACACGTTCCTTCGCTCGATCCGGAGGATGTGGGCCGGCAGGACGTGCGGGTTCAGACGGATGTAGTTCTGCTCGGACCAGGCGTAGACGGCGCCGGTGAGCAGATCGCGCACCTCGTAGCGGGCGCCGGGACCTGCGCCCGACACATCCGGCGGGACGCGCACGGTCGCCTCCTGGGTGTGGTGGGGATCCAGGTTCACCGCCACGAGCAATACGTTCGATCGGTCCGGATTCGCCTTCGCATAGACGAGGATCTGGTCGTTGTTCGACTCGAGGAACCGGATGTTCGCAAACGACTGCAGCGCCGGGTTCTCCCGGCGGATCCCGTTCACCTTTGAAACGAGGTCGTTGATGTTCCCAAGTGTGTTCCAGTCGCGCACCTTGATCTCGAACTTCTCCGAATCCTTATATTCGACGTCGTTGGCGAACGACTGGTGCTTGATCCAGGCGTTCTCGCAGAGCTCGAAGCCGCTGTAGATCCCATAGGAAGGCGAAAGCGTGCCTGCGAGGATCAGGCGGATCATGAACGCCGGGCGGCCGCCGTGGACCAGCCCGATCGGCAGGATGTCCGGGGTGTTGGCGAAGAAGTTCGGCCGGTAGAACTCCCGCGCGTCCGGATGCGCGAGTTCCTGGACGTAGTCGATGAGCTCCTGCTTCGTGTTGCGCCAGGTGAAGTAGGTGTAGGACTGGGTGAAGCCGATCTTCGCGAGGTGGCGCATCATCGGCGGGCGGGTGAAGGCCTCGGCGAGGAAGAAGACGTCCGGGTGCTTCCCCTGGATGTCGGAGATGAGCCACCGCCAGAAGGACTGGGGCTTCGTGTGGGGGTTGTCCACGCGGAAGATCCGGACGCCGTGGTCGATCCAGTGCTGGAAGACGCGCCGGATCTCGGTCCACAGCGCCTTCCAGTCGGGCGTGTCGAAGTTGAGCGGATAGATGTCCTCGTATTTCTTCGGCGGGTTCTCGGCGAAGCGAATCGTCCCGTCGGGCCGGCGGTAGAACCAGTCGGGGTGCGCCTTCACCCACGGATGATCCGGCGAGCACTGGAGCGCGATGTCCAGCGCGATCTCGAGACCGTTCGCACGGCAGGCCGCGACGAAGTGATCGAAGTCCGCCATCGTGCCCAGGGCCGGCTCGACCGCGTCGTGGCCGCCCGCCGACGAGCCGATCCCCCAGGGGCTGCCGGGGTCGTTGGGGCCCGCGGTGAGGCTCGCGTTCCGGCCCTTGCGCTTCGTGACGCCGATGGGCGAGACGGGCGGGAGGTAGAGAACGTCGAAGCCGAGCCGCGCGATCTGCGGGAGCCGCGATTCCGCCTCGCGCAGCGTCGAGGCCTTGCCCGGCACCGTTCCCTGGGATCGCGGGAACATCTCATACCACGAGCCGAAGACGGCGCGCCACCGATCGGCGACCGCCTCGAGCCAGGGCGTCCGCTCGACGGCGTCGGCGCGCGGCGAGAGGCGGGTCATCGCAGGTTCGACCGCCTCCGCCGCCTCGAGCCAGCGGCCCGGCGCGAGGCCGGCGTCGCCGAGGCGGCGCAGCGCCTCCCCGATCGCGGCGGCGTCCCCGTCGCGGGCGGAATTCCGGACGACCGAAAGCAGCGCCGAGCCCTCGACCCGCTCGCTCGGAAGCCCCGTCATGCCCGCCTTCACGCGCTTCCGGAAATCGGCGAGCCACGTCGCGTAGCGGTCCGTCCAGGCCTGGATCGTGTAGAAGTAGCGGGCGTTGCGCGCGAGGTGGAACCAGCCCTCCCAGAAATCCAGCCCCGGGTTGATGCAGCGCATCGGCGATTCCATGACGGAGCCTTCGGGGCCCTCCCGCCACCGGATCACCACCCGCATGACGTCGTGCCCGTCGCGGAACACCGTCGCCCAGACCGGTAGCCACTCCCCCGCCAGGCGCTTCAGGGGATACGCGCCTCCGTCCACCGCCGGGACGACGTCCTGGATGACGATGTGCGTGGAAGCCGGAAGCCCCGGGGCGCGTTCTTTCGTCGGTCTCATGGAGGGCGGATTCTAACGCCCTCCCCCCGCCCCCGACGGCGGCGCGATCCTTCGTATTCCTGGAAGGCGGGAAGAATCGGTCGCTTTCGTCAGGGATGCAAACCAGGCACGGGCGAAGGGCGCGGGCTCGGCTCTTGCTCCCGGTCTCCGCACAGTCCACGGCCGGTAGACGAATACATGGCGTTGGACCGTGTTCCGGACCTTCGGTC
>CAYHQZ010000005.1:0-22841 GCA_964358555.1 uncultured Planctomycetia bacterium
CATGCGATCGGCATGGGTGTCCCGAGAGCGATCGTTTTGGGTGTCCCTTGACAAACGTCTGCCCCGACGTGCGCCTTTATCCCCCCGTCAAGAAGAGCCTCGATGGGGTCGAGAACCACAAGAACGAAAAGCCCCCGAGCGCGCCACCGCTCGATCAATCCGCGGAGGACGGGGGCACCCGAGGGAAAGGCGATGATCTCCCCTTGGGGGTGTTCGGGTGTCTCTACAAGGTCGAGGTCTCCCCCCGCGATCTCGATTCGAGGTCGCAGGACATGCGCCCGGGAATCCTCGGCCGAGATCCAGATCACGGCCGCCCGTTCCGCCGGACGATTGCGCCATGCCTCGCCGCGCGTCAACGCCGCCGCCGCTGTCGCGAGTAGGACGCCCTTTCCGGTTCCTGGAAGGCCGACGACCTCCTGAATCATCCCTTGGACCAGGAACCCCGGGATCATCATCTCGACGGGCCGCGCCGCGACCGCCGAGAGGGGAACGCCTTGCCATCCCTTCGCCTCGCAAGCTGCCGAAAGGATCTCCCGGTACTTCTCGTCTCCGCCGAGGCGGAGGAAGTCGAAAAGTTCGCGGACCGCCATCGGCTCCGGCTTGGGGCATTCGAGACAGAGCCAGACAGGCCGCCCCTGGACGATCTCCAGCCGTCCGGGGTGTCCTTCGTTCACCGGGCACCGCGCCCCGGCCTTCCGGAGTAGGGATTCGAGCTGTTCGGAAGCCTTTACCGTCTCGGATTCGAGCCGCTCGATCTCCCGGTTCCGTTCCACGCAGAGCGCCGCGCATTCGGCGTCAACGGATTGCGTCGAGGGCGTGTTACTCTTGAAAGAATTCGTGTCACCGTGTAGATTTTCCATGGGGAACACCTCCCCGAGCCCCGTCCGGCCAGATTGAAGCCCGCGCCGACGGGGCGCGGTTGTTTCAGGCCGCGTGAGCGGGCCGGCGGGTTTTAGCGGAAGGGAAAACGGCCGTGGGCTTCTCGCCTTTAGCGATCCGCTCGATTTCCTCGGCAGGAAATCGCCGTTCGCCGAGCGGGTTCGGCCGAATGAAGGGAAGGATTCCTTCCTCCGCCAACCTTCCCACGGTCATCCGCGAGAGCCCGAGCATCCTTGCCACGTCCCCACCCGTCAACCACCGCCGCGTTTTTTCGTTCGCGTTGCGCACCACACTACCTCCCCCGGCGCGCCTCAAACGAAAAGGGCGCGGCCGGAAATGGGGTTGGGATACTCCACTTCCGACCGCGCCCGGGTATTCCAGCGTCGCGGTTATGCTCGATACTTAAGCCATAAACTGGCGTTCACGAGCCATCTACCCTACTCGTCTTTCTTCACCCCCCCTCTCTTACGATTTTGAAACCTCGTTGAACTAGATCGCCTCGAAAGCGAACCTCTATCGGACCGCCACTCGGGCCGCCGTAAGAGAAAGGGCTCGTAGCGCCGTCCTCGGAGACGTGCATCTGCTTGGCGAAAAGACCTTCAAATAATTCCTGCCGTTTGCGAGGATCGGAATGCCCACGCCGAAGGTAGCGTCTCCATGCGCTCTCGCGCCGTCGCGTATCATGCGTCACGTTCTCCATACCGAACGGAAGAGTAGCATTTGCCTCGTCTGTCGTCAACACCTTTTTATCGGGAACCCGGCTATTCTGGGCGTGAACGTCCACGTTCCATCATGCGCCGTGCTTCATCGGGCGAGAGAGGCACCGGGCCGGCAAGGTCGGAACCGCAGAAACGACACTTGAGCGCGCCCTCTCGGATGGGCTCTCGACAGTACGGACAAGAAATGAGACGGCTTGCCTCGCGTCGAAGATTTCGGGCGGGGCGATGGAAACGTGGAGTGCCGTAACCTTGGCGCTCGCGTTGTTGGTTCCGTTTCTGTCGCCAGATGAACCAATCAGCGAAGACGAAAAGAACGCCGAGGGGGCCAAGGAGAAGGCCTACCAGAAAACCGATCCCCCGCTTTTTCCCCATGAGTCCGCAGACGCTCGCACAGAAAATGCCACAGGCGACACAGACGCCAACAATCAGGATTTCCATTGTTGAGTGCCTTTCCTGTTCCGGGCACCCGTCCCGAAAAAAAAAGCGGGACAGGCACCGCAAAGCCGCCGCTACCCGCTGGCACCCGCAAAGGTGACAACACGGACAGCACGTGCCCGGCCTGCCCCGGAGGGTGGCCGGCGTTCACGTCTCGTGTTGTCAGGACCTTTCGGGCCTGTTTGCGGGTGCCAACGAGACCAACGCCTAAACCGAAGTCGGCTTCTTTTCGGGTTCTACTCCTTCGGGGCTACCCTCCTTCGATTAGATTTTTTCCGACCCGGCCGGGGTGCCCCAGCCGCAACCGAGAGGGAGGATACCACAGCGCGAGCCGTCTACGTCTCGCCGGCCGCTATCTCCACGGCGATCCGGCCGCTTCCGTGGGCGTCAAGTCCTACGTCTACAACTGCCGGCGGCGGGACCGGAACACCCGCTCGGACGGCCTGGAGCCGCTGGAGTTCATGGAGGGCACGATAGAGCGCCCGCTCGACCCCCGTTTCGTAGCGTGAGAGATTGGCGAACGTCCCTTCCCTATTTGCGAAGGCAAGCGCGAGCCGGCCGGTTTCTCCATCGCCCAGCGCGCTCGCTTCCTCCGCTTTCGCAAGGGCGGCCGCGTGTTTCGCCTTGTCGAGAACGGTAACGCGATCCTCCATGAAGCCCACAAGTTCCGGAAACATTCTGTCGCTTCCGCTATCGATCTTTGTGTATCTCCCCGCCTCCGCGCGTGCCTGTTCGGCGAGAAGTCCGGAACGATGGAGAGCGAAGAAGCCCGCTTCCGCGAGCCCAAACCGACGGAGACGCCAGGAAAGCGCAACGATTCGATCCGCGAGCGTCTCTTCCAGCGCCCCGACAGGGGAGAGCCCCGCGAGTAGGTCTTCCCGGAAGGCCTCGAATCCTGCCGCATCCTCCCACGGTAGGACCGTCTCCCGAGCCGTGAGTCCATGCTGGAGGGAGTTCCGGGAGGAAGTTGCCTTCCCTTCGGGTGTCTTCGGACCCGTTGCCGTCTCTGTTGTGGCCATGCGTTCTATCCTTTCGTTTGGGAACCCTTCCGGTCCACTTGGCCCACCGCGCCGACCCATGCCGGCACCCGCGCCCCAAGGCGCCGAAGGATCGCGAGCCGGCGCCGAGGCTCCCCGAGGAGCCGTAGCACCCGCTCGAAAGCCCGGCCCCTGGAGACGTCGTAGACGCCCGCGATGGCGTCCAGGGCCTCGATTGTCCAGGGCGCCAGGGAGAGGGAGACGATCCGCCGAAGCCCCCCGGCCTCCGCCTTCCGGCCCGCGCCTTCCCGCCTTCCGCCTCTCGGCATGGAACCCCCTTTCACCCGGGAGCCTACTTCCCCCTTCGGGGGAAGTCAATCGAAAACCTATTAAGTTCTCCTCCGTATGAGTGCAACATAATTCATATTATCGGACGTTGGACGCTATCCGACAAGGAGAATCCTAATAGGATATCATATAGGAACATCCCACCCAAGGGGAACGGGGCAAGATGGTGAGGCGCGCGGCGGAGAAGGGTGAGTGCTTCAGGAACGAGAAATCATCGAAGGCTGTTTCTCGATGATGATGACGCCGCCGGTGTAGTTGCCGGTTGCCTTGTCAGGCGTTGCCATCTTCTTGATTTCCAAAATCTTGCAATGGGTATGAAAAGGTTTCTGGGATGGTTCGAGGTCAATCGAGATCGATTCGCCCACGCCCTCCTGCCTAGATGGATGGAAGGGAGGGGCACAAGAACCGTCCAGGAATCCCCCGTTGGATCCATTCGCTCTTTCGGAAAACTTGAAGTAGCAACGGTTGCCACGTAAGGAACCCATTTTTTGCACCTCCGTCTCCATTTTATTGGACGCGATCATCCCTTCAAGCCAAAAGCCACGCCTAAGACCTCGGAGGAAATTGCGAAACGAACCCCCTCCAGGGGGAGAGGAGGAAGGGCGCCTTTCGTCGCTTCGGTCGCTTTCGTCGCGTTCCCCGCCAGTCTCGCCACCTTCCGGAGGCTGGCGGGCCTTGGCGAGGCTAGGCGGGCACCTCTCCCCTACTTTCCGCTCCCCGCCCGGGCGAGGAGCAGGATCGCCCGGCGGATCTCCTCGGGTAGAGCGGGCCACGCCCTCGCGATTTCGGTCAGTTCGGGGGGTAGGGACGCCAAGCAGAACGCCAAGCGCGCGGCCTCTCCCTCGGGAAGCCCCCGCTTTGTAAGCGGGCGGTTGTGGGTTCGACTCCCTCCGCTAGCTCCGGCGCTTCGCGCCTCGCTTCCCGGGGAAATTTCCGCCCTGCCCGGCATCCATTAGGATGGTGAAACCCATGAAATCCAACCTCCGTCTTCCCGCACGCCTCGCGCTCGCGGCCGGCCTCTCGTTCGGCTGTGCCTTCCTCCTCGTGTCCGCCGCCCGCGGCAAGGATCCGGCGAAGGCCAAGGATCCCGGCCGCGTCGTCGACCCGACGGTCGAAAAGGCGAAGGATCCAACGAAGGGCAAGGACCCCGGCCGTGTCGCCGAGCCGCCCGCCGAGAAGGCGAAGGAGAAGGTGAAGCGCCCGCAGTCCTTGCGGGAAGTCGAGCGGTGGGTCACCGAACTCGGGAACGAACGGGAGGATGCGCGGGTGATGGCCCAGCGCCGCCTAGACGAGCACTGCGCCGGCCTGTTCGAGATCTTCGACGAGGCCCTCGAGGACCTGAACGACGCGAAGCGCGGATTCCTGCTCGAACTCCTGGGGCGGATGGAAACCCGCGCCGGCGACATCAAGACGGCGGTGATCGACCCGCCGCGGACGTTCGCGGAGGCCGATCGCCAGGCCTTGGACAAGGAAATCGCCGCCCTCGCGGCCGCCGCCGGAAAGCCGGATGAGGCACCGAAGCTGAAGGCCGCCCTCGACGGGATGCCGACCGCGCACAAGGCCGACCTGCTGGCCGCCGCCGCCGACGCCCTCGAGAAGGGCGGCACGCCCGACACCCTCGTCTGGCTTTCGAGCCTCCTGATCCAGGACCCCTCGCCCGACATCCGCGCCCGAACGATCGCGCTGCTCGCCTCCACGAAGGACCGGCGGGGGTTGCCCTTCCTGCAGGGGCGCCTCAAGGACGAGGAATCTCGCATCCGCGGCGTCGCGATGACGGCCCTGGGAGAGACGAAGCTTCCGGACGCGGTCCCCGCGATCTGCGAAATCGTCAAGGCCAAGTCCACCGGCGATCAGATTTCCGCCCTCTACGCCCTCTCCAACTTCCCGCTCGATCAGCGGGCGATGGAGGCGGCGCGCTCGGCGACGGCGAGCGAGGATTCCGAGGTCCGGATGGCCGCTGTCCGCGCCCTCTCGGCCTCCCGGGGTTCCCTCGATTTGAAAGTCCTTGTCGGAGCGCTGCGCGACAAGGAAGGCGACGTTCGAGAATCGGCCGACGAGGCCCTGCGGCGCAATTCCGGCCAGGACTTCGACTTCTACCCGGACGCGGCCCCCTCCGAGCGGGAGCCCGCGATCGCGAAGTGGGAGGCGTGGCTGAAGAATCCGGTCTTCGCCCCTCCGCCCGAAGCCTCGACGGTTCCGGAATCCGGAATCCCGCCCGTCGCCAAGGACCCCGCCACGACGCCTCCCCCTCCGCCCCTCACCCCGGAACAGCTCAAGGCCGCGAAGGCCAAGGAGAAGGAGGAGAAGAAGCGGGAGGTGGACGAGAAGAAGAAGGAGCGGAACGAGAAGAAGAAGGAGAAGAGCGATAGCAAGGCGGGGACCGCGCCGTAGCGCCGACGACGGAACGATCGCCCGTCCTCGGGCGGCCTCGAGCGTTCCCGCCTTCGAGGGCGGGCGGATGCGTGCGCCCTGAAGGACTTGAACCTTCGACCCGCGGATTAAGAGTCCGGGGGCTATCCTTCCAAGGGTTTACGCCGTCTCGACTTGCGGCGACTCGGAATTAGTGGTGCCCCCGGGGTGCCCATTTGGGACCGTTTCGAGGACCTTGGAGAGGACCGCTACCGCGGCCGTTTCGGCGTCTCGGGACCTCGCGAGGTAGAAGGCGCCATTAACCGCGACGGAGTGCCCGAGGAGCCCGGAGACCGCGTGAGGAGCCGCTCCCGACTCATGGAGCCATTGCGAGCAAGTTCCGCGGAGGGCGTGGACGTATCGCCCTTTCTGGTCTATCTTCGCCACCTCAAGGTCTAGGTCCAGCCTCCGCCGGAGATAGCGGGCGTTGAGCCTTTTACCGTCCCGAGCGCCGAGGAAAACCGGATCGCCCGGTTTCGGCTTTCGTTGAAGTTTCCATTCGCGAAGCCGAGCGAGGATCGGGGTGGCGAGAGAGACCTCGCGAGCCTTCCCGGTTTTCGTGAGGACCCGGAAGCCGACTCGGGCGAGACCTTTTCCGAGGTCTATGTCCTGCCATTCAAGAGTTCTCAATTCCCCGGATCGGAAGCCCCCAAAGAGGAGCGCTTCGTATGCCGATCGCCACGGCTCCGGGGAGACCTCAAGAAGTCGTTTTCCTTCGCTAAGCGATAGCGGACGTTGAATCCTAACCTTCGGCCCCTTGAGGAGTCGGAGTCCCGCTAATGGGTTTCGGGGAAGCCTCCCGGAGCGGACGGAATACTCGATCGCCCATTTCAAGGCGGAGGCTTCATAGTTCGCCGTCCGCGCCGACATTTTCTCCGCGAGTCGGCTCTCCCGGTATTCGAGGACCTTTTCGAGGGTGAGGTCCCGGACGTTCGCGACACCGTGAGCCGTGAGCCATTCCTTGATGTTTTCGAGGACCTCTTCATAACGTCCCAAGGTCGAGGATCGGGTCGTCTGTTTCCGGTCCCGGAGGAAGGACGCGACGACCTCGGCGACCGTGAGGTCCCGCGCCGGAGCCCCGCCCGACTCCTCGATCGCGAGCCGCCGCTCGAAGTCCGCCGCGAGAACCGCCGCGGCCCCTTTCGAGGTCGCGAGAGGACGCCGGATACGCCGTCCCTCGACCCGGAAGTCCCCCCAAATTCGACCGGCTTTCGTGAATAGGTGGAACACTAGGCTACCTCCTGCCCCTTCTCGGGCGACCCGGAACATACCGCCCCGTCAACCGCCTTGCCGGCCGTTTCGACCCCCTTTTCGGTCGTGTGCGAATGCGAAAAGGGCGAATTCTGCGAATTCGACTTCGGGGTCCGCCGGGTCTTTCGGGCAAGGAACCGATCGACCTCCGTTCGGGCAACGAGCGGGTTTCCGCCATCCGGCCGGACCGCCCGAAGGACCCCGCGGGAGACCCATCGCTCGACGGTTCTTCTATGCCTTCGGAGGGTCGAGGCTACTTCCGCAACCGTAAGATAGGTCCCCCGCGGGACTGGGGCCCCTGACCGGATGTCGATGGCGGCCTCGATCCGGTCGAGCCGGGCGAGAACCTCCCGGAGGAGGTCCTCGACGGCGGAGGGGGCCCTAGTGTCCAAGGTCCTACCCCATAGGCGTCATAGAACGCATAGACACCATAGGTTCACGTATATAGGGAATGGAGGGATCGGCCGTGGCGTCTATGGGGCGGGCGGTCGTTGAGACGGTTTTGATCCAAGTAAACCGCCCTCCGGCTCCGAACCCCTCCCGGCGGTCGTGGAATCCGAGGCGCTTCCGAGCCCGCCGGAGAGCGCTTTCCGAGAACCCCGCCGCCTTCCCCGCCGCTAGGGCCTCTTTCGCCGGGACCTCCGACTCTGCTCCGAAGTATTCGCGAAGCCATTCTCCCGCCTCGCCAATCTCGACCTTCTCCTCGGGAGCCCGTTCCGCGACAAGTTCGTCCGCCGTGATCGCGAACGTCCCCGGCTCCCAAGCGATCCGGGCAACCTTTCCGACGAGCGGGTCGGGATGATCCACGATCTCGATCCGGTAGCCTAGAGTCGGCGCGAGGGCGGAGACGTTCGTCTTGACCGCGGCGACGTAGTGGAGGGGATCGCCGTCGCGCTCGGCGCATAGGAACGCGAGACGCGCTTGTCCGATGACTCCGATAGAGCCCTGCCCACGGTAGAGCGCCGAGCGTCCGCCCCCCTTCGTGAGGTGTCGAACCAAGGCAACCGCGAAGCCGTCCTCCTCCGCGGCTTGCGCCAGCGGGGAGAGCGCTCGCCGAACGTCCTGATCCCGATATGAATCGTGAGCCCCGGAGAGGACCGCGGAGAAGGGGTCGAGAATGACGAGCCGAGCCTTGACCCGCCGGACCGCCTCCCGGATCGCGCCGATATCCTCGGGGACGGAGACGGTCCGCTCCTCGCCGTCTTTAACGACTTCACGGAGGACCGCGATCCGCTTGAGGTCTCCGCCCGCAACCTCGATCCGCGGACGGATCGTGTCCCCGATCCCGTCCTCAAGGCTGACGACGACTACCCCTGCCGGCTCCTGGCCGAGCGACTCGCCAGGGAAGGGCGCTCCGCTCGAAAGCCGGGCCGCAAGGTCGAGGACGATCGTCGTCTTGCCCTGGCCTGGGTCGCCGTCGAAAAGCGTGATCTTCCCGATCGCTAGACGGCCAGGAGAAAGCCACCGGACCGGCTCCGCCTTCACGGTGTCGAGGATGACGAGGATCGGGCCGTCCTTCGGCGGCGGGGCCTTCGGCTTCGTGCCCGGCTCCGCGGGCGGCGGGTCCTCCGGGGGAATGTCGAACGGGACCGGCTCCTCGTACGTCCAGAGAGGCGCGTCCGCGAGAACCTCGGCGACGCCCGCGCCGCCATAAAGATCGAGGGCCTCCGCCGCGTCATACCCAAACATGGACCCCGGCCAGAGTTCCAAAGACCGGACCTCCGCGGCGACTCCCCGAAGGCCGAGCGCGATCGCCGCCATGTGGACCCGCCCCGGCGTGTCGGCGTCCGGCCAAAGAACGACCCGCCGATCGCGAAGGGTTTCGAGGACCGCCGCCTCCGGGAGCGAGTCCGCGCCGAAGGACCCGAGCGCGTGAATTCCCGCGGCGACGAGCCGGTCCGTTTTCCCTTCGCCCTCGCAAAGGACGATCGACTCCTCGACCGGCCAGTCCTTGAGCCGCTCGCTACCGTAGAGCGGAAGCGCTTTCGGCCTGACCGTCCCGGCGCTCGGCGTTCCGTCGGCCTTGAGCCAGGGACACGCCTTGTCACCGCCACCATTATCGATCCGATCGTGAATGGCTTGGACCTTCCCGGCCGCGTCCCGAACCTCGAAGCGCTCACGCTTACGAAACTTCCCGTTTGTCGCGAAGAGGTCCTCCATCTTCATGCCGAGAGCCCCGACGATCTCCTCGGGTCGGCAGCCGGCGAAACAGTGAACGACGCCGCGGCCGTCCCGTCCCTCCCCAAGCGAGAGACTTGATCGAGTGTCGCCGTGAGCCGGGACCGGACAGCGTGAGGTCCCCTTCCGGTCCTTGACAATCGGTCGGAAGCCGCCCGCGTCGAGGGCCGCGACGAGCCTGTCGAATGGGCTAGTCATGGGGCGCCGCCATTTCCGCACAAGCGGCCCCGGCGGCGGCGCAAGCGACATCCTCCGCCGTCCCGCCGCGCCGAGCGACCCGATCGGCCTCGACCCAAGCCGCATGGATCATCGCCTCGTTCCATCCCGCAACCCTGGCCGCGGCATGAGCCTCGCGAAAGGCTACGCCATGTTTGATCGCGGCAAACGCCGCGTCCCCGATCTTGCGGGCCGCCTCGACGGCAAAGTCGTTACTCATGGCCGACCCCTTCCCTGCGGAGGTTTCGGGCAAGGTCCTGAAACTGCCGAGCCGCCGATCGCCGGCCCTTCGCGAAGTCGAGAACCTCGACCAGTAACCGGGCCGCGTCTCCCGCGAGCGAGAGCGCCTCCCCTGCGAGGAGCGCACGATCTACCGCGCCGGCTTCGAGGGTCCTGACAATTTCCGGGGTGACCATGATCTCCGGGGAAGTTTTACTCATGGGCCGCCCCCTTCCGAACCGCCGGACCCCGCATGATCGAAACGACTTCGCTTTCGCGGAAATACCTTCGACCACCAGGAACAAGCCGGACCTCATGCAAACGGCCAACCCCCGACCAGCGTCTAACCGTATCGGCCGAGACACCGAACCGAAGCGCGACTTCGTGGATCGGGACGAGCCGATCCGCGCTTCCGTCTTTTTTATTCTTGAGCATGTTCGCTCCTTTCACCTTGACTAGACCTCCGCGCCTAGGTAAGGTCAAGGAAAGCCATGAAAGCAAAAACACGGATAATTGACGCCCTCGCGAGGAAGTACGAAGAGTGGTCGAAGAGTGATCGATGCCTTCATGTTGCGAAAAGCCGAGGAGACACCGACGCCCGACTCCGGCTCGGGCGAATGAACGTCATAGAGCAACACAACGGGCCTTTCTCCGCTCTTCCCTGGGGCGACTCGGAGAAGTTCGCCGCCGTCCTCTCATTCCTTCAAGCGATTGAGAGGAAGGAATTGAAGAAGGACGACGGTCTCCCGGAATGGAAGCGCCTCCGCTTCTTGACCTGGGGCGAGGTTTCCTTTGCCGATGTTCGCGCCGCGCTCCGGCTTCACCCTCTCGGAGGTCGCGCCATGAAGGCGGTCCGAAACACTCTCGCCATTGTTCAAGGGGATGAAACGCGAGCCCAATTTGACGCCGACCTGTTGCGGCTCCGCGACACCCTCTCTCAAAAGTTTTCTCTCGGGTCGAGAGGTCCGGTTTACCTTGCGAAAAATTCCTTTTTGAAAACCCCCGCCCACCTCGCCGAGGAAGTACTCCGCCTCGCCGTCGGCGGCGATACTGGACACGAGGGAGCCCTCGGGCATGTTCGGGACCGGGCGATCGCCGCGGAAATGAGGAAGGACCTCCGCCCGAAAATGCGGCTTCTTGTTTGCCTCAAGAAGAAGTTTTCCCCCGGCCGTCGCGAGCGGAAAGCCCGCCGCCGACTTTGCGGAACGCTCTTTGTCGCGCGGAAAGATTCGACCCCGCCGGTCTGCGAGTCCTGCCGAAGAGCCGCGCTTCGAGCCTAGCCGCCGCGAAGTTCCGCGCCACGCTTCCGAGCCTTCGCCGCCGCGGCTCGCTGCTTCTCCAAGAGGAGGGTCTGCTCGACGTAGGCGGCTTCGCGCTCCTCTTCCGAATACCCCGGCATGCTCAAGATCATGGCCCGTTTAAAGCCCTCGCGGATCTGGGAACCCCGTCGAGCCGCTTTCCCCTCGGGCGTCATGGGCGGGAGTTTGAGCATTTGCCGCGCTCGATCTTCACCATGAAGCCCCGTCCATACCCGAAGTTTGGCGGAGGTCTCGGGGTCGAGCCCCTCGCCGTCGGCCTTCGCCGCCTTGGGCTTCTCGGAGACCTTCGCGGCGAGAGACTTTTCGCGAAGTTCGAGAAGCCGGCGACCCTCCTCCCCGCCTTCTTCTAGGAGCGAGTCGAGCCCCTCCGCCGCGGCGATGGCACCGGGGCCACGCTTCAAGAAGGCGACCATATCGCCGCCCGTGGAGAAATGCCTAACCGCCGCCGCGGTCGCCTCCCTCTCATCGCCGCCGAAAAAGTACTCCTCCTCCTGGGGAAGTCGGGGACTTCGCGCTTCCGGCTCCTGGGGGCGAAGTCGGGGAGAAAGATCGGGATTCGGTTTCAAACGGGGCGAGGTGAGGTCGTCCATGAGGGGTCTCCTTGTGCTAGGAAAAAGTGTTCCCGATCCGCCGGCCAAACGCCGGAATGACGGGTGCATTTTCGCGAGCCGCCTCAAGGGCCTTTCGCCGGACGATCCGGACGTTCGCGTCCTGGACTTCCGGGGCGAGAAGATCGAAACCGGCCTTCGATCGGATCTCCTGCTCGGCGTCGTCCTGGGCGTTGGCGAAGTGCTCGCGAAACCGCGCCCGAATTTCTTCTCCGCGGGATACGTCTAGATCGACACGAATAACGCCAGCCTGCGCCGCATATCGAGGATCGAAAAATTTCGCTTCGAGTTCCTCGACGCGCTCCGCCCATCCCGCCGCGGTTTGAGGTCTCATAGCCGCGGCTCCTGAATCGAGAGGGCGGGCGAAACCGTCGCCTCTTCGCGAACGATCGGAACGGCGACCGGCTCCGCGCCTTCGAGCGCGACCGGAAGTTTTCCGCGAAGCGCCTCGGGGTCTCCAACCTCGCGAAGAGCGGAGACGAGGTTCGCCAAAAGGTCGAGCCTCTTCGATAAAGCAATCCGAATGCCTCGCTGACTCGGGCGCCAAACGGGGAGACCGGCAACGCCCTTCCGATAGTATTCTCGAACGTCGAAGTAGAGGCAATACTTGTTCCGCTGAATCGAAAAGACGTTCCGCGTTCCCGGACTTTTCCCGGAGACGAAAAGAAGCCTGATGAGCCCATCGTGAGGACCCGTCCGCCCCCGCGGCCGGCGCCCAGGTGAAACCAGCCCTGGGCAACCGGCCTGTGCGGGGCCGACACTCTCGGCAGGAGAAGAGGGAACGGTCGAGGAATCCATAACCTGGACATTAGTCGGGAGTCGCGAGAGCGTCAAGGGTAAAGGGGTGCGCTCCGTGAAATGAAAAAGACGGACAATTAGAATGTGGGATACCTTATCATCAAGCGGAAAGTCCTCCGGGATATGCAAGGCACCTAGATACAAAGTAAATCGGTTTGATTTGGGGGTGTGGGGGGGGGCTCCCCCCTCCGGGCGCCTCCCCTCCCGCCCGCCGCTCTCTTGCCTCGCCCTCGTGGACGCCCCTCCCAAGCGCCAGGAGCGCCCCGTCGCGTTCTACGCCCCCAAGGCAAGGCGAGCCTATCGGACGCGCCATACGCCACGGCAAGCCAAAGGTCGGGCAGGATGGACGGCGCGGAGATAGCCTCGAATTCATTGGGAAACCGCCGAGAGGATAGGCTCCGAACATTGACGCGCGGGACACGCCCGCGAGGGCCTTCCGTGAGCCGGGAGCGCCCCGGAATTCGGGAGCGCCGACCATAGGCGCCACCATAGAAGCCACCTCGCCCTATATATCTAAACGATGGCGTCTATGGAGGTGTCAACCGGGGGACGGCGGTTGACGGTCCGCCCTATGCCGCGGCCGCCGAAAGAGGAGCCGGCGCTCCGGCCGGCCGCCCCTCCGCGGACTTGAGAGTCGAGCGAACGGTCTCCGCGCTCCACCGCCCGCCGCGCTTCGTCGGGACGTTCCGAGCCGTGAGAGCGCCAGCAATGAACCGGAGCGACCGGCCAGCCCCCCGCATTGCCCGCATATCCGCGAGGACCTCTTGCTCCTCCGGGAGAGCCTCTAGGGTCGAGCCGTCCGCGGCGAGGCGCCAGCCATAAGGGGTCGAGCCTGTCGTCTTGCCGGTCATCTTAAGGTGCCCCATTGCCGCCGAGGTTCGTTCCCCTACCTGCTCGCGCTCTAGGGCCGCAAGCGCCCCGAGCATCGCGATAAAGAAACGCCCCGAGGCGGAGGAAGTGTCGAGCCTCTCGCCGAGCGAATGAAGGGCGACGCCCCGCGACGCGAAGAGCGCGAGGAGGTCCTCTAGGTCCTTCCTAGAGCGCGTCAAGCGGTCGAGTTTCGCGACGACAACCGCGGCGACCTCACCCTTCCGAACGGCGGAGAGGAGCGCCTCGACTCCGGGACGGCGGAGGCTCTTCGCGCTCCATCCTTCGTCCCGGACGACCTCGACCGCTCCGAGGTTCATCGCGAGGGAGTAACCCTTGAGACGGGTCTCCTGGTCGGCGAGGGAGACGCCCTCCCGCGCTTGCTCCTCGGAAGAGACCCGGATGTATAGGACCGTTCGCTTTGACCTCATAGGACCTTTTTCCTTTCCACGAATTCGAGGATCGCGTCGAGCGCGACCCCGAGGGAAACCTTTTCGCGAGCCGCGAACCTCCGAAGGATCGCCGCCGCTTCCGGTCGCAACATGCACGAAACGTAGACGCGACGGTCCGACGGTTTGAGCGTCGGTCGGCCTCGTTTCCGTTTCATCATGCAATTATTCTAACAGAGAAAATACTATAAGCAACAAGAAAATGAAAGAAGTTTAGAAACGTCTCCCGTTAGCAAACCGCTTGCTAACCGTTTGCGTCTCAACGCTCTTTCGCGATAAGTCCGCCGGCAGGAGGGCGAGATCATATCGGTAGGTCCGCCGATATGGTCGGCTCCTGACCCCGACCATATATCCGCGCGTCTGTAATCGTACGTCTGTACACAGTACGTCGCGCGCGCGTTAAAAGCCCTCCCGGCGGCGAAACGGTCCCGGAAGGGTCGCGAAAGCCGCCAGCCACTAGCCCGACGGACCCTCGCGAAGCCCGAATAGCCCCTTCCCGACTCTCATATCATTCTGGAATGGGGAAAAGGCTGGAAGCAATGACCCGTCTTTCTTCGTTCTTTCGTCCTCCCCCCGTTCGCGAACATTCCCGAATGTTCTCAAACGAAAGAATTTTTTGACCCCCCTAAAAAGATGTACAAAAAGTGGTGCCCCCCTGGTGCCCAAAATATGCCGTTTCGCGCCTCATGGCGTCGTATGGTGTCGATCGTGTTGCGTCGGGGTCTCGAAACGCAACCGGCGGAAAGCCTTTGAGATAAGGCGTTTTAGCCTGGTGCGCCCTGAAGGACTTGAACCTTCGACCCGCGGATTAAGAGTCCGCTGCTCTACCAACTGAGCTAAGGGCGCAAGACCTTCGCATTGTAGGGGGTTGCGGACGGGCGTGCAATGCGACGACGACGGGCGGGGGGCCTGCCTACGGGGTCTTCTTGGGGAGATCCTTCACTAGGATTCGGCCCTCGAAGACCTCCTCGACGCCGGTGTCCCGGACGCTCGAGGAGATGCTACGGACGGCTCGCAGGGCGCGCAGATAGCCGAGGATCGATTCCCGGACCATCACGATACCCTGCAGCTGCGGCGCGGGGGCATCCTCGCCGTCCCCTTCTCCGCCCCCGCCGAGCTTGGCCTGTTCCTTCACGACCTCCCGGGCGATCCGATCGCCCGCGAGAGTCATCGTTTCCCCCATCTTCCAGAGACGCAGGGTGTCGATGTGGGAGATCTGGTTGGCGACGGTGCCGTTCGGGAAGAGGGCCTTGAAGGCCGGGTCGTCCACGAATGCCGGCTCCTTTCCGGCCATCCGGTCGAGGATCGAGGCCGACAGGGCGAGCGAGGTCGAGACCACGCAGATATTGCCCTTCACGAGCGCGTGCGGGACGAAGTCTCCCTTGAATCCGGGGATGGGATAGGCCGAGGCGTTCACGCCGCGGACGTCCAGTAGGGTCGGGTCCATCGGCAGGGCCGTCTCCAGCTTCGGGTTTGCCTTCATCTGCTCTCGGAGTTCCGCGAAGAGCGTCGAAACGCCCTTCCGGAACGCCGCGTCGTCCCGGACCTCGAAGAGGACGGCCAACCGAGGCAGCGGGATGCCCTTGATCCAGGCCGGGGCCCCCTCGAAGGACTCGATCTCGCCGAGCCGCGCGTCGGCGAGGACGGCGACCTCGCGGCCGAGGTGCGGAAGGATGTCCTTCTCGAAGACCTTCCGGGCCGTCTCGGCGAGCGGCTTGATCGTTTCCTCGAGCTCCTCCATGTCCGTATTCATCCCGTGCCCGCTCATGTTGTCGTAGAAGTTCTGGAGGCCGAGCTGGGCCTTTTCCCAGGCCGCCTTGGGCTCGGGCCCCCGGGCCGCCCACACCCCGAGCGTCTCGCGGGGGATGGCGTCCATCAGCCGCAGGGGAGTCGACACGGCGTGCGAGCCGTCGAGGCGCCGGAGGGTGCCGCGCACCGCGATCCCTTCGGCGTCGCGCCAGGACACCCGTCGCAGGATCACCGCCTCCTGCAGGGCGTCGGAGACCTGCTTGTGAACCCGCGCCATCCGGCTGCGCAGCCGCGCCCCGATCTGCTCGCCCACCTGATCATCCAGGGACGAAAGGACGCGCGACTTCATGACCTCGTCCAGGACGTCCTTCAGGTATTTCTTGAAAAGCTCCGGGTTCTTGCTGGAATCCGCCCAGACCATCCCCAGGATTGCGCCTTTGGCATCGGCCAGGAGGCTTTGGAACGGGGCTGCCTCCGAGAACCTCTTCAGCCCCGTACCGCCCTCCATCCGGGCGCGGATCGCGTCGGCAAAGGAGCCGTCGGACCCCACGAAGACGCAGAGGTAGTCCTTCAGGATGCCGATTTGGATTTCGACCTTGAGATTCCGGAGGGCGTTCGCAACGGCGTCGGTGTCGAGGCCGAGCGAGGCCTCCTGGATCTTCGCCGCCAGCGCCTCCTTCGGAACGAAGTCCCCGATGGAGAGAACGATCTTGTAAACCGGGGGCTCCCCGGCCGCCGGGGCCTTGAGGAATTTCCCGGCGGGCTGCTCCCGGACGCCGGCCGCCAGCAACTCCAGGAGAACCTTGAAAACGTCTGGAGAGCGGATCTTCGCAGCCATCACGATGGAAGGAACGCGGACGCGGCCGAGCTCCGCCAGCACCGTCGTGGCGTGCGCCTTCGCCTTTGGCCCCAGCGGGGCGGGCGTGCCGTCCTCGAGAATTTCCCGCGGCGCGGGGATTCGGTCCTCGAGTGCGAGGAAGCCGTGGGCGAGGACCGACATCAGGCGGTAGAAGTCCTCGGAGGCGGTCCCGTCCGCCGCGATCACCATCTCGTCGCCGAGGATCTCCTCGATGCACCGAATCATGCGAGCGACCTCGGGCTTCTGGAGGTTCTCCAGCGCCTCCTGCCCCTGCGGGCTCATCTGGACACCGAAGCGGGCGGCGACGGTCGCGGGGTTCTCCCAGAATTCCTTGCCGAAATTGGAGTCCTTGATCGAGGCCCAGACGTCGGCGAGGCCCCGGCAGGAGAAAAAGCCGGAGACGTCGGCGGGCAGATACTCCGCGAACCCATGGCCGTTCGCTACGGGCGCGGCGGCCGGCGGTTCGGCGGCTCCCGCGGGAAGGGCGAGGAGGAGGATCGAAAGAAGGAACGTCCGGGCGCTCGTGCGAGTCATCTCATGGTCTCCTTGCAAGTCTCCGGTGGCCGTCGAACCGGATCAGGTTACTCGAAAAAAAGGCGGGAGCGGAAAAGGAAAACCATCCCCCCCCGGCCCTCGCTCGTTCCGCGACGAGAGGATCCGGCAGGATTCCGCTCATCTCCCCTTGGAGATTGTACTCTTTGCTCGACGGTCCAGGGCCTGCCGGACTTTCGCCTTGAGTTCCGTAAGATCTGATCGCTTCACGACATAAGCCTCGGCCGCCCAGGAAAGGAAGTTGTCCTTGTAGCTTGCGTAGGCCGTATGGAGGATTACGGGGATGTCGTTGCGCCGCCCGAGGACCTTTCCCATCGTTTCCATTCCGTCCATCTGGGGCATTCGGATGTCCATGATCACGAGATCGATGGGCGAGTCCTGGATGCGCGCCAGGGCGTCCTTGCCGTTCTCCGCAAGGATGACCTGGTAGCCATCCGCCGCGAGCTCTTCGGAATAAATCTGCCGCTGGGACGCGTCATCCTCAACGACCAGGATGGTCGCCATCGTGAACCCCCTCCTGTTCTCTCAGTTGCCTCCGCCTGCTCAAGGTCAGTCTACAACACGCGCGGGGTTCGCTCAAGCGTTGGCAATGCCTGGCATTGGCACCGCTTTTGTGTGGACGAAGACGAGGCGCATGGTCGTTCCCTTCCCGACGGCGCTTTCGACCTCGATCCGGCCGCCGTGGTCCTCCATGATCTTCCGGCTGACGGCGAGCCCCAGGCCTGTGCCTCCCCATCGTTTCGTGAAGAAGGGCTCGAAGATCTTCTGTAGATCTTCGGAGGCGATTCCCGTTCCGTTGTCGGTGACTTCGGCGATCGTCCGGGCGCCCCGGCGGTAGGTCTTCAGCTGGATGATCCCCTCGCCGCTGGTCGCGTCGGCGGCGTTCTGGATGAGGTTCAGGAAGACCTGCTTGACCTGGGCGAAGTCGATGAGGAGCAGCGGCAGGTCGGGCGAGAGTTCGCGTTTCAGGAGGATCCCCCGCCCCTTCATCTCGCCTTCGATGAAACGGGCGACCTGCTCGACGAGGGTGTTGAGCTCCGCGGGCTCGAGCTGCGGGGCCGCGGGCTTGGCGAAGTCCATCACGGTGGAGAGCATCTCCTCGAGGCGGGACACCTCCTCCACGATGATCCGGGCCTTTTCCTTGACGTCGTCCACCTTCTCGGGGGCGCGCTGGAGGAGCCGCGCGAATCCGCCGATCGTAACGAGGGGATTCCGGATTTCGTGGGAGATGTGCGCGGCGAGCTTGCCGATGGTGGCCAGGCGCTCGGAGTGGATCAGCCGGTCCTGGGTTTCCTTCAGCGCGACCATCTGGCGCTGCAATCGCTCGTAGGCGGCCGCGTTCTGGACGGCGAGGCTGGCCGGGGTCGCAAACGTCGCCAGGAGCTGGACGTGCTCGTCCGTGATGGGATGCCCGGAAAAGATGTTGTCGACGAGGATGACGCCGATGGGCTCGTTGCGGGCGAGGAGCGGCACGGCGGCGAACTCCTCCGCCTGGTAGATGCGCCGGAACTTCTCGGTGATTCGCGGATCCTGGGAGGCGCGCCGGACGACGATGGGCCGGCGCTCCTGGAGGACCCGGACGATGATCTCCGTGTCGTCGGACAGCGGGCTCGAGAGGCTTTCCACGAGGCCCTTGAGGGGCTGCTCCAGCGGGGCCTGTCCGGTCTCGTAGTCGTTCAGGAACGTGTCGAGCCCCTTGGCGGATCGGGAAAGATCGTTCCAGATCCGCCCGGCCTCCTCGAGGCTGCGCGGGCCGACGGCCATCCGCCCCTGGAGGACCTTCGAGTCGGGGTCCACGAGGAAGAGGAAGGCCCGGTTGAACCCGATGGCGAATCCTGCCGTGACACATGTCAGGATCAGGTAGAGGATCTTGTTGAGTTCCAGCGTGCCCTGCACGAGGTCTCCGACGCGCCTAAGCATCGCCAACTGGTAGGCGGCCTTCGAGGACCCCGTGATGTCCACGAGGCTCATGGCCCCGCTGATGGGGCCGGCGTTCTCGACGCGGAACATCCGGGCGCGGAAGAGCCGCTCCGCCCCGTCCCTGTCGCGGCCCTGGAGGATCGTCGAGTCGTAGCGCCGATTCTGGGCGGCGAAGTTGCGCAAAAAGCCGCCGAGGACGAGGCCGGTCCCGTTCGCGACCGCGGCGTCGTCCATCTTCTTGCCGCGGGCGCCGTCGAGAACCGACAGGATCCCCGGGATGCCCTCCCCCGTCGAGAAGAGAATCCGCCCGGCGTCGTCGAGAAGAACGAAGGCCGACCCCTGTGGCTCCTGGGTTTCCATGCCTTATTTCCTTCGCCGGGCGCGGCCCCGGGCGATTCCGGGGGCGGCAGCCGGTTCGCTCGGACCTTCGCAGGATGCCGCGAGAAGGAAGGAGGCGGACCCCCCCGGCGGCAGCGCGATCCGCCAGTGCGCAAGGACCGCCGTGGACTGGTAGTTCGCCTCGTATCCGCTTTCGGACTGGGTCACCGTTTCGACGGGAAAGACCCAGAAGCCCTCGGCCCCCTCGGCGCGAAGGGAGAATCGGAGGCGCTGCCAGGTGTCCACGAGGGCGAGTTCCTGGAGGCCGGGGAAGTCGGCCGATGTCGAGACGTCGCCTGCGGGCGCGCCTCGGACCTCGAGATAGCGGCTGGACGGCTCCTTGGCCGCGAGGAGGTTAAAGTTCCACTCCATGGCAAGGATCCCGTGGAACGGCTCGGGGCCGAGGTTCTTGATTTCGTGGACGGTCTCGATGGCGCGCTCGCCCTCCCGGAGGCGCGCGCGCTTCTCGATCCGGATCGGGCGGCCGATGGCGTGGCCTTCCCGCGCAAGGCGGATGGAACGCTCGGGGCCGTTCGCGCGCGCATCGAAGGTCCATGCCCCGCGGTGAAATCCGGCCTCCGGAAGGGTCCGCCCGTCCCGGATGGCCTCGAAGGCGGCGCCTTCCGGCAAGAGCCAGGTGACGAAGGAGGCGCGCGGGGCCGGGTCGTATGTCAGCAGGCGTTCGAGGCCGGCGTGCTTCGCCGTCATCGTGTCGTGAATCGTGCGCGCCTCGCTCGGATCCCTGGCGACTTCGGCAGCCGCGACCTTCGCGTGGTAGGCCTCCCGTCGGCGGGCCATCGTCGCCAGGACGTTGAACCGGGCAGGCCGGACGTCCCATTCAAAGAGCGTTCCCCCGCGATCGGGCTTGAAGAACAGGCGGAAGGCGTCGGTCTGCAGCCGGACCTCCGGGGCGCCGTCGAAGTCGAGATCCGCGGTCTCGACGGAAGGGCGGCGGGATTCGAGGGCGGAAACCCGCTCGTCCGCGTCGAGGAGATTTCGCCAGATCGCGTCGCGGAGGTGGACGAGGTAGAGCCCGCCGAAAACCCCGTGCCAGTAGGCGCAATTGCACTGCCCCCGATAGAGCGAACGGTTCGCCTCCTCGAGGCCGGCGGCTCTAGGAGAGGCCTTCGCCGCGGCGGCGATGCGGTCGGAAATCCCGATGCCGCGCGCGTGCATCCAGCCGGACTCGGGGTATTTCACCTGGAAGTTCCGGAAGTAGCCTCCCCGGAGGAAGGACCGGAAGGCGTCGAGCTTTCCCTCCCGCCGGAGGGCGTCCTCCAGCCGCGCCAGGGCCTCCCCGCGCGCGGGCGGGAGCGACCACTCCAGCATCTCGCGGTACGAGGCGTCGGGCAGGTAGATCCGCCCCCGGGCCGGCCGGGCGGCCGCCTCCGAGAGGGTCACGAATCGGATCGTGCCGGGGACCGCGATGAGCGCGCGAGCGAACGACTTGAGCCATCCGTTCTCGTAGACGAGCCGCTTCGTGCCCGGCCACATCCCGAATTTCTCCCCGTCGTCGGCGTAGACGAGGACCCGGTCGCCAGCCTTCGTTGCCTCCGCGCGGATCGCCTCGGCCGTCGGGTCCGCCGGGGCGAAGGGGATCTTGTAGCGAAGCCATTCGAGGCCCGGGAAGACCCGAAGCGTCGTCCCCTGATCCTCGGTCATGTAGCCGCCGTCGAGCTCCCCCGGCTCGCGCCCGGCGAGGAGGAAATGGAAGTCGTCGAGGACGATCGATTCGACGCCGGCCGCGGCGAGCGGACGGACGAGCGAGGTCTCCCAGATGCGCTCCGCGATCCAGGCGGTCCGGACGCGCGTCCGGAAGCGCTTCTCGAGATGCTCGCGGAAGCTTCGGACCTGTTCGATCTTGTCCCGGTCGGACCACATCGCGAGGATCGGCTCGTAGAAGCCGCCCCCCATCAGCTCGACCTGGCGGCGCTCGACGAGGCGCGAAATCTTGCCGACGACGTCGGGGCGTTTCGCTTCGAGCCATTCGAGGAGGCAGCCGCTGTAATGCAGGGTCATCCGGAACCAGGGGTGGGCCAGGAGGAAGTCCAGGAAGGGGTCGTAGGCGTCGCGGGTGGCCTGCTCGATAACGGCGTCGAAATTGCCGACCGGCTGGTGGTTGTGGATGACGAATGCCAGGTCGACGGAACTCGCGCCTCCGCCGGTTCCGGGTCCCGCGATCGGGGAGGTCATTTCGCCGGGCTCATCTCCCGGAGGAACTTCGCGGCGTCCTCCGGGGGGATCGGGTTGATATAAAAGCCGGTCCCCCATTCGAAGCCGGCGATGCTTGAAAGCCTGGGGATGATCTCGATGTGCCAGTGGAACGTCTCGAGGTCCCCCGTGTTGAGGGGCGCGGTGTGGACGATGTAGTTGTAGGCGGGATTCTGGAGGGTCCGCTCGATGCGCGTGAGCGTGCTCTTCATGATCTCGGCGAGGGCTTCGACCTCGGGCTTCTGGATGCTCTCGAAATGGGAGACGTGCATCGTGGGGATGATCCAGGTCTCGAAGGGGAAGCGGGAGGCGAACGGGGCGAAGGCGAGGAAGTGCGGGTTCTCTTCCACGACTCGCTGCCCGCCCCCGCGCTCCTGCGAGATGATGTCGCAGAAGACGCACCGGCCGCGGTACTGGTGAAAGCGGTCGGATCCCTCCATCTCCTCGCGGATCCGGATCGGGACGATGGGCGTGGCGATGAGTTGGGAGTGCGTATGCTCCAGGGAGGCCCCGGCGGCCCGGCCGACGTTCTTGAAGATGAGACCGTAGGCCAGGCGGCGGTCCCGCTTCAGATCGATCAGGCGGTCCCGGTAGGCCCATAGGACGTCCTGGGTTTCGCCGACGGAGAGCGGGGTCGAGGAGAGTTCGTGCCGCGGGGTCTCGATGATGATCTCGTGCGCGCCGATGCCGTTCATCATGTCGTAGATCCCGATGCCCCGCTTGTCGAGGTTTCCCTCCACCTGGAGGGCGGGGAACTTGTTCGGCACGACCCGGACCCTCCAGCCCTTCGTGTTCGGGGCCCCGTGCCCGGGCCGGTAGGCGAGGATTTCCCCGGGCGTCTTGTCCTCGTTTCCCTCGCAGAAGGGGCAGAAGCCCTTCACGGGCGGGATCGGGACGGCGGGGAAATCGTTCGGGCGCATGGCGCGCTCGGTGGCGATGATCACCCATCGATGCGCGATGGGATCCTTTCGCAGTTCCGGCATGGCGGGAGTATAGGCAGGAGGGGGGGCTTGAACAGGGCCGCCTTGACCGCCCCCCGGGGTGTTCCTATAACTGTCGCCGCCGTGAAATCGTACCGCGACCTCATCCTCGAAGTCCGCACCCTCATCCGAGAGGTGAGCGTCGACGCGGTAAAGGCGGCCCTCGACGAAGGCCGGCCCGCGGCGATCATCGACATCCGGGAACAAGACGAGATCCGTCGCCAGGGCCGCATCCCGGGCGCCCTCTCGATTCCCCGGGGCATCCTGGAGTCCCGCATCGAGCGGGACGTTCCGGACCGCGATCGCGAGATCATCGTCTACTGCGCCGGGGGCGCGAATTCCGTTCTCGCCGCGCGAAGCCTTCAGGAGATGGGCTACCGGAACGTTTCCTCGATGTCCGGCGGCTACTATGTGTGGGAGGCGGCCAAATATCCTACGGAGAAGCCGAATGCCTAAGGACGAATCAACGGGCGGACGGGGTAGTGCTCCCGCGAAGGGCCCCTTCGGCGCGATCGATCGG
>CAYHQZ010000005.1:22851-38000 GCA_964358555.1 uncultured Planctomycetia bacterium
CCATCGAGGAGGAGCGCTACGACGAGGCCTGGGAAAAGGTGCGCGAGATCCTCGCCAAGGACCCCGATAGCGAGGAGGCGAATCTCCGCCGGCTCTATCTCGAGGCGCTCGAGCAGCGCCAGGCGAAGCGCTTCCGGCGGGACATGGTCCTCTTCCTCGAGCGGCCGGATTTCTCCGAGTTCCCTTGCCGCCTCCTGGACATCAGCGAGGGCGGCATGCGAATCCGGGCCGCCCGGAACCTTTCCCGGGGGGAATCCCTTCTCCTGGTTCTTCGTCCCTCCGCATCGGACGCCCTCAAGATCCGCTGCCGGGTCGCCTGGACGAAGCCCGACGCCCGGGGCTGCTCGGCCGGCCTGGAGTTCCTTGCGGGGACGGACTCGGACCGCCGCTGGGTGCTTAACCTCCTGGACCTCGCCCTCTCGCCGAAGTCCCGGGAACCCAAGCCATGAACAATCCTTGCGTCCGGGGCGCCCCCGGCCTTAGAATGCCCGCGAGGGGGAACGGCGCGACCGCGGCATGAAGCTCAGCCACGTCTTTGCGTTCCTCGGCATCTTCGTCTTCTACATGGGGTACACCCATTTCCAGGAAGAGCGCAAGAAGATCTACAACAACACCGAGGGCGAGGAGAAGGTCGACAAGATCAAGGAGCTCAAGGACTCCATCGTGCCCGACCGGCCGACCCCCATGAAGAAGGCCGAGGAGACGGTCATCGCCATGCGCCAGGAGGCGGACGTCCGGGCCATGCTCGGCTGGCAGCGCCTCTACGCCGCGCAATACACGGACATCCGCGCGCGCTACGCCAAGATCCTCAACGAGCACGACCCCCGCAGCCCGCTGAGCGTCACGAACGTTTCCGAGACCTCCGACTTCACGGCCCTCGTGAAGGCGCTCGATGACCGAGAGAAGAGGGCTTCTAAGGCCTACAAGGATATGCCTCCGAAGATCAAGGCCGCCGAGACCGAGCGCGACTCGACCTCCAAGGAGCGCCACGCCCAGTGGCTGCAGGACAACAAGAAGGTCGATGCGACGCTCGAGGACACCGACAAGTCGGAATCCACCCTCACCGGCACCCAGCAGGTCGGCCGGACGGACGTCCAGGTGAAGGACCAGCAGATCCACTCCCTCGAACGCGAGCTCAAGCGCCAGAAGGACACCTGGGCGCGCGTCGTGATGAGCTGGGAGAAGAAGGTCAAGGAATGGGAGGAGCGGCTCCTCCAGTGCAAGCGGCGCATCGAAGAGAAGAAGAAGCGGGTCGATCCCAGCCCGCGGGGCCAGATCGTCGAGGCGGACGTCCGGCAGGGATGGGCCGTGATCAACCTGGGCAAGGCCCACGGCCTGAAGGAAGGCTTCGTCTTCAAGGTCATGCGCCCCATCAAGGGGGGCCTCGGCCGGTTCGTAGGCGACGTGCGGGTTCAGGACGCGCAGGAGCTGGTGTCCTTCTGCAAGCTCTGGCACGCGAGCGCGACGGACCCCCCCATGCCCCGCGATCTCATCTACAACGAGCTCTGGCAGCCGGGCGCCACCTTCACCTATACCTTCGTCGGGGCCTTCGACCTCCTCGGCCCCTACAACAACAAGGAAACCGAGATCATCGCGAAGTTCTACGGCAACGACATCCGGGAGCGCCTCGACGAGGACGTTTCCTACATGGTTCTCGGCCCGCCTCGGAATCCGAACGATCCGAAGGAGATGGAGGCCATCGAGGACGCGATGTTCCGGGCGCGCGAACTGCAGGTCGAGATCCTGTCGGCGAAGAAGTTCCTCCAGTGGATCGGCTATTACGACTTCGACCGCGTCTGGAAGGAAGAGCAACGGGTGAAAACCCAGCAGGACGTCCGTCAATTCCACGGCCGGCCCACCCCGGCCTCAACCCCCGTCCCGACCCTTCAGGAGTGAGCGAATGCCCTGGTTCTGGCAGAAGAAGCCCGCCGAAGGGGATGCCGCCAAGCCTTCCGAGCCCTCCCCTGCCGGCGCGCCGACGAAGCCCGGAGGCGAGCCGGACGATCCGCGCCCCCGGGTCCGCCTCAATTTCTGGTGGGGCCTGACGCTCGTCGCGTGCGTGATGGGCGGGTTCTTCTTCTATAGCGTCGTCGAATACGGCTACTACTACACGATCGGGGAGGTCCCGAAGCGCGAAAAGATGGTCCTCGGGGGATTCTGGTCGCTTTGGACCTCCTACGAATCCCCCGAGAACCTCCGCGGGAACCCGCGCCCCCTCGTGGACTATCCGCCCGAGTCCAAGACGGAATCCCGGAAGCGTACGTCGAAGGACAAGCAGGACGCCCCCGGCATCTTCCAGTGGATGGTGTCGGACCAGGAGAAGGGCGAACGGGTCTATCGCTGGATCCCCGGCTCCATCGAGATGCGGACGCTCGAGGCGGACAAGGCCAAGGCCGATCTCGAGCAGGTCATGGCGGCCCTGGGCTGGCCCGGCCAGGGCGCCGACGGGGCGGGCCCGAAGGCGCTTCGCGCCGAGCTCGAGAAGCTCCACAAGGCGAACCTCGGCATCCACGAATACCGCTACCAGTTCCACGAGCCCTCCTTCCGGACGCCCGGCGGCGACAAGTCGCTGCCGGCCGCCGCCACCCGCACCTCGACGATCAACGAATACTTCCACGCGATGGGCACCCCGCGCCCCGCCCCCTTCGGCTGGGACCTGGAAAACGCCCGCGAGATCATGAAGGTCCTCGCGCAGAAGTACCCCGAGTGGGAGCACCGCTGGAAGTTCCTCGACGTTTCCCAGAAGAACGCGGAGGTCGCGAGGGACACCGAGAAGTGGGCGCGCGACGAGCTCATGCGGCCGAACCTCGTGGAATGGCAGAAGAAGGCCGACGAGGCGAACGTCATCTCCAAGCAGCGGATCGAGACGGCGAAATCGCAGATCGAGTCCCAGAAGGCCCAGAAGGATCAGGACCGCGTGAAGGTCGAGCAGGAAATCCAGCGGGTCAAGGAGCCGCAGCCGGCGACGATCAAGAAGTTCCAGGACCGCATCTCCGAGATCCGGAAGGACATCCAGAAGGTCACGGGCCGGGACGCCACGTTCTACGAGTTTGACTACCGCGGCCTCGACGGGAAGGTCATCTTCGTGGACGCGCCGAGCGGCTTCGTGATCATCGACAAGGGATGGGCGGACGGGATCGATCGGGGCTTTCCCTTCCTGGTCTTCCGGATGAAGGGCGGCCACATCATTCCCCAGGGCGAGATCGAGGTGCGCGAGGTCCAGCCCCACGTCAGCCACTGCCGGATCCGCCAGATGCGGGATCCGACGAACCCGATCATGCCGGGCGATCTTTTGGAAAACCCTCTTATCGTTCCCGACGCCCCCGAGCCCCGCGTCTACATGTTCTTCGGGCGCATGAAGCCCGTGACCGGGATCCCCGACGAGCTGTGCCGGATCTGGCTGCGCCGCCACGGGAACATCGTCATCGACACCCCGAGCCAGGAGCCCTACTGGATCCCGCTGCTCCAGGTCGACTACATCATCGTGGGACAGCTTTCCAAGCGGGGCGAGAACGGCCAGCCCGTGGAGATGAAGGACTTCCGGGAACTGGACGAGAACCTGCGGACGTTCGTGAATACGGCCAAGCAGCTCGGGATCCCGTTTATCGCCACGGAGAATTTCCTCCAGATGATGATCGGGACGGACTTCCTGCCCCGCGACCAGAACCTCCTCGACTATCTCCGGGACAACCAGGGCTACCAGTACCAGACGACGGCGGAGTTTTTCGCGCTCTACAAGGGGATGTAAGCGCGCTAGGGCTTGCGTTTCCGCTCCAGCCACTCTTCCCATCGCTCGCGGACGATGTCGCGCTCGACGCTCTCGCCTGTCGCCTCCTCCAGGGCCTTCTTCGCATCGGCGTAGGCCTCGGGCGACTTGAGCAGATCCACGAGGACGCGCAGGGCCTTGAAGGTTTTGCTGCGCGCCAGGGCTCGCGCGGCCTCCAGGCGGACGCGCGCGTCGGCGTCCTCGAGGGCGGACGCAATCTCGGATTGGAAGCGGGAACCCGGGAAGGCCGCGAGACGCCGGATCGCCTCGGATCGCTTGGAGGGGTCTTTGGATTGGAGCCCCTGGCGGGCGCGCGATTCCCGGAGCGCGTCCAGGGCCCCCGGCCCGAAGGCGGTCGCCCCCGCCGCCAGGAGCGCAAGCGCGGCCGGCACGGTGAAAGCGATCCGGCGGGCCCGGCGCCGATCGGCCGCCGGCGTCGAGGGGTCCCCGATCCGGATCCAGAGGATCCCGACTTCGTAGAGCAGATACAGGGGCCCGGCCAGGAGCAGCATCGTCACGGCGTCCGGCGACGGGGTCGCCACCGCGGAAAGAATGATGATTCCGAGGATGGCGATTCGGCGCTTCCCCGCGAGGTCGGCGGCCGTGAGCACGCCCGTCCGGGCCAGGCCGTAGAGCAGGATGGGGCACTCGAAGGATGCGCCGATTAGGATGGCCATCCAGAGGAAGAAGGAGATGCAGTCCTGCAGGTAGATGTAGGGTTCGGACTGGTCTCCCCCGATGGACAGGAGGAACCGGATTCCGATCGGGAGGAGCACGAAATAGGCGAAGACGAGGCCTGCGAGGAAGAGGAGCACGGAAATCGGGAAGAGAAGCCGGATGATTCGCCGCTCGTTCGGAAAGAGGCCGCTGCAAATGAAGGCCCAGAGCTGCCAGAGGACGAACGGCGAGGCGAGGGCCACGGCCCCGACGAACGAGACGTTCAGGATGGCCGAGAAGCCGGAGAAGAACGTCGCACGGATCGTGTGGGTCTTGGGGGTCAATCCGAGTTCGGCCAGGGCGGCGTGGGTGGGCCCCGTGAAGAGGCCGAGGATCGTCCCCGAGAAGGCGAAGCAGAGGACGAACGCCGCGACGACGGCGATCACGGCCCGGAGGACCCGTCGGCGGAGTTCGTCGAGATGCTCGCCCAGGGGCATCCGTTGATCCTCGTCGAACTCGGGAGGCATGGCCCGATTCTACGCCCCCCGGGCCGCTTTCCCCCGGCGGCGGCCCGGCGCAACCGCGAGGCAGGCGGCGGCGGCCAGGAGCAATCCCCCGTCGAGGAGAAGAAGGTAGAGCGCGAGGCTTCCGCCCTTGCAGGACGCGAGGCACCTTTGGAGAAGCCCGCCGGCCGCTCCCAGAGGAATCGAGCGCTCGATGTAGCCGAGGCTCCGCTCGAGATCGCCCAGGATCCCGAGGGCGCCGGCGAATCCGGCCGTGAGGGCCATCGTGCCTGCGAGGTAGAAAAGCGAGCGCACGATCCGGCCGCGGACCGCCGCCGAGACGGACGCGATCGCCGATGCCGCCGCGGGAATCTGGCCGATCGAAGCCGAGGCGAGGAAGCAGAGGCCCGCGAAGGCCAGGGCCTTCGCCTGCGGGACCTCGCCCAGGACGATCAGGACGCCCGGCATCCGGGGACAGAACGCGGGGATGGCGAGGAGGAGTCCGACGGTCGAAAGATGGCTCCCGGCGAGAGACGCCCCCCCGACCAAGACCGTGCCCCCCCGCGCGGCCGCCGCCAGCATCGAGAGAGCGACAACCGAGAGGAATATCTGGAGGGTCCTTCCGGCGGGATCCGGGGAGAGCCTCCACAGGATCTCCGGCAGGAAGACCCCCGCCGGGCCGATGAGCGCCGCGGCGATCAGGTGGAACCGCCGGATTCGTTCGAGCGTACGGCTACTCCTGGATGACGTCCCGAATGGACTTCCCGGAGGGGATCATCGGCAGCACGTGTTCCGTTCGGTCCGTCATGACGTCCAGGAGGAACGGCCCCTTTTCGTTCAGCATCGCGTCGAGGGCGGCCGGAACGTCCTTCTTCCGCGTCACCCGGCGCCCCGGGATTCCGAACCCGCTCGCGATCCGGATGAAGTCGGGATAGGGCGTGCCGGAACCGTCGCCGAGGTAGGTATGGGCGTGATTTCCCGCGAAGAACCGGTCTTCCCACTGGACGACCATCCCGAGATGCTGATTGTCCAGGATCATCATCTTGAGCGGGATTTTCTCGAGGTTCACGACGGCGAGTTCCTGGATGTTCATCAGGAAGGAGCCGTCGCCGTCCACGTTCACGACGAGGGCGTCGGGACGGCCGATCTGTGCGCCGATCGCGGCCGGGAGGCCGAATCCCATCGCGCCGAGACCGCCGGAGGTGATGAAGGAACGGGGCTGGCGGTACGAGATCCATTGGGCCGACCACATCTGGTGCTGCCCCACGCCCGTGACGACGATCGCGTCGCCCCGGAGACGGTCGGAGAGGGTGCGGAGCAGGTATTGCGGCTTGATCGTGTCCTCGGAATCAACGAAACGCATGGGGAAATCCCGGCATTTCTTTTCCAGCTCCCCGCGCCAGGGGGCGCAGTCGCAGGGCCGCGCGACGCCGGCCAATGCCTCGAGGGCGTAGCGGACGTCGGAGGCGACGGCCAGGTGGGCGCGCTTGATCTTGTTGATTTCGGAGGGGTCGATCTCGACGTGCGCGATGGTCGCCTGGGAGGCGAACTCGTCGAGCTTTCCCGTCACGCGGTCGTCGAAGCGGGTCCCGAGCGCGAGCAAAAGATCGGCGTGGGCGATGGCCCAGTTGGCCGCGTAGGTCCCGTGCATCCCGAGCATTCCGAGGAACAGCGGGTCGTCCGACGGGAAGGCCCCGAGCCCCATCAGGGTGGCGGTCACGGGGATGCCGGTGGCGCGCACGAACGCCCGGAGGGCTTCGGAGGCGCCCGACGAGACCACCCCTCCGCCGCAATAGATGACGGGCCGGCGGGACGAGGCGACGGCCTCGCGAATCCGATCGAGTTCCTCCGGCGTCGCCCGGAGGAAGGGGTTGTAGGACCGCAGGCTTGTCTTTTCGGGCCAGGAGGGAACGGCCGAGGCCTGCTGGATGTCCTTCGGCAGATCGATCAGGACCGGTCCCCGGCGGCCGGTGGAGGCGATGTGGAACGAATCCTTTACGACCTGGGGGATGGAATCGATGGACTGGATAAGGGTGGCGTGCTTGGTGATGGAGCGGCAGATCTCGACCGTCGGGACTTCCTGGAACGCGTCCGTCCCGATCACTTTGGTCGGAACCTGGCCCGTGATGGCGACGAGGGGGATCGAATCGAGCTTCGCATCGGCGATCCCCGTCACGAGGTTCGTCGCGCCCGGGCCCGAGGTGGCGATGCACACGCCGGTCCGCCCGGTCGCCCGGGCGTAGCCGCCGGCCTCGAAGGCCTCGCCTTGTTCGTGGCGGGCGAGGATCACTCGGATCTTCTTCGAGCGCGTCAGCGCCTGGTGGATGGGCATGGACGAGCCGCCGGGATAGGCGAACAGCACGTCCACGCCCTCGCGTTCGAGGGCCTCGACGAGGATGTCCGCCCCGGTTTTCAGGGCGATCGGTTCGGCCGTGGGCTCGACGGCCCGGGTTCGGGCGTGGGCAGGATTCTTGGGCGCAGGCATGGGAACGGAGAAGTATAGCGGCTCCGCGGGCGTGGCCGCGGACGGACCCGATGCCCGAATCGTCCGCCGCCCGTCCTGGCTTTCGCTAGAACCCGACGGTCTCGAGGATCTTCCGGACCGGGGTCTTGGTTGCGTTGTCGTCGGTGGCGGCCAGGAAGCGCTCGGGATCCGAGACGAGGACCTCGGGCTCGTAGTTCACGGTGCGATCCCCGTTGAAGAGGTTCGCGACGATGGGCAGGCCGCGCAGGTCTCCCCGTCGCAGGCGGTTCCAGTCCGGGAGGTGGGTGTCGAGCCACCCCGCCCCGCCGGGGGCGCTGGATTTCGCGAAGGCGAAGGTTCCCTGCAGGACGTTGGATGTTGCGCTCACGCCCCTCGCGCCGGGCTCCCAGACGCCCACGGTCGCGTCGAGGGGCGCTTCGACGGCGACTTTCATGGACCCGCGGAAAATGCCCTCGGTGGCGTTGAGGGCCCCGCCGACGGTGGAAAGCGACCCCCGGAGGACCGTGTAGACGGCCCCGAGGACGGGGACGCCCGTTCCCTTGGATTTCTTCGCTACGGGGTTCCATATCCCGAGGGTTACGAGATCGGAGACCGCCCCGACGGTTGCGTCCGCGAGGCCTTCCCCCATCCCCACGCGGCCGTTCGGAACGATGTGCCCTCGGATCGTCCGCCGGCCGGATCGGACCCGCTGGTCCGCCCCGACCGTGAGATCGAGCGCGACGTTCCGGAAGCAGCGGCCGGCGACCGAGAAGTCCTCGGCGAGCCGTCCGCCGTAGGTGCTGCGGTCCCCTCGGACCCGTTCCGGTCCGGGGGAGCCCCATGTGAGCTCGTCGAAGTAGAGGCCGACCTGCGTCCAGGTGCCATCCGTCGCGGGTTCCTGCTCGAGATCGCCGTGCAACAAGGCGCTGGAATCCTGCGGGGACTTCGGCTCGCGGGGCGGGGCCGGCGGGGCGGTCCGTCCCGCCTCCCGGAGCAGCGCCTCGTAGCGGTTCTTCCACTCCTGGGTATCGCGGGCCTCGCTGGACAGGCGGTTCGCGAGATCGCTTCGGCTTTCCTCCAGGGTCCGGATGCGCTCCTCCCACTGCCGCGCAGCCTGGTCCAGGCGGGCCTGGAGGTCCGCCATCGCCTGCTGGGTCTTGAGGGATTCGGCCCGCTCCTTCTCGCGCTCCTTCTGGATCGCGGCGATTGCGTCGGCGGTGGCCTTGTCGAGGGTCTGCTTGGCCGTTCCGGCCGCATCCTCGCGGCGGAGGATTTCAGCGGCCAACCGGTCGGCATCTTGGCGCCGATCGAGCGTCGCCTGTTCGGAGCGGGCGAGGGAGGCGCGGACCTCGGCAAGGGTCCGGCTCTGTTCGAGAACGTGCGCGTGAAGCCGGTTCAGTTCGTCTGCGCGGTGCAGGCGGGCGGCGCGGACGCTTTCCTCGTAGTCGGCGCGCTGCCGGGCGGCGACGTGGCCGAGGGTGACCCCGGCTGCGATCGACAGGGTCGTGAAGAGAACCACGCGATCGGTGACGCCCCGCGCAGCCAGCCACTCGACGGTGGAACGGACGCGGTCCATGAAATTCATCACGCCTCACCTCCGGAGATTCGCGGGAAACATGCGGCTCGGGGAAAAGAACCGTCCGGCAACCGATCGAACGTGTCGAGGCGTGGGCAGGTCATTCGCTCCGCTTGGTCGACTCGATCTCACCCTCAGGAATCGAACCGCCTCCGGATGCCTTCCCGATTGGGCATTGTGCCCGCCCTTCGGGGCCCGAATCAAGTGCCTGAAGAAGGTTTCACGAGAATTTCATCTGCCGCCCGAAGCCAGGCGGCGAGCGAGCGGGCGACGGGCCGGGCGAAGGAGGAGGCTCGGCCCTTGAACAGAGGGGCTGAATCCGGGCCCGGCGCCGAGACGACCGACCAGCCCCGGTAGACGGGATGCGCCGACCAGAGGCCCGCAAGAAGGCGGAGGATTTCCCGTGGCGGGAGGCCGAAGAAGGGATGGTCGTTGCGACGGAAATCGGCCGGGATGGGGAGCAGTCCCCGTTCGAGAAGGCCCGCGGCCAGGTGCGCCCGAAGGCGCGTTTCCTCGACCTTGCGGCCCCCCGGCCGCCGATCCTGGAGCGCCAGCCCAATCCGGAATTCGGGCTTCCCCCCGCCGGCCGGGAAGACGAACCCTGCCCAGGCGTAGTCCCCGTCGGGGCTCCCCTTGGTTCTCCCCCCCGATGGCCAGGCCCCATGAAGGGCGCAGGCGGTCCATTCAAAGTCTCGCAGGCCTTCGACGATGCGGATCCGCCGGTCCTCCAGGCGCAGGGCGGGTTCCAGGGCCTTCCGGAATGCGCAAAACCGGGCGGTGGCGGCTTCCCGCAGGCGGGCAAGGGTCGCAAGCTCGCGCAGTCCGAACCGGGGCATGCCGACAGACTATCCCATCCGGGCCTGACGCGCGCGCGGGTTGGGGGCTACACTGCCGGCGTGAAACGGGTCGCCGCTTTCGCGCTCCTGTTGCTGCCCGTGGTCCTGGCGGGCTGCGAGACCCGCCGCCTCCACGTGCGGATGTGGCCCGAGAAGATCATCCCCGGCCGCCAGGCGGAGCTGCACGTCTACGTCGAGCACTACCTCCCCGATCGCGACGGCTGGGTGCCAGAGAAGGAGCTGCCGCTCTTCGCCCGGATCGTCCGCGGACGCGACATTGGCGAGCTGAATTTCGAGGGGCTGAAGACCGACGAAGACGGCCGCGCCTCGGCCCTTTTCACGAGCGTCACCGGGATCCTCGGGGTCGTGGACATCCGGGTGACGGATCCTTACGGCCTGGAGTCCCACGCCTACCTGCATGTCGTCGATCCCGAGACGCTCGACCCATTGACGCATCCCCAGCGCCAGGACCCGAAAAAGGATCCCTGGCTCGAGGCCGGGCCGCGACGGGTCGCCGATCCGCGGGAGCGGAACCGGCAATGAGCCGGGCGGGCCTCTTCGGCCCCCCCCTGCCGGAGGAAGCCGGCGCGCGGGAGACGCTCGTGGCGGAACTCGAGCGGATTGTTTTTCGGAACGAGGAGAACGGCTACACGATTGCGGCGGGGTTTTGCCACCCGGCCGGGGATCGAGTGACGATCGTCGGGTCCTTCCCCGGTCTCTCCCCGCCCGATCGGATCGAGGCCCAGGGTCGCTGGTCGGTGCACCCGCGCTTCGGGCGGCAGTTCCTGGCCGAGTGCGTGCGCTTCGTCCCCCCCTCGACCGTCGACGAGATCCGCGACTACCTCTCGACCGGGATCGTGAGGGGCATCGGGGCGAAGACCGCGGAGGCGCTCGTGCGGGCGTTCGGGGACCGGACGCTCGAGGTGTTGGATCTGGAGCCGGACCGGGTTTCCGAGGTCCCGGGCCTGAAGGGAAAGCGGGGGATTGCGATTCTGGACGCCTGGCGCGCCCACAAGGGGGTGCGCGATCTCTTCCTGTTCCTCCACGGCCTCGGGATCGGCGCCGCCCGGGCCGCCCGGATCCACCGCCTTTGGGGGGCCGACGCCATGCGCCGGATTCGCGACGATCCTTACGCCCTTGCGGACGAAGTCGAGGGCATCGGATTCCTCACGGCCGATCGGGTCGCCCAGGGCCTCGGGATCGAGGCCGATGCCCCCCGCCGCCTCGAGGCGGGGCTGCGCCACGTCCTCCAGGAGGCCTGCGAGGGCGAGGGGCACGCCTGCCTTTCGCGGAGCATTCTCGCCGGGCGGACGGGCCGGCTGCTCGAATGCCCGGCGGAGTCCCTGGAGGCCGCCCTCGAACGCGCCATCGCCGCCAGGAGGATTTCCGTCGACCCCGATTTTCCGGGCGACGTCTGGCTGCCGGCCCTCCTCGAAGCCGAGCGCTCCGCGGCCGTCCGCCTGCTTGAAATCGCGAACGCCCCCCTCTCGCCGGCCGTCCGGCGGGCCGCGATCTCCGCCAAGGTCGGGGCCTCGAGGCTGGAGCGGCTGTCGGCCGACCAGCGGGAAGCGGCGCTGGCCGCCTTGCGGGGCAAGGTCTCGGCGATCACGGGCGGGCCCGGCGTGGGAAAGACGACGCTGCTGGCCGATCTGCTGCGATTCCTCGCCGAGGCCGGTGCGAAGATTGCGCTTGCGGCCCCGACGGGGCGCGCGGCGAAGCGCCTCTCCGAGGCGACGGGGTTCGAGGCGAAAACCCTGCACCGGCTGCTGCTCTACGACCCCCACGCGAACGAATGGGGCCGGAACCGCGATCGGCCGCTGCCCGTGGATTTCGTCTGCGTGGACGAGGCCTCGATGATCGATCTTCCGTTGCTGGCGCGGCTCGTGGATGCCACGCCGCCGGAGGCGTCGCTCTTGTTCGTCGGGGACGCCGACCAGCTGCCCTCCGTCGGGCCCGGGACGGTCCTCGACGACCTGCTCTCCTGCGGGCGCTTCCCCGTCTCGCGCCTCACCGAGATCTTCCGCCAGGCCGGCGAGAGCGAGATCGTCCGGAACGCCCACCGGGTGAACCGGGGCGAGATTCCCGACCTTACGCCCGCGCGGTTCGACGCCCCGTGGGGCGATTTCCTCTTCTTCCCGGCGCGCGACGCCGCCGCGGCGGCCGATCTCGTCGTGCGGCTTGCGTCCGACGAAATCCCCCGCCGGCTCGGGATCGATCCGGTCTCGGGCCTCCAGGTCCTCGTGCCCATGCACAAGGGCGACTGCGGGGCCGAGGCGCTCAACAAGCGCCTCCGCGCGGCGCTCAACCCCTCCGCCCCCGCCGCCGCCCCGTTCGCGCCCGGCGACAAGGTCATGCAGATCCGCAACGACTACGACAAGGAGGTCTTCAACGGCGACGTCGGGCGCGTCTCGGCCCTCGATGCGCAGGCCCGGCGGCTCGCCGTCCGGTTTCCCGACAAGGAGGTCGCCTACGGCTTCGACGAGACCGACACCCTCGCGCGGGCCTACGCCGTCACGATCCACAAGTCCCAGGGCAGCGAATACGGCGCCGTCGTCGTGGCCATCCTGCGCGAGCACCGGATCCTGCTGCAGCGCAACCTCCTCTACACCGCCATCACCCGCGGCCGCCGTCTCGTCGCCATCGTGGGCGATCCCGCCGCCGTCGCGATGGCCGTCCGCCGCGCCCACGCCTCCCGTCGCCTCGGCCGCCTCTGCGAACGCCTAGGCGGGACGAAGGCGGCGGAAGGGGACGGCTACGAACCCGACGCGGGCTTTTCGGGTTCGCCGATCTCGTAGCGGCACATGACGAGCCCGGAAAGGGCCTTCGGGAAGAAGTCGGTGCTCTTCTGGGGCATCCGGTCGCCGGCCATGACGACGTCGCGGATCTGCGACATCGCGACGGGGTGCAGCAAAAAGCCGAGCGTGGCCTCGCCCTTCCGGATCGCCTCGAAGACCTCGTCGGCGTGGCGGGCGTAGCCCATCCGCTTGTCGCGCTCGAGCTTTTCGGGATCGAGGGCGAGGAGGCTGCCGAGGACGTAGCGGTGCAGGATGCTCACGTCGAGCTGCTTCCAGGGCAACGACTTCGCCTCCGGGATGAACTCGTTGAGGCGGTCGGGCTCCTTGAGGCGGATCGTGAGGTAGCGGTTCGCCCCGCCGAGGATGAGCCCGAAGGACATCCGCCCGCCGAGGAGGCGCTTGAAGTAGGCCTCGAACTCGAGCCGGGCCTTCGGCTCGCCGGCCGGCTTCTTCCACTCGAACGCCTTGATCTCGAACCACGGCCCGAGGCGGTGCTCGATGTCGTCGATGTTGTAGGGAAGCCTGCCGCGGATGAGGCGGTGCGTCGGGAAGATCGTGAGGTCGCCTTCGCTGTTCACGAAGGTCGCCATCCGCCGGTGGTGGCAGGCATTCCCCGTGCAGCGCATGCCCGCCTTCTCGCACTCGTCGCGGAAGGCGATCGCGGTCTCGTAGCGGTGATGCCCGTCGGCCACGATGGCCGGGACGGGTTTCAGGAGGGCCTGGATCGCCTGGACGGCCTTGGGGTTTCTCACCGCCCAGACGCGGTGGCGGAAGCCGTCGTCGTCGCGGACCTCGCGGTCGGGAGAGCCCACCTTCTCCTTGGCGAGGATCGACTCCACCTGTTTTTTCGGGTCCTCGTAGAGGAGGAAGACATGGCCGAAGTTCGCGCGGGCGGCGCGCATGAGCGAGAGGCGATCGGCCTTCGGGCCGGGGAACGTCTCCTCGTGCGGCAGGACCTTCTTCTCCGAGAAGGGCGAGAGCTCCACGAGGGCGACGAATCCCTCGCGCTTGCGCTCGGTTCCGTCCGGGCGCTTGTAGACGATGTCGTAGGCGTAGATCGTCGGCTCGTCGTGCTCGACGAGGACGCCGGTTTTCAGCCACTCCCGGAGGTAGTCACGGGCGCGGGTGTAGGGGTTGTTCTCGGGGGTGTCGTTCGGCTCGGGCCGTCCGTAGGTCATCCGGACGACGTGATACGGGGAGCGCTCGTAATACTTCTTGCGGAGGTCCTCGTTGATCTTGTCGTAGGGCTGGCCGACGACGGTGTCGATCGGCCGGACTTTGTCGGGGTCGTACCAAAGCGCCTTGAAGGGATGGATGTCGGGCATGGAGGCGGAGTCTAGGCTTGGGAAACGGAGTTTCAAGGAGCGGCTACAATCCCCCCCATGCCCGAAAAACTCCGCGATCGCGTCCAGGTTCTTCTCGACCGCCTGACACAGGTCAAGGACTCTCTTTGACGTCGCGACGAAGTCGGCAGCGCTTTCCGAAGCCGAGGCGGCCATGCAGGCCGCCGATTTCTGGCAGAACCATGATCGCGCCCAGTCCGTCGTCACGCGGGCCCGCGATCTGAAGCGAACGATCAGCCCGGCGCTCGAGGTCGGCAAGCGCCTGGACGACCTCGCCCTCCTCGCCGAGATGACCGACGAGGGCGGGAGCGTGGCCGACGTCGACGCCGTCGAGGCGGACCTTGCGTCCATCGCGGCCGAACTGGAGAAGATCGAGACGCGCGCCCGCTTCAAGGGCGAGCACGACCACCTCCCCGCCTTCCTCCAGATCCAGGCGGGCGCCGGGGGCACGGATGCCTCCGACTGGGCCGAGATGATGCTGAAGATGTACCTGCGCTGGGCCGAGCGGCAGGGATACCCCGCCGAGGTCGTCGACCGATCGGAGGCCGAGGAGGCCGGCATCCGCAACGCCGTCGTGCGCATCGAGGGCGATTACGCCTACGGCCGGTTGAAGGCCGAGATCGGCGTCCACCGCCTGGTGCGCATCTCCCCCTTCGACGCGGCCCACCGGCGCCAGACTTCCTTCGCGGCGGTCGACGTCTATCCCGACGTGCCCGAGGAGGAGATCAAGATCCAAGACAGCGACCTGCGCGTGGATACGTTTTCCGCCTCCGGTCCCGGCGGCCAGCATGTCAACAAGACGATGTCGGCCGTGCGGTTCACGCACCTGCCGACGGGGATTGTCGTCTCCTGCCAGAACGAGCGTTCGCAGATGCGGAACCGCAAGACCGCGATGAAGATGCTGACGGCGCGCCTCGCCCAGCGCCGGGAGATGGAACTGGGCGCCGAGATGGCGAAGGCCTACCAGGCGAAGGGCGACATCGCGTGGGCGAACCAGATCCGCTCCTACACGCTGCAACCCTACACGCTCGTAAAAGACCACCGGACCGACTTCGAGATGGGCAACGCGAATGCCGTCCTCGAGGGCCAGATCGACGGCTTCATCGAGGCGTGGCTCAAGCAGTCCACGACGAAGCCGGCAACCAAGGGCGGCTAGGGGCGGGCGGGCGGCGCCGATCGTTGTATTCCTGGAACCGAAGAACAAGGAGG
>CAYHQZ010000006.1:0-36910 GCA_964358555.1 uncultured Planctomycetia bacterium
TGGACTTCGTCGTCCCGGGCGCGTCGGTCAGTTTCACCTCGATGCCGACCCTTTTTCCCTTGAGAAAGAGCAGAAGGTCCAGCTCCGCGCCGGTGTGCGCCGCCCAGAAATAGGCATCAGCCGGCTTCAGGGAGGAGATCGCCTGCTCGACGACGAAGCCCTCGAAAGAGGCCCCGCACTTCCCATGGCCCATGAGCGCCTCCTTCGTTTCGATCGAGAGCAAGGCATGGAGAATGCCGGAATCCCGAACATAGATCTTCGGCGCCTTTACCTGCCGCTTCGAGATGTTCTGAAACCAGGGCGGGAGCACCCGGACGACGAACGCGGCGGAAAGGATATCGAGATAACGCCGTGCGGTGGGCTCGCTCGCGCCGAGGGCCCGGGCGAACTCGGCGGCGTTCCAGATCTGGCCGTGGAAGTGCGAGATCATCGTCCAGAACCGCCGCAGGGCCGGGGACGGGACGCTCCCGATGCCGAGCGCCGCCAAGTCCCGCTCCAGGAACGTCCGGATGAAGTCCTCCCGCCATTCGAGGCTCGCCTCGTCCGTCCGCGCGAGGAACGATCTCGGGAACCCGCCCCGGTTCCACAGCGCCTCGAATCGGTCGGTCCCCGCCTCCTCCAGGTCGATTCCTCCCATCTCGACGATTCCCACGCGCCCGGCGAGGGATTCCGAGACGCCCTTCACGAGATCCGGGGAGGCGCTTCCGAGGACGAGGAATTTCGCGCGCGCATCCGGACGATCCGCAAGGACCCGGAGGACGGGAAAGAGATCGGGGCGCCGCTGGATCTCGTCGATGACGACCAGACCTTCCAGACCTTCGAGCCCCAGCATGGGGCTTTCGAGTTGGGCGAGGTCTTTCGGGTTTTCAAGGTCGAAGAAGGTGGATTTCCTTCCCCTGGCGACGATCCGGGCCAGCGTTGTCTTTCCGCACTGGCGAGGACCGAGCAGCGAGACGACGGGGTTCCTTTCGAGACCCCTCTCGATGGCTTTCTCAAGGGATGGTCGCTTGATCACGGCACGATTCTATGCATGAAAATCAAAAGTTCAACTTTCGATTTACCTGGATTCCCGGTCCGATCCCGAAGCCGAAGGTCCTGCCATGCCCGTTTCCCCTGTGGAAGTGGTAGGTTCCGGCTGCGGTGTCGCGGTGGCCACCGGTGGCGTCGGTGCGCCCGCCGTGGGCGAGGACGATGACGGGGAGTCCGGCGGGGAAACTGCTCCACGCGCGTCATTGAGGAGATTCTCCGGGCCCATCAGGCGGACCTGGAAGATTTCGAGCGGGATCCGGAAGGGGCGTTCCTGACCCTGGAATAGGGGAAAGGGGATCCTTGACATGTTCATAGGTCCCCCATTCACCCTGAACCGGAAGGCGGGGAGTAAGGGCGCGGGGTCGTGTTCTTCCGGAAATGATGGCGAGTTTTTTTGCTGAAAAACTTGACAACCCGTCCGGTTTCCCCGATGCTTCCAGCATGGGGAACGATGCGTCGTCAAGCCAGTGGCGTCCTGTCGCGGATCGGGTCCGCAGGCGCATCCGGCTCGGCGGCGAGAGATTGTGGCGATTTCAGGACTTCGGCAATCTGCCGTCCGCGGCGGTGGCGCAAGCCCTGTCAAGGCTCGCCAGGAGCGGGCAGATCGAACGGCTAAGCAAGGGCGTTTATTATGCCTTCCGACAGGCCGCGTTCGGGAGAAGTCGCCCCAACCCGGCGGCCGTCCGACATCTCGCTTCCCGGAGCAGGCAATTCTTCCCCTCGGGGATCGGGGCGGCGAACCTCCTGGGATTTAGCGCCCAGAATCCGAATCGTTCGGAGCTGGCCACCAGCGGGTCGAGCCTGCCGCGCAAGCTGGTCGGGCGGGACGCGCTCATTCACACGCGCCGCCCCGAAGGCTGGTCGCGTCTCACCCAGACCGACGCCGCCCTGCTCGATTTCATGCGTCGCGGGGGCCGGACGAGCGATCTTTCTCCCGGGGAAACCATCCGAAGGGTCATCGTGCGGCTGATGGAAAAGGGCTGCTACGGACGCCTGCTCAAGGCGGCGAACACGGAGCCGCCCAGGGTGCGGGCGCTGCTCGGCGCCCTGGGCGAACGGATGGGCCGGGACCGCGCGAAGATCGCTCGCCTGAAGAAATCCCTGAATCCGTTGTCCCGGTACGATTTCGGCCTGTTTTCCGGCTTGCCCAATGCTCGATCCTGGCAAGCCAAGGGGGGCGCTTGATGTGAGACTCTTCGAGCACCCCGATTTCGAACAGGCCGTTCTCCGTGCGAGCGAGCACTTCCGTCGCCGCGGGCTTCGGCCGGCGTTCATCGAAAAGGACTACTACGTCACAGAATCGCTTCGCATTATTGCTGGCTCGGTCGGCGAGAAAATCATCTTCAAGGGCGGCACCAGCCTTTCCAAGGGATGGAACCTGATCCAGCGATTTTCGGAGGATATCGACATCTTTCTCGATCCGCTGGCTTTTTCTCCGGCGCTGGGCAAACGCGGCATCAACCGGGAACTTAAGCGGATGAGGGATGCCGTCGGCCGACACCCGGCCCTGACTGTCATGGAGAAAGAATGCCAGACCATCGGCGGCTTCGGGCGTAGCGACCGCTTTTCGTACCAACAGAAGTTCGGGGGGGCCGGCGAAATCCCCGATCGCATCCTGCTTGAATCGGGCACCGCCAGCGGGCGCGAGCCGACCGTCATCGTCAGCCTGCGCTCCTTCCTGGCCGAATTCCTTCAGGAAACCGGCCAGTCCTTGGGGGCCGAGGATGAATCGCCATTTCCGATGCGTTTGCTCCACTTCCGGCGCACGTTTATCGAGAAGATGTTCGCCATCCACGGAAAGGTCGAACTGCTCAAGCGCGATCGCCGTTCCATCGGAGGCTATGCCCGCCATTACTACGACCTCTATCAACTCGCGGGCGAGGCGGAAGTCCAGGCAATGTTGAAATCCGAGGAGTATTCGACGATCAAGGCCGATTACGATCAAATCAGCCGGGCTCACTTCCCGAGAAGCTACTTCTTCCCCGAGCAGATGAGATTCTCCCGAAGCGACGCGCTCTTTCCGCCTCCGCAACTGGCTTCGGCAATCGCCGACGAGTACGAGCAGCAATGCCGCGCGTTGTGTTATGGTCCGTTCCCGACATGGGAGCAGGTGCAGTCGCGATTCAACGAGATCCGGGGCTTGCTGTAGATCTCAAGGGAGTGGATCGTTTATGAAACAGGCGATGACGTGTCACGCCGGGGCCAAACCGCCCCGCGCCCGCCGCGATCAGCATGTCCGCCCCGGACACAAAGTATGGGATCCTGCAATCCTTCGTACGTCCCCTAATCCTTAATCTTGCCTAATCCCTAATCCACTCGGTGATCATCACAAAGGAGAAGGCCCAGAAAGAGCCTTGAGAGGAAGGGGGATCCTTGACATGTTCATAGGTCCCCTAATTCTCCCGTGAAGTTCTAATTGCACCTGAACCATCCGTGGCGTATGCTGCCTCCGACGATCTGTTTTCTGGGTATCCAGACGTTCCCTAAGGCGTTGCAGGAAAACGACTAGGACAGCATAAATGCTGGAGTATTTTAAGTCGACCAAGTTTAAGATGAGGGTCGCACACGTCCTCCTTTCTTTCGGGCGCTTGTTCGGCCTGAAGCGGAAGCGGATCATTCTCCGAAAGGGGGTGAGGTACGAGGTCGATCTAGCCGAGGGGATCGATCTGCATCTCTTCCTCTTCGGCGGTTTCCAGGCGCACCTGGCCCAAAGCCCCCTTATTCGGATCCTCGAGGATGCCGTCATATTAGACGTTGGGGCAAACGTCGGCGCTGTTTCCTTGGCCTTTGCAAAGGCCTTCCCGCGCGCCACGATCTATTCCTTCGAACCCTCGCATTACGCGTTCGAGAAGATGAAGCGGAACCTTGAGTTGAACGAGGATCTCGGAAAGCGCATCTTCCCGATGCAGGCATTCGTCACCATGGCGGATCCTGATCCGTCCCACTTGGTTGCCTATGCCAGCTGGCCGATTGATGACCTTGGCGGAGATCGGCATCCTATGCACATGGGCATCATGAAGGAAGCGACGGATAGGCGAGTCATCCTGGACGAATTCGTTCGCGAACGAGGGATTGATCGCCTCAATCTGATCAAGATTGACACGGACGGACACGAGATGAACATTCTACGGAGTGCCGAGGAAACCATCCGCCGGTTCCGGCCGATCATCATCTTTGAACTGACCGCATACCTGCTGGACGAGCGGGGATATACGTTCACCGAATACGAGAAATTTTTGCGTCCGCAGGGCTATCGCCTCTACGAATCCGAGTCGGGCCATGAGATGCTCGATGGATGCATGGACAGATTCGCCCCGAAGGGAGGCAGCATTGACGTTGTGGCGGTTCCGTCATCATTACCGAAAATGACTTCTAAGGGCCGAGGGTGAAACGCGAGGTTTAATGATCCCTGTCAATTTAGACCCCCCAAAAAAAAGAACGGCGCATTACCTGGAAATCACCTGGCTTTTCGTTCTGCCTGCCCTTCTCGTCGCGCTCTACCTCCAGGTATGGAGAGTTGATTTCCCATACTGGATGCACGGCCACTCTGATCCGGATTATGCGTATTTGATGAATTCCCTGCGCATGGCCGAATTACGGGCACCCTATATTGTCGAACATCCGGGGACTCCCCTCCATGCTCTTGGCGCTATCGTCATTCGCACGATGCACATGTTTTCCTTTGAGCAGGACATGACAAAGGATGTTCTTGAGCAGTCGGAGGCGTACCTCGTCGGAATCAATCGCGTGGTGATGGTCATGTTCCTTGCCTCAATGCTCGGCGCCGGTTTTTTAGCTTTAAATACTACAAAAAGAATCCTGCCGGCGTTGCTCGTTCAGACGGCACCGTTCGCAGCGCATGCCTGCCTGATGGCGCCCGCGCGCGTGAGTCCGGAGCCGATCCTGCTGATGTGCGCGATCTGGTACTCCGCGTTTATCTTCATGGCGGAGCGCTGTGACGGAAACTCCCGGTCCTGGGTGCTACCAGCGGCATTCGGAATAGTTTCCGGGGTTGCCCTCGCTACAAAACTGACATTCGCCCCGCTTCTTATTCTCCCATTCTTCTTGTTGCCGGACTGGAGGGGGCGTCTCCGTTTCATCTTCGTTGCAATTTCATCCTTCCTATTCTGGACAATCCCCATCTGGCTGGAGATGGATCGGATGCTCGCCTGGATATGGAGCATTATGTCCCACACAGAGGAACGTGGGACCGGGCCGGGGGGGTTATTGGATCCAGTCAAATACTTAGAAGGCCTGAAAGGATTCCTTTCGCGAATATACGGGAATTCGCAACTCTTTTCCCTCCTGCTCCTTTCCGGTGCAGTCGCTTGTTCGGCCCATTTTCTTAAACGTATTTATCGAAAAGAACGGACACGATCCTTTCCGTTGAAATTCATCGGCGTTGCATGCGGCGTGTCCATTCTGTCGATTCTTTTATTTTCAAAGCAGCCTTACATCCGGTACATGGTTCCTCTTTTCGGACTTTCCGGCGTCTTTCTCTGGTATCTGACGAATTGGGCGATCTTTCAAATTGAGTCCGAAGCCAAGCGCAGGACGATGAAGATCGTGCTTTTTGTCCTCGCGGCAGTTGTCTGCGGAAAGAGTGTCATACTCGATTATTTTCCGCGTCGCCTTAGCGAGATGACCATGCAGATGGAAGAAGTAAAAAGGATCGAGCAAATGATCCGAGATAAATACCGCGGCCAAGTTGTCGTGCTTAATTATGAATCATCCACGTTGGCGTATGTCTTGTTTCGTGGCGATCGTTGGGCCGGAAAGATATACGGGAAACGAATCCATGCCATGAAGCCGGATGCGTATTGTTGCGGACTGGGCATGGGAATCACAAATGGGGAAAGGAGCACGAGCTTCGATTCTTTCGTGAAGCAACACGGTCAGATCCTGTTTCGGAGCCTTCCAGGCCTGATCGAGAAGGCGCCGTTTGCTCGTGGTTTAACGGTCGATGATGTGTTCCATGGCAAGTGGGAGACGTTGTACATGGTCAAGCCCCCTCAAGGGGGGGGCGAGCCGCGCAAGGGAAGCTAGAATTCCGTGAGGCGTGCGATATCGTACTGTCTGGACAGGTTGGTTGTAATATCGCGCGGGAGGGTGCCGGTGGCTACAATCCCCGCCGGTCGTTCCTTCGGAGCGGCATAGAACGGAGATGGAATCCAGCGCAATGTACGTCTCGCCCAACGGTCTTTCGATTGTCCGTTGGGGCGGCGCCGTGCGGCTTGCGCTGCCTTTCGAGTAGCCGTAGGTGATCCAGGGGGCCTTCCTTCCACGGATCGAGCGGCCGCTGGCGCTCCGGTACTGGCCCGTCATGCGCGAAGATGCTGCGCCTCTCGGGATTGCCAAGACAGGGTTGGACGAGATGACGATGACTGCGGCCAAAAACGAAGCCGACACGTTGAAATACCTGCAAGGCGTAAAGCGGGACGGATTCAACGCGCCATCCGTCATTCTGGAAGGCTCGTTCGAAGGAAATCACTATTTCGTCCAATCGATGCTTCAAGGTGCGCAGGCACCTGCGTCGCTCTTCTGGGATGAACGCTACGAAAAGGCCGCCGTCGAATTGGGGCGGCTCGCGGAGAAATTCGACCTCATCACCACATTTCGCTTCGTCCTAAACGCGGAGGAGGGGGTTCGCGAACGGGCGTTGAGAGCCCTTGCCCCCCTGCTTCGGGACGAGAACAGCCGGCTCATCTTCAAAGTCCATGGAAACCGGCACAGCTATCGGCACTTCGCTCGCTTCCTGCACCGCATCGGGCTGGGCCAGAAGGACAGCAGGTTCAACGAGCTTTCCCGCGTGGAGTCGATCGCGCTGGCCGAACGCTGCGGATTGCGCGTCGTTCGAGTCCGCGGGATGGGGTTCATCCCCCGGATGGCGTCCAGGCTTCTGCCCTCCTTCCTGTGGATGGCCCTGGAGCGCACCATGGCCTCTATGCCCTGGATTTGGCGATTTGGGGTAAACTTGGTCTTTGTTTGCCGGAAAGCGTAGATTCGAGGCGCCCATCTTCTCATCCTCACCGTTTGTACGATGACAACTTCGCCGCGATCCCTTCCGAAGGTTCTGCTGGTCCACGACTACTACCTCCAGCGGGGCGGGGAGGACTTTGTGTTCGAGGAGGAGGGGGCGCTCTTGGAGTCGAAGGGCTGCCGGGTAATTCGCTACTCCCGGAGCAACGACCGGATCCTGGAAATGGGGCGGCTGGCGCTTTTGCGGACGGTGCTCGGCGGGGAGCCGGCGGTCTCGGAGATCCGGCAGATCGTCCGGCGGGAGAAACCCGACGTGGTGCACTTCCACAACACGTTCCCGCTCATCACGCCGGCGGCCTGCCGGGCGGCGAAGGAGGAGGGGGCGGCGGTCGTGGTCACGCTGCACAACTACAGGCGGATCTGTCTCAACGGCCTCTTGTTCCGCAGCGGCCGCGTCTGCGAGGACTGCGCGAAACGGACGGTCGGCTGGCCGGGGGTCCTTCACGCCTGCTACCGCCACAGCCGGACCGCAAGCGCCGTGGTCGCCTGGCTGAACGCGAGACAGCGGCGGCGACAGATATGGGAGCGCTCGGTGGATCGGTTCATCGTGCTTTCGGAGTTCAGCCGGCGGAAGTTGGAGGAAGCGGGACTGGACGTCTCCCGGATGGTCGTGAAGCCCAACCACGTCCAGGCGGAAGGAGAGCCTGGTCCCTGGCCGCGGGAGCCCTTCGCGCTTTTTGTCGGGAGGCTTACAACCGAGAAGGGCGTATCGATCCTCCTGAAGGCCTGGGAGGGGATCGGTGCGAAGTTTTCCCTGAAGATCGCGGGCGAGGGTCCCGTCGGCGTGGATGCGCTGGTTTCGGGCGGCGGGCCCGCCGGCGTCGAATGGATGGGATGGAAGGGGCCGGAGGACGTTCGGGCACTGATGCGCGCCTGCTCCGTGCTCGTCGTTCCCTCTACCTGGTACGAGATCTGTCCGAGGACGATCATGGAGGCCTTCGCCGTCGGGACGCCGGTCCTCGCCTCGAGGCTTGGCTCCATGGCCGAATTCGTTGACGACGGCCGCAACGGGCTTCTCTTCGAGCCGGGGAATCCCGGCGATCTTGCCGAGAAGGCGACGAGGCTCTTGGAGCATCCGGAGGAATGCCGGCGTCTCGGATTGCAGGCGCGAGAGGACTTCCTTGCAAAGTACACGGCCGATCGGAATTTCGATCGCCTGATGCAGATCTACGGGATGGCGATGTCCGCCAGGCATTCAAGGCTAGGATGAGGATGATGTTGCGAAAACGGCTTGCCGACGAATTGACGCGCACCGCCCAATGATTGCGAAAGCGCTTCGCTATGGAGCGAGAGAAATCGTCCGCCTTCTTTCCCGCAGCCGACAGGTGCTATCGCCGAAGACCCTGGGCCTTCCCATTACATCTATCTGTGATGCGAAATGCGTGATGTGCGGTGTCTGGAAGCAGCCGGGCCAGGCCTCCCTGCCGCCGGAGGTGTTGCGCAACGCTCTTCGGGATCGGCTGTTTCGAAGGGTTGATTGCGTGGGGATTACCGGAGGAGAGCCATCCCTCTATCCGTTCCTGCCGGAAGCGGTGGACATTGTGGCGAGCACATTGCCGAAAATCCGCCATCTTTCGATTACGACGAACGGCCTTCACCCCGAACGATGGTCGTCTCTCCTGCCTGCCATTGCGGAATCCTGTCGGCAACATGGCGTGACATTTCGGCTGGAACTGTCCGTGGACGGCTTGGGCGAGGTCCACGATCGCATCCGGGGTCGAACGGGGGCTTTCCGCCAAGCGATGGAAGTCGCCGCGCTGGCCCGGTCGTTCGGTGTTCCCTTGCAGATCCAGGCAACCGTTTCCTCCGGGAACGTCTATGCGATGATGCGCCTCCTTCAATTCTGTCGCGCGAGAGGGGACGAACTCGTCGTTCGCCTGGCGACGCCGATCGAGCGCCTTCAGAATTTCGATGCCGTCTCCTCCGTGGCCTTGACCGATGGCGAACAATCCTTCTTTGCGGATTTTCTCGACTCCGAGGAGCTTCACGAGGCTACCGCTTCTCCGCTCCGCCGCCTCTTCTGCCGCGATCTGGCTCGCCGCCTACGCACAGGCGGTACTCGCCGGGCGCCTTGCTGTTTCCAAGGCGAGGCTGTGCTTCTTTGCAGCAACGGAGATCTTTTTCTCTGTTCCAAAGATCGCGAGCCCATTGGCAACGTTCGTGAGGGCTCAGCCTACGGATTTTATTTCTCGGAACGCGCCAGGCGTTTCATGCAACGGCTCCGAAACGATACTTGCCCGAATTGCCTTCACGACCAAACCGCCCCTTGGCCGTCTGTGAAGCTTCTCGGGGAGGCGCTTCGGCGTACCGGCGCATTTCAGCGGCTCCGAAGGGCTGGCCAGGCCGTCCGAATTCTTGCGGTCGCAGCCGCCCGGTTGCCCGCGGCATGGCGGCAAGCCCGGAAAGGCGGCGCCGCCATCGAAGGAAAGCCGTTCCGGTCTGCGCTTCTATTGGGAAATTATGGGGGGGAGCATGTCGGAGATGCGGCCATTCTTGGAGGCGTGCTTCTTCGCCTCCGGAACGAGCGCGACTTGCAGCGGGCCTGGGTGGCAAGCTTTCGCCCCGACCGTACCCGCCGCTGGCTTTCCTCGATAGAACCCGCCGTGCCGGTGGAGGTGATTCCTTATCATTGGGACGCGTTGCGGGAATCCATTGGGACTGCGGAGGCGCTGGTGATGGCGGGCGGCCCTCTGATGGAGTTGCCGGACCTGCTTCTGCGCCATCTTGGCGTGGTGACGGACGCGCGCAGAAGAGGAATCCCAATCCTGCTCGAGGGCGTCGGTGTCGGGCCGTTTCGCCGGGAGTTCAGCCGGCGTGTGGCGCGCCTGATCTTTCGGATGGCCGATTTCGTTCGCGTCCGTTCCCGGTCCTCCCTGTCCTCTCCTTTGCTGACGGGGCTTCGCCCCGTTTTGGCCCCTGATCCCGCATTCGATTACCTGGAAACCCGTCGAATGGCTGATCGGACGACCGAGCGCGAGCGATCGTCGATGGAAGAAGTCCTAGGCAGGGAATCGGATCTTTTGCGCATCGGACTCAATCTTCGTCCTCTCTGGTGGATCTATTCCGCGGATCCCCGTGCGGACTGCCGGAAGACGGAGCAAGACTTCCTGGCCTCCCTGGCGGAGGGGATGAAAAAATTCCATCTCCTCCGCGGCGGGTCCGTCCGGTACGTCTTCTTCCCGATGAACGCCGACACGTACGGGCAGTCCGATCTGAAGGCGGCATTCAAGCTGGAGCGGGCGCTCGGCGGCGCGGTGGATTTCCGCGTCTGGGAGATCGAGCCGGGCGTCGATGCGCTGCTTTCCTTGATTCGCCGCCTGGACGCGGTGGTGTCCGAGCGCATGCACGGCTCCGTGTTCGCGCTTTCCCAGAATCGTCCCGTGATTGGGATCGACTACACGATCGGAGGCGCCGGGAAGGTGCGAGATTTGTTCGAGGACGTATCGCGGGGAGAATGGGTTCTTCCGATCCGGAATTTCTCGCCGGATTCCTTCTGCAATCTTCTTTCCGGCGTGCTCGAGGCGCGTGGCTTGCCCTGTAAAACGCCCAGCAACTCGCGATGATCGTTCGTGATGAGCACCGGCGAGGCATGGCCGCCGGCGAGGGACGTATGCGATAATCGCTGGTGACAGCCGAGCCTATAGTTCGGGCCTTGAGTCTCCGTGTTTCTTGGTATAGTCAAGTTTCATGTCCTCTAAGCTCCTTGTGTTCGGGCTTGATGGGACGGATTGGAATGTCCTGGATCCTCTCATCGACGCGGGATTGCTTCCCACGTTCAAATCCCTAAAGGCCCGCTCCTGCTGGGGTCCGCTCCGGAGCACCGTTCCTCAGATTACCCCGGTCGCATGGACGTCTTCGTTTACAGGCGTGAATCCGGGGAGGCATGGCATTTTCGATTTCTTCAAGCGATTCAAAGGCGGCTATGGGCTTCGTCTCGTTTCGTCGAAGGACAACATGCATCCGACAATGTTCCGGACACTGTCCGATGCCGGGAAGCGCGTATGCGCGCTTAACATCCCATTCGCCTATCCCCCCGAGCCGGTCAACGGAATTCTCGTGAGCGGGTTGGGGTCGTCCAGCGCGGGAGCCTCCTTTATCTATCCTCCAAGCGAGCGCGCATCCCTGAACGATCTCTTCCAGGGGCTCGCAGCATACTCACTGATGCTTCGTTATGGGAAACGCAAGCAGATGAGGAAAGGCGTCATGATTTCTACGGAAGCGCTTCGCAGGGGCTCCACCTCGCTTCTATCTGAAAGAGAATGGGACCTCTTTCTCGTCGTTTTCGATGGCACAGACAGATTGCAGCATAGATTTTGGCGCTTTTTCGATCGTCAGCATCCCTTCTATCCGGGTCCGCACCACCCCGAGGCTTCCGTCATACCGGACTACTACGTTCTTCTGGACGGGATCTTGAAGGATCTTCTGGAACGAGCGGGAACCGATGCGGCCGTGATGATGTACTCGGATCATGGCTTCGGTTCGACGAGAAGGGTCTTCCATCTCAATCGAGCGCTTGAGCAGGCGGGATTCCTTCGTTTCCGTCCAGGCCAAAAGGGGCTGCTCCACCGTGTTGCGACCAGGCTTCGGAAGGGTGCGGCGGGAATGATTGCAAATCTGGGGTTCGGGAACCTGCTGTGGAGGATTTGGAACCGGGCAAATCAAAAGGAATGGAAATCGGTCGTGGTGGATGCGCTCGATTGGGAGCATACGCGTGCTTTTGCCTCGTCGAGTTTTCACGCGGGCGTTCGCTTGAACATGTGCGGCCGCGAATCGCAGGGTTGCGTAAACCCTGCGGACGCCCCACGGTTGCTTTCCGAAATTCGCAAGGCGATGATGGAATGCCGCGACCCCGTTACGGGGGAATTGCCCTTCCGTGAGGCCGTTCCGCGGGAGGAGATCTACAGCGGTGCGCATGTCGAGGAAGCCCCCGATCTTGTTCTTGTCGAAGCGGATGGTTTCGTCGTCCGGCATGGATGGCATCCGGAGCCTTTCCGGGGATTGACCCATCAGGACGTAGAGAACGAGGCGGAGCACCGCCCCTACGGGATCTTTTCGGTCGCGGATCCGCGCGCGGTTATGGGGAGGTGCTCCCGACCGCTCCGGATCGAGGACGTGACGCCCACAGTCTTTGATATCCTCGGCGTTCCAATCCCATTGGGTCTCGACGGGCAAAGCGTCCTGGGAGGCAAGGCGTCGGTACCCGGGATTGGTCCTCGCGCCCCCTCGGACGGCAGTTCCGTCTACACGCCGGAAGAGGAAGAATCGATCAAGCGCAGATTGGCGGATTTGGGGTATCTGTAGGGGATTTCGGTTGCTCTATGAACCGTTCATAGATTGCATGTGCCTGTCGCAACAAATGCGCGAGGCGGGGATTTTCCAACTGTTTCCGTGCCGCGTCCTTGTAGGGGACTCTTTCCAGCGAGGGAAGCGCAGCCCTCTTCGAGGGGATGCCTTTCTGGTGCTCCCTCAAGGCGGCGAGGGCTTCCGTCTGCTTGATAGGCTTGAAACCCGTTCCGAACTTCCGGTTGACGAGCTGGATGACGCCGCCTAGGTCGGTGGTGACCTCCGTGAAGTTCGCAAGAACCACTTCTCCTCGGAAGGGAAGCAACGTTTCGTAAAATCTGGAATAATCCCTCAGCGCGCCTCGTGCCGTGGGGTAATGGCCTCGGGAAAGCAGAGAGATGGCGGCATCCGACGGCTCTCGAATCAGCAATAGCACGGGCTTTCGCAGGCGGATGCCCTCGATGACTTGTGCGGGGACGTGAATGTGGTGCGCAATCTTGCAGCCCTCGGGCTGCGCGCGCTTGAACCCATGCACGGCAAGGGAGTTGCCTGAACCGCCGAAGCCCTCGATCACGATATCCGTGTCGGGGCCGATGAATAATCGGCGACGTTGGCGTTCAAAGAAGAAACCGTAAAAGGCAAAAAGGCCCGTTCTTTTGCCGGCCCAATTGCGCAGGTTGAGTTTGACGGCCCTTAACCGGTGATACAGGGAAATGTTCAAGCGTGGCCAATGTCCACTCTGCTCCCTTTGGTTGTCAAGAGAGTTGTCCGCATCCCGGCGACCTCGCCGGGAAGGCGACGAGGCTTCTGGAGGATCCGGAGGAATGCCGGCGTCTCGGGTGCAGGCGCGAGAAGACTTCCTTGCAAAGTACACGGCTGACCGTAACTTCGTGAGCATTATGGGCATCTACGAACGGGTGATGTCGGAGAGGCGCCTGAAGCATGGCGACTGACGGCGGATCCGTGCCCGCGCCTCCGGCTCCCGCGGTCGGTTCCGATTCCCGTCCCGCCGCGGAGGGGCGGCCGTTTCGCCTCTTCCGGACCGTCCTCGGCGTCTGCCTGACCGGCTACACGTTCTTCCGCAACGGCTTTGCACACCTCCAGATCCCCGGGGTTCCGATCTATCCGGGCGAGATTGCGCTTGCGGCGGGCCTGCCCATGGCCGCGAGCGCCGAAGGCCGCCGGCGGATTCGGGCGATCCTTGCGACGTGGCCGGGCGCGCTTCTTCTTGCCTGGATTGCGTTCGGATGGATCCGCGCGCTGCCGGACGTTCCCAAATTCGGCTTCCTTGCCTTGCGGGATGTCTCGCTCTGCACCTACGCCCTCTTCGCCTTTCTTGCCGCCGCGGCATGCCCGGAAGGACTGCGTTGGGGGGACATCCTCCGGCGGGTTCGCTACGGCTATCCGTTCTTTCTCCTCGTCCTTCCGATTGCGAGCGCTGTTTATCTCGGACAGTGGAAGAATGGCTTGCCGCCCGAGGGTTGGCAGTCGAATCCGCTCGCCATCCGGGCCGACTTCGCATCCCTTCTGGTCTGCTCCCTGGCGATTCTCTACGTTCTTTCGTGCATCCGAGGCGGCGGACTTAGGATCCGGGCGGGGCTCTTCCTGCTCCTTGCCGGCGGCGAGGCGATGTTTCTCTCCCTCATGGCCCGGACGGCCTTCCTGAACTTCGTCTTCGGAGCCGCCCTCATGGTCTTTTTCTTCGGCCGGCGTCCCGCCGCCTGGTTCGCGGCGGGATGGATCGCCGCGTTCGGGATTTTCTGGGCTGGCGACATCCAGGTTGATTTCCGGACGACTCGGGATATCTCCGCCCGGAAATGGGCGATGGGGCTTCGGGAAAGCCTCTCGCCGATCATTGGTCCTCCCACCAGGTCTGTACTCGTTCGTCCGCCCAGGCGCGTGAACAAGGTTCCGAAAAAATCTCCGAGTTCGAAAACGCCGGTGCCGAAAGAAACGATTCCTACGAAAGCGAAGCCGGTGACAGCCGTGCCGCCGAAGTCTCCCATCCCGACGGTGGTTGTGGTGAAAACCGGGGATTGGGAGGGGACGATGAAATGGCGCATCGAAGTCTGGCGGCGGGGTCTTTCGGAGGCTTGGGCGGATCCGATTTCACGGTTTATTGGCCTGGGATTCGGCAGGGACATATTTTTCGAGAATGATTGGGGAGCGAAATTTTCGAGCTACTCCCGCGGGCTCCGGGCCCCGCACAACGCGCACGTGACCGTGGCGGTCCGGATGGGGGGTGTTGGATTGGCGCTCTGGCTCGCGTTCCATGCGGCGCTGGTTGCGGCCCTTTGGCGTGCGTTGCGGAATTCCCGAGGGGCCTGGGCGGCCCGCAACCCGGCCGATGGACAGTGGCTGGACGCCGGAATGCTTCGGTGGGCGATTTGCTACGTGACCCTTTCGATTTTCACGGCCACGTTCAACGTGATCCTGGAGGGGCCGATGGGCGCGGTGTGGCACTGGACGGCCGTGGGCGTCGCGCTCGCCATGGCGGCGCGATTCCTCTCCGCAGCTCCGACGATCTCCCCTTCGGGTCCAGTTGACGTTCAAGACGGACCGAGGACGTAGGACATTGGACCTTAGACTTTCGACTTCTTGCTATAGTTCTCTTTCATGCCCGCCCGGCTCCTCGTCTTCGGCATCGACGGCACGGATTGGGACCTCCTCGATCCGCTGATTGCGGCGGGGCGGATGCCGGCGTTCAAGGCGTTCAAGGAGCGCTCGTGCTGGGGGAGGCTTTCGAGCACGAATCCCCCGATCACGCCGGCCGCGTGGACGTCCTCGTTCACGGGGGTCAATCCGGGGGCTCATGGAATTTTCGATTTCTTCCAGCGCTACGAGGGCTCCTACGGCATGCGGATCGCCTCCTCGAAGGACAACCGTCGCCCGACGGTGTTCCGGCTCGCGTCGTCGGCGGGAAAGAGCGTCTGCGCGCTGAACATCCCCTTCGCCTACCCGCCGGAGGCCGTCAACGGAATCCTGATGACCGGCTTCGGGACTCCTTCGGGAGACGTTTCGTTCATCCATCCTCCCGAGGCGCGCGCGGCCCTCATGGCCCATTTCAAGGATGCCTCCGCCCAGCCGATGATCCTGCGCTACGCGAGCGAGGCTCGTCTCCGGAAGGACATCGCGGCCACCACGGAGGGGCTGCGGCGGGGGGCCGCCGCGTTGCTCGCCGAGCGGGACTGGGATCTCTTCCTCGTGGTCTTCGACGGCACGGACAGGCTCCAGCACCGGTTCTGGCGATATCACGATCAGATGCATCCGGCCCATCCGGGGCCGGGGCATCCCTATGCCGGGGTGATTTCCGAACACTACGAATTTCTCGATCGGATCCTCGCGGAACTCCTGGGGCTGGCGGGCGCGGACGCGAAGGTCCTGTCCTATTCGGATCACGGATTCGGGCCGGCCCGGAGCTCGTTCTTCCTGAACCGCGCGCTCGAGGAGGCGGGATTCCTGGCCTGGCGGCCGGGGGCGAAGAGCCGGCTCCGGCGGGCGATGGGGCGGATCCGGAGGGGCGTCGCGGCGGGCGCGGTGCGCTTCGGCCTGGGCAATCTTCTCTGGAAGGCCTGGAGCCAGGCGAACCGGCGGCAATGGCGATCCGTGGTCATCGACGCTCTCGATTGGAGCCGCACCCGCGCGTTCGCCTCCTCGCAATTCAACGCAAGCGTGAGGCTGAACCTGCGGGGCCGGGAGCCGGAGGGCTGCGTGGACCCGGCGGACGCGCCGCGGATCCTGTCGGAAGTGCGGCAAAGCCTGCTGTCGTTCCGGGATCCGGAGACGGGGGAGGCGCCGATCCTGGCCGCGGTTCCTCGCGAGGAGGTCTATCGGGGGGAGCGGCTCCCGGAGGCGCCGGATCTCGTCGTGTCGGGGGCCGACGGCGTGATGGTCCGGCACGGCTGGAATCGGCGAATTTACGAGGGGCTGAACTCTTGCGGAATGGAACACGCCGGCGACCATCGCCCGTTCGGGATGTTCGCCCTCGACGCCCCCGGTGCCGCCCCCGGTCGGCGAGACATGCCGCCCCGGATCGAGGACATCGCGCCCACGATCCTCGAGATTCTTGGCATCCCGATTCCGGAGGGCCTCGACGGAACGAGCCTGCTGGGCGGCAAGCCCTCGGCGCCGGCTTCGGGCCCGTCGTCGGGCTCCGGCGGCGGTTCCGCCTACACGCCGGAGGAGGAGGAGGCCGTCAAGAGGAGGCTGGAGGATCTTGGATACCTTTAATCCTCCGTTTCCCGGGCGCGGAGGACATGACCGTGGATAGGGCTTGCATCTCGTGCCTTTCCCGCGACTGCCGGGAATGGATTCAGGGATTTCGCAAGTGCAACGCCTGCGGGCTTTGGTTCCGGGACGCCATGCCGGCGGAAGCGGACCTCAAGGGCGTGCATGAGGGCCATTATTCGGGAAGGAATGCCGGGGACGGGACCGTCCAGTTGCTGTCCACGGAGGAATCGCTGGACAACCACGCGGATTTCATCCGCCGGATCGTCGAGCCCCCGGCGAGGGTGCTGGATTTCGGCGCGGGAACCGGCGGTCTGGTCCGGCGGCTGGCCTCCGCGGGGTATCCGGCAAGCGGCTGCGAATATTCGGACGGCGCCAGGGCCGAGGCGAAGTCCCGGCATGGGCTCGTTCTATATCCGTCTCTGGACGAGACTCGCGGAACATACGACTTGATTGCCGTGATCGAGGTCGTCGAGCACCTGTTGAACCCGCGGAAAATCATGGCGAGGCTCCATGAGCGCTTGAACCCGAACGGCATCCTGTACCTCGCAACCCCCAACACGAACGGGTTGAGGGCGAGGCTCCAGGGGGGCCGATGGCGCGAAGCCATCCGGCCGTATCACGTGGCGCTGTACAACTACCGCGCCCTCCGGACGCTGGCGATGAATTCGGGGTTCAGGGAGGTCCGCTACGTCCGCTTCTCACCCTTGACGTCCAAGGCGATTCGGCATCGATGGCTCCACCGGGCGTTGCAGTCCTTCGGGCTCTACGGGGGCTTGCGGGTCCTATGTTACAAATAATCGCCCGTTCGGAAAATTCGGCTTTGTTTCATCCGCTGTTGGCATGGGGCGATCATTCTGCATCGTTCCGCCCTCGCGCCTTCGGCGGCCGATTCCAGGAAACCTTGGCGCCTTCGGATGTCGGTGGCCTGACATAAACTCCTTCATCCCCATGCCCGCCCGCCTCCTCGTCTTCGGCCTTGACGGCGCGAATTGGGAGTTGATCGGGCGTGGCATTCGAGAAGGCCGCCTTCCGACCTTCCAGGCCCTGCTGGGCAGATCCCTGCACGGCGATCTTAAGAGCACGCTTCCCTTTATGACGCCTCCGGCCTGGACCTCCTCGTTTACCGGGGTGAATCCGGGCGCGCACGGGATACAGGATTTCTTCTCGTGCGAAGAGGGGACGTATGCTCAACGATTTGCCACCTCCGCCGATTGCGCCTCCGAGACGGTTTTTTCCCGCCTTAGCAAGGCGGGGCGAACGGTCTGCGCCATCAATATCCCGTTCAGCTATCCGCCCGAAGCGGTGAATGGAATACATGTGTCCGGCTTTGGGACGCCGGACGCCGAGAGCGATTACGTATATCCAAAAGACGAACGGGAGGAATTCAAGGGAATATATGACGTGTTTGCGAATCCGTCGGAGTTCGGCCTGCAGTCGTATCATCGGGAGGAAGAATATGCGCGGCAGGTGAACGCATTTACGGACAATCTGCATCGCGTGACATCGAAAAAACTCTCGTCCAGGGCGTGGGATGCCTTCATTGTCGTGTTCGACGGCACGGATCGCCTTCAGCATAAGTTCTGGAAGCATTTCGATTGTTCGCATCCGCTTCATGCTTCCGCAGACAAGAAATTCGCGCGGGTGATTCCCGAGCACTATGAGCGACTGGATGGGATGTTGCGCGATCTCGTCCTGAAGGCGGGCCCCGACGCGGCTATCATGGCCTATTCCGATCATGGATTCGGTCCGGTTCGACGCTATGTATTCGTGAATCGAGTGTTTGAGAAAGCGGGGCTGTTCGTGTGGAAGCACTCGAAGGTGGAGAGGGCATTGGCGCGCCTGTCTTCGTTCATAAAAGCAATCGCATCCCTTGCGATCTCGCTGGGCATGAAAAGAATGATTGCGTCCATAAAGAGGCGCATGGAATCCCTCCATGTTCGCTCCGCGTTTCTCGATCTTTCGGAATGGGGACGGACGAAAGCATTCCTGTCATCCGCGTCCGGCATCGGCGTCCGTCTGAATGTCCTCGGGCGCGAGCCGGAGGGAATCGTTTCACCGGAAGATGCTCCGAAAGTGAGGGAATCGGTCCGCAGGCTGCTGCTGGGTCTTCTGGATCCGGAAACGGGGAGGGCCCCGTTCGATGAAGTCGTCTTGCGCGAGGAAGCGTACCACGGCGCCTGCCTTGGACGGGCTCCGGACCTGCTTTTAGTTCCTGCGGAAGGATATTCCGTGGCTCGCGGCTGGTCGGAGGCGCCTTTCGTGCATGTCGGCGAACGGATGGGGGGCATAAGCGGCAATCACCGGCCGTTGGGGATGTTCGCTCTCGCCGCGCCGGGAGTCGTTCCCGGCCGCCGCGATCCGCCGCCCCGGATCGAGGACATCGCGCCCACGATTCTCGAAATCCTCGGCGTCCCGATCCCGGAGGGACTGGACGGCAATAGCCTGCTCGGGGGAAAACCCACGGCGCCAGCGCCTCCTCCTCCTCCTCCTCCTTCAAGCCCCAACGGCGGCTCCGCCTACACGCCGGGGGAAGAGGAAGCGCTCAAGCGGAGGCTGGAGGATCTGGGTTACCTGTAGGAGAAGGTCGGGAGGGAGAGCCTGGGGTGTGGGTCTAATGTCTAAGGTCTAAAGTCTAAGGTCAACGGAACTGAAGTTCCGTACCGCCCCGCAACAGCAACGACCTTAGACCTTAGACGTTAGACCCGCAGCTCCAGTCCTTCCCGACCCGCGGCATTGGTCTCCCGCGCCGGCTCCCGCATCCCGATCGCGATGCCCAGCAGGATGTTGATGCCGCGGAATAGGGGGACGTCGGCGAGGGAGAGGACGAGGAAGGCGATGAGGGCGGCCTCGGGAACCAGCGCGGGTCCGTCTCCGCCGGTCCGCCGCCATCGGAGGAGGAAATAGGCGGGGATGGCGAGCCACGTTAGAAGGCCGGGAAGGCCCGTCTCCACGGCGAGCTGGAGCGGGAGGTTGTGCAGGTGGGTGATCAATCTCGCGTGATCGACCGGCCGGGCGGCGAGCGCCGGGCCCGGCTCCAGCGCGAAGACGGACAGGACGGAGGATCGGCGGGTGCCGCGGCCGGTGATGTTCCGGACGTCGCCCGTGCTGTCCTGGCGGGAGATCGCGCGCGCGACCAGCAGCTCCTGCGCGCCGTCCCCGTCGACGTCCAGCGCCATCGCCCAAAGGGGGCGGCCGGACATGAAGGCGTCCACGCGCTTGCCTTGGAAGGGAATCGGGTGGCCGTCGGTTTCGAGGCGGAGGCGGATCCGGCCGTTGCGAAGGATGTGGCGGACGGTCACGCGGATCGTCCGGCCCCCGGGGAGGCGGACCTCCGGCCGGAGTTCCTTCGCGTACGCCGGCACCTCGGGGGGGCGGCCTTCCGCGATGCGCTCGACGGCGCCGGGGCCGATGCCGAGCATCCGGTGCCCGGCGGAGAGCCAGCCGGCGAGTCGCCACTGCTCCAGGCGGTGATCGAAGGGGGCGGCGAACCGGGTGCGGAATCCGGGGAAGAACAGGATGCCGGCGATCAGGAGCGCGAGGCTCGTGGCGATGCCGCCCAATGCGATGCGCCGGAAGCCCGGCCAGCGGAGGCCCGTCCAGAGCAGGCCGGCCAGCAGGCCCGCCAGCGCCCCGCGGGAGCCGGACATGCAAAGGCCCGCGAAGGCCAGGAGGGAGAGGGCGGCGGAGAGGCGGCCGCCGGGGCCGCGCCGGTTCGACAGGAGGATGAAGAAGGAGAGGGCGAAGAATTCCCCGGCGACGGTCGCCACTTGGAGCAGGCCGGAGGAACGGATTCGGACTTCCTCTTCATCGAGGGATGGAACGAAGAAGAGGGACGCGAAGGCGAGGAGGACGCCCAGGCCGGCCCCTACCGCGGCGGGCCGGGGCGCGCGCGAAGCGAGGGCCGCTGCCGCCGCGATTTCCGCCAGGCGGGCGACGTCGACGAGCGCGGATTCGCGGGCCGGCGCCCACAGGCACCAGGCGAGAAGGACCGCGATGGCGGGGAGGAAAACGGTTCCGAAGGAGCGAAGGGCGAGGAGGGCGTCTTGCGGGGAGCGGAGGAACGCGCCTGCGGCCGAGGCGGCGAGAAGGGCGTGCGCCAGGTGACGGACAGCCGCCGGGTCGCGCGGATCGTAGGCGGCCGGCAGGGCGGCGAGGCAGAACGCGAGCCCCAGGCCGGGCCGGCGGAATTCCGCGAGGACGACGAGAGGGACCAGGGCGCCCAGGAGGATGGTTTCCAAGCGGCCGGGATTCTACGGATTCCGGCGTCCCGCACCCGTCCCGCGCCGCCTGCGGCGCCGATCATCGTATTCCTGGGTTCACATTTTCGCTGGCGGACATGACGACGAGATGGGGGACGTTCGACGTCTGTGGCGGACGCTTGAGGAGAGGATGCGGAATGACTCGTTTTGGATAGGGGTCGTTTACGGAATCGCTTTCCTGCAGGAGAAATTTTTGCGTCCGGCCGCGCAAGGCGGCCGGGACGCGGCGGAGCATCAGGGTCTTCCTCGACCTTCTCCTTCCGTCCGCTATCCTTCTACCATGCCCGCCCGCCTGCTGGTCTTCGGCCTCGACGGCGCGGACTGGGACATCCTCGATCCGATGATCGAGGCGGGGTTGCTTCCGGCGTTCAAGGCGCTGAAGGCGCGGTCGGTGTTCGGGCCGCTGGAGAGCACGCGGCCGCCTATCACGGCGGTGGCGTGGACGTCGTCGCTGACCGGAGTCAACCCGGGGATCCACGGGGTCCAGGGATTCTTCCGGCGGGGCGAGGGCGGGACCATGCCCCGGCTCATCGGCTCGGGGGACGTGAAGAGCCCGACGATGTTCCGGATCCTGTCCGATCTCGGCCGGAGCGTCTGCGGCCTCAACGTGCCGTTCGCCTATCCGCCGGAAGCCGTGAACGGGATCCTCACATCGGGATTCGGGACGCCGTCGGCGTCCGCCGGCTTCGCGCACCCGCCGGGGGCTCAAGACGACCTGGTTCGCCGGTTCGGCTACCAGCCGCTGCTTCGGTCCGCGATCCTGAAGCACCGCAAGCCCAAGCGCTTCCTCAAGGATCTCGAGTCCTTCACGGAATCCCATCGCGCCGCCGCCGAGGCCCTGCTTTCCGAGCGGGACTGGGACCTCTTCTTCGCGGTCTTCGACGCGACGGATCGGCTGCAGCACCACTTCTGGCGGCATTTCGATCCGAAGCATCCGTTCCATCCGGGCCCCGCGCATCCCTTCGCGCAGATCATCCCGGACTACTACGTCCGCCTCGATCGGATCCTGGCCGAGCTGATCGAGCGCGCGGGGCCGGGGGCCTCGGTGATGCTCTACTCGGATCACGGCTTCGGGCCGACCTGGCGGGACGTGCACCTGAATCGCGTTCTCGAGGAGGCCGGGCTCCTTGCGTGGCGGAGGAATCCGTTCGCGGCGGGACGTCTGGGGCAGGTACTGGGGCGCGCCAAATCGGCGGCCAAGGGGGTGCTCGTGGCGCTGCGGCTGGAGGAAGTGGCGCTGCGCCTTGCGGGGCGGGCGCGCGAAATCAAGCGGGAGTCCCTCGGGCCGTTCGACTGGTCGAGGACGCGCGCTTTCGTCCCCGTCGCGTTCGATCGCTCGATCTGCCTCAACGTCCGGGGGCGGGATCCGCAAGGCATCGTCGATCCCGCGGAGGCTCGCTCGGTCCTCGCGGAGGTCCTCGACCTCGTGCTTTCGCTGCGCGATCCGGCGAACGGCAACGCGCCGGTTCGTGCCGCGATCCCGCGCGAGCAGGCCTACCACGGCCCCTTCACGGAGCATGCGCCCGAGCTGCTTCTGGATTTCGAGGACGGCTATCACGCCGTCGCCGGCTGGGGGCCCGAGGTTTTCGCGGACGCGGGGGCGCGCGAGGGCGAGCTGTCCGGCAACCACCGCCAGATGGGACTGTTCGCGCTCGCCGCCCCCGGCGCGAAGCCCGGGCCTGCGCCGCGGGCGCTGCGGATCGAGGACGTCGCCCCGACGATTCTCGAGGCCCTCGGCGTTTCGATTCCGGCCGGCCTCGACGGCCAAAGCGTCCTCGGCGGCAAGTCCTCCTCGCCAGCGCTGGCGACCCCGAAGGATCCGGCCGGCGGCTCCGCCTACACGCCGGAAGAGGAGGCGGAGGTCAAGCGGCGGCTGGAGGATCTCGGGTATCTGTAGGGGGGGCCGGCTCCGCCGGCTCTCGGATCCCGAGAGAGACGCCGAGGAGGATGGCGAGGCCGTGGTAGATGCCGATCCCGACGAGGGATTGGCAGAGGAAGGCGATCAGGACGGATTCGGACGCGTGCGACATGTCCGGCGGGCCCGATCGGATCCATCGCGCGAGGAAGATCCCCGGGATCAGAAGGAAGGCAAGCAGTCCCACGAGACCGGTTTCCACGGCCAACTGGAGCGAAAGGTTGTGGAGGTGCGAATGAAGATGTTCGTAGGAATCCGCGGAAACGCCGACGGGCGGGCCTTCGCGGAAGTCGAGGCGGGCGATGACGATGGGATGCACCCCAATGGCCGTTCCGCCCGCCACGATTTCCCCGAACGAACGCTCGATAAGGATGTGCGAAGCCAGGAAGACCTCTTCTTTCCCATCTCCATCGATGTCCCGCGAAATGATCCAGAAAGGGTGCATGGTTGCCCATGGCATGTTTTGCAGGACGCAGAGGGGGGCTTCGGCGCCGCTTTCGGGAAATCGGATCGTTACCCACCCCGGCTTGGTGTTCGGGATAACCGTTGCTTGGATCTTTCGGCCCGGGTCCAGCCGGACGTTCGCCTCGAGCCGCAAGGCCTTGGCGGGGATCTCCGGCGGGCGTCCCTCCAGGTATCTGCGAATGGAGCCGGGCGAGGTTCCCAGAAGCCGGTTTCCCGCGTTGAACCAGGAGGCGATTCGCCATTGTTCGAGACGCTGCCGGACAGGGGCGTCGAAACGGGCCCGGAGGGAAGGGACGGCGAGGAGGGCGGCGAGAAGGAGAAAGAGGACGGCGGCCACGCCGGACTCGATCCGGCGGCGGATGCCGGGAAGCCGCCAGGCGATCCAGAGGAAGCCTGCCAGGCAGGCGACGATCGCGGCCCGGGTGCCGGACAGGAAGATCCCGCCGAGGCCGAGCGCGATCGCCGCGGCGGCGAGGAGGCGAGTGTTCGATCGGACGAGAAGAGGCAGGGCGCCGAACAGGGAAAAGAGAAAGAAATTTCCGGCCACCACCGGATGGAAGAGGATCCCGACGAAACGATCGCGCCCCGGCTCGATGTCCGGGTAGGGCACGACGAAGAGCGACGCGAAGCCGAGCAGGATCCCGGCGCACAGCCCCAGGCCCGCGGCGCGAGGGGCGAGCGACGCGAGGGCGGCGGCGAGGGCGACTTCCGAGAACCGGGCGACTTCCTTCAGGGCCTGCGGGCGCGCGGGCTCGAAGAGGCACCACGCGAGGTAGACGGCGACGAGGGGGAGGAAGGGGGGCAGAAAGGTTCGAAGGGCCCGCAGGGCGCCCGAGGGCGTTCGCAGGAACGCCCCGACGGTCGCCGCGGCGAGGAGGGCGTCCGGCAGGTGGCGGACGGCGACGGGGTCGCGCGGGTCGTAGCCGGCCGGCAGGACGGCGAGGGCGAAGGCGAGGGCGAGGCCCGGCCGCCGCCATTCCGCCAGGACGGCGAGCGGGAGCAGACCGGCGAGAAGGAAGGTCTCCAAGAGCGGGATTGTACTGAACTATTGCGTTGGGGATGTAAACCTGGCACGGGTTCGGGGCGGGGGCTCGGCTCTTGCTCCCGGTCTCCGCGCGGTCCACGGCAGGTAGACGAATTCATGGCGTTGGACCGCGCTCCGACAGGTCGCCGCGATCCGAGTTCCCGCCCCTCGCCCTCCTTGTTCTTCGGTTCCAGGAATACAAGGATCGGCGCCGCCATGCCGCATCGGAAAGCCGGATGTGAAAAAGTTTCGGGCGCGCGTCCTCACCACCCGAAATCGCGGCCGAGATACTCGTAGAGGCGGGCGTTGTGGGGAGCGAAGAAGGCCTTGAGCTCCGCCATGACCTCGGGCGGGGCGCCGCCGGATTCGTAGAGGCCGGTGTTCTGCGGCGAAAGGTCCGGCGGGCGGAAGTCCGGATCGACGCCGATGAAGTCGAAGACCTGGCGCAGGACGGCGGAGGGTTCGGCGAAGAAGTCCTCGCTCTTCAGGATCAAAACCCGCTCCTTCGGGAAGTGGGCATGAAGGCGCTTGATCTGATCCACGTAGATTCCGCGGCTTTTGTAGGAGAAGCGCACCAGCGGCCGGATGTCCGCGTTCTCGTCCGACCCGAGGGCCTTCAGGACCGGCCCGATCCGCTCCTCTTCCCGGCGCAGGGCTTCCGCCAGGGGCAGTGTTTCGAACCGGAGCGAGCGGACGAAGGAGTGGAGGGAAACGGCGCACCGGACGGGATCGCGCAGCAGCGCGATCAGGCGGACGTTCGGCAGGAGGCTCGCGATTCGGGCGGGCGCGAGGGGGTGGAATATGTAGGCGGGGGACGCCTCGCCCGCGATCAGGCCGCCGGCAAGCGAGGCCTCGGATGGGAAGTGGGCGCGGTACCAGCGCTCGCCGCGGGTGAAATGATGCGAGAAGAAAGAGACCTCCTTCGTGAGCGCCGGCCGGATCCTCGGATGCTGGACGATGGCGTCGTAGAGCGACGTCGTTCCGGCGCGGGCGGCGCCGACGATCAGCCACGAGGGAAGCGCCCGCCGGACGGGAGACAGTTTTCGCATCGACACCCGGGCCTGGAGGAGCAGGTTCTTCAGGGAGCGATAGGGAATCCGGAGCGGGCCCGGAAGCGAAAGCAGGATTTTCCGGCGGCGGGGCATCGCCGGCATGATACGTAGAACGGAAATTCCGGGATATCCTTGGTGAACCGGCGCTCGCCATGCCCAGCATCTACGAGGACGGGACGTATCTTGCGAACAACCCGACGTGGCATCAGGAGATGTCGCCTTGGGTGGCCGGGCAGGCCCTCCGGATGATCCGGCGAAACGGCCTCCGACCGGCGACGGTCTGCGAGGTCGGCTGCGGGGCGGGCGAGGTTTTGCGGCAGATGTCCCTGCAGATGGGGCCGGGCGTCCGGTTCTTAGGCTACGAGATTTCGCCGCAGGCGTTCGAGATCTGCCGGCCGAAGGCGGGGGGAAATCTCGAGTTTTGCCTGGGGGATTTCCTGGAGCAAGAGTCCCCGCGGTTCGATCTCCTCCTGGCTTTCGATGTCATCGAGCACGTCGAGGACATCTACGGCTTCCTGCGAAGGCTTAAGCCTCGGGCGGAGAACAAGATGTTCCACATTCCACTGGAATTGTCCGCGCAATCCGTCGCGCGCGAGACGCCGCTGCTTCGGATGCGGGAGAAGGTCGGCCACCTCCATGTGTTCACGCGCCGGACCGCGCTCGCGGCGATCGAGCACGCGGGCTTTGAGGTCCTGGATTCCTTCTATACGCGCTGGGCCGTGGAAACCACGGGTTGGGGTCTGCCCAACGCGCTTCTCCGCCTTCCGCGGCGGGTTCTCTCGAGGATCTGCCCGCATCTCGCCGCGCGCCTCCTCGGCGGGTTCTCGCTGATGGTCCTGGCGAGGTAGCGGACAATGGCTGGAGGTCGGAAGTCCAAGGTCTAAAGTCCAAGGTCAACGGATGCGGATTCCGGCGCTAGGACTTTGGACTTGGGACTCTCTCCCGTAGGGAAGCGATTTGCCGGCGAACCTTTCGGAGCGCCAGGAAGGAGCGCGCGACGGCCGGGAGGTAGGAGAACGCGGCCCGGATCAGGGGCAGGCGCCGGCCGCCGTCGGGGTCTTTTCGGAACGCGAGGGCCAGCCAGCGCCGGGCGTGGCCGACGGCTTTTCCCGCGTGGGAGCCGAGCACGCGGAAGGCGGAGGATTTCGGGCGCGGGGAGAGGGCCCGCCGGTAGGTTTCCAGGACGGGGTGCGCGACGCCCATCCCGAGGAGAAGCCTGCAGAGATAATCGCGCCGGAGCCGCGCCGCCGGAAGGAAGTGACGAAGGCGCAGGCGGGGCTCGTAGCGGATCCGCCAGCCGATGAGCCGCAGCCCGAAGCAGAACTCGGAGTCCTCGCCGGAGGCGATGGAGGCTCCCTTTCGGCCGGACAGAAAGAACCGGAATCCCGCGCCGAGAAGGCGCTCGACGGCGGACTTCCGGATGCACATCCCGGCGCCCCAGACGAAGCCGCGGGAATCGGTGATGTCGCCCGCTTCGTCGCCCTGGCGGCCGATCGCGAACTGCTCGGAGAAATCGGAGAACCAAGCCGGCGGCGGTGCTTTCTCGAAGACGGCCTCGATGTCTCCCCCGCAGGCGCCGGCCTCGGGGTGGTCGCGCATCGCCTCGGACGCGGCGTTCACCCAGTCGGGCGACACCCAGTTGTCGTCGTCGAGGAACGAGAGGATTTCGTATCGCGCCTCCCGGATCCCGCAGAGGCGCGCGTTCAGGATGCCCAGGGCGGGCTCGCGGACGATTCGGAGGGGCTCGGGGCGCTTCCAGTTCGCGAGCGCGACGTCGGCGGTTCCGTCGTCGGAGGCGTTGTCGACCAGGATCGCCTCCCACGGGATTCCGGCCGCGACCTCGAGCCGGTTTAGATGCTCGATGGCCGAGGGCAAGCGGGAGGCGCCGTTGTGCGTGCAGATGACGAGACTGACGCCTTCGGGCATTGCTTGGGTAGAATAGCGGCAAGACGCGCGGGTGGCGGAACGGCAGACGCAGAGGTCTTAAAAGCCTCAGGCCTCAACGGGTCATGTGGGTTCAAGTCCCACCCCGCGCACCCGGCGAATCCTTCCCGAGGATCCTCCGGATTTCTGCGAGAAGGGGCTCCGGGTCCGGCGGCTCGGGGGCGGGGAAGGGGCCGCAGGCCGACGCGTTGCGGATCGCGGCCGCGAGATTGCCTTCCCCGCGGAACTCGAAGAGGCCTAAGGCTCCGTGGTAGGAGCGCGCGGCGTGCATCGTGGCCGCGACGGGGACGCCCGCAACGAGGAGATCGCAAATCCGGGTGAGCGCCCCCGAGCCGTTCGCCTGGACCACGAGGGCGCAGGAGGCCTCGGTCATCTTCCGTTCGAGCGATTCGTCGTCGAGGGAGCCGAGGAGTTCGACGCCCTCGCCTGCGAGCGCGGGGTCGAGGTATTCGTCGGTGCGCTTGCCGGCGATCCAGAGGGGACCGGCCTCCCGCTCCAGCCGCTGTTCGCGCCACCATTGGGCCGCAAGGACGAGGCCCTCGCGGCTCGGGATGTTGTGGCCGGACCCGAGGGCCAGGACGCCGCGTTTCGGCGCCGAAGCGCGGCGGGCGCGCACGGCCAGGAGGCGGCTGCGGAAGGGCTCTACTGGGTGGTAGGGGAGATAGAAGCTGCGCGCCCCGACGTTGGTGAGCAGAAAGTCCTCCTCGATCGAGATGGCGATGACGAGGCGGGAGCGCTGGAAGAGCCCGAGTTCCGTCGAGAGCAGGGAGAGGGTAGCGCCGGGTGCGATCTGCGGCGTGGAGAGGCTTTCGATGTTCTGCGCGACCGCGATGACGGGGATTCCGAGGGAATGGAGGCACTCGAAGAGCGGCAGGAAGTAGATCGGGTCGTCGATGAATGCGGCATCGAGGCGCTTCAGATCCGGAAGCGATTCCGCCCAGCCGGCGGCGATTTCTCCCAGGCGGTAGATATTGGGGCGGCGCTCCTCGGACCAGAGCGAAAGATCCGTCCCGGCGAAGACCTTGCCGCCGAGGGTCGAGCCGGGGCCCTTCCGGAGCCGCCGCCGCCGCTCGCGGGAGAACTGCTCCTTGGCCTGTGGGGGCGTGTGGAACTCGGCGTCGAAGGCCTCGACGTAAGAGAGGACCTGGAGCGACCGGCTGATGCCCCCGCCCCGATCGAGGGTGCGCGGGAAGCGGCAGAAATAGGCGATGCGGGGCTTTTTGTTCCCGCCGCAAAACCAGTCTCGAAGGCCCATGAGGTTCATTCCTTTCCGGCGGCCCAGGGCCGGTAGCCGAGGCGTTCCATCCACTCCCCGGCGATGCGCTCGATTTCCAGCGCCGAGGCGGCGTCGACGATGCCGCGGTAGTCCTCGTTCGTGTTCGCGAGCGGCCGTCGCCGATCGGCGGCCTTCCACGGCTCCGAGTCGAGGGAGAGGTGCGCGATCCGCTCGGGGATTCTCGATATCTGGCTCGGGTCCGGCGCGAAGCGCAGGAAGGCGCCGAGGGCCCGGAGGCCGGCGTCCACGTCCGCGATGAAGTCCTCGTAGCGGATCGATTGGACCGTTCCGGGATGCGCGCGGGAGAAGCGATCGGCGTTCCCGACTAGGCGGACCCAGCGGCGGGCGAGGTCCTCGAGGGGGACGTCGGCGTCGAAGCCGAACTTCCGCTTCCGGGAGAAGATGGCGGGGACGGGGTGGCGCACGATGTGGACGGCCTGCAGCGAAGGGTAGAAGCCCGCGATCTTGTCGAGGTGATTGGCGTGGACGGGGGTCTTTTCGATCCAGCGGAACGGGCCGGAATGCGCCCGGAAGGCGGGCTGGGCCATGAGATACCGGGCGACGATGAACTCGAAGACGGATTTCGTCGTGAAATGCCAGCCCTGCGCGAGGGCTTCCAGGGCGGCGCGCTCGTCCGGCTCCATCCGCCACGCCATCTTTTCGAGCAGGGCGGCGGCGAGGGCGTCGAGGCAGGCGGGCTTGACGGAGCCCCGCCAGCTGACGCGCACGGACGTCTGGACGACCCCGAAGAAATGCGTCTCGGGCAGGGAGAAGAATCCCGGCTGGGTCGCGAGCAGCCCCTGGAGGAGCGTGGTCCCGGAGCGCGGATACCCCACGACGAAGACGGGGTCCTGCGGGAGGGGATCCGTTCCCGGGGAGATCTCGGGCATCGCGGAATCCTAGCGCGCGCCCTCTGGCCGGGTGTTTTCGAGGTGGCGGAAGAAGCGCCCCGGGAAGCCCTTGGGATCGAAGGGGCCGAACCGGCGGGCGAGGTCCCCGAGGATCCGCTCGCATTCCCGGCGGTTGTGGTCGGCGTAGTCGGCGAACCGGTCGGACGTCCACGGGCGGTCGTCGCCGAGGTGGAAGGTGAGGTGCAGGTCCCCGAAGACGGCGAAATCCGGGACGAAGCAGGCCAGGTTCGAAACCAGGATCCGGCCGATCCAGTCGGTGCCGATGCAGGCGTCGCCGAGGAGGAAGGACGGATACGACTCCCGGGGGAAGACGAAGCAATCCCACCCGGGGTGCTTGTCGCCGATCTCGGCGCACATCCGGGGGATGTCCTCGATCCGGGCGCCGCGCTTCGGGATCGTCCGGCGGTTGATGACGAAGGCGCGCCGTCCGCGCGCGATGAGCGCGTCGAGGGCTGCGTAGAAGGGCGGCTGCAGCGCGATGTCGACGTTCGTGTAGACGAGGAAGTCCGCATGTCCGGCGGCGTGGAGGGCGTCGAGGAGATCGCGGATGAGCGCCAGTCTCCGGCGCTCCCGGAACGCCGCGACGTCGGCGACGGAGCGCGTCAGGTCCGGCAGGCGGACGAAGGCGTCCGGCAGCGGGATCCGGGGCTCGTCCGCGTACTGGATGGCGAGCAGGCGCACGTCCGCGACGCCTTGCGCGAACTGTTGCGCCCGCCGCATCGTCTCGAACGTGATCGGCTGGGCCTCCCGAAGATCGCTTTCCGGGGGGACCGCGACCGGATGGACGAGATGGGCGATGACGGGACGCGTCCGGGGGGGCGCGCTCATGTCGGAGTTTCCCTTGGGGGGATTGGCTCCGGTGCGCACAGGGTCGCTTCCATCCGGTGGTCGCAGACGACGAGCCCGCGGAAGCCGGGATTCCCGCCGGTGGGCTGGACCCGGAAGACGAGGGCGTCGTGGAGGGCCGCGGGGGTGATCCGCTCCTCCGGGCCCGCCGCGTTGATTCCGATGGTCGCGAAATAGGCCGCGGGCGCGAAGGTGCAGCGGAACGCGAGCCGGACGTCCACCGAGGCGCCGGCCTTCGCCTCGGGGAGGGTCCGGTCGCCTAGGTTGAAGGAGCATAGGAGTCGCCCGTTCTCGGTCCGGAAGGCGACGACGGCGTTGACGTCGCGCATGTCCGCGAGGAAGCGCGCGCGGAACGAGACTTCGTAGCGGCCGTTCAGGACGAGGGCGTTCACCTCCGTCCCCTCCGGCGTCCGGATCCGGGGGGCTTCCAGGAGGGCCTGCCCCGTTCCCGAGACGACGGGACGGAGCGACTTCAGGCCGGGCAGGAAATAGGGCGTCTGGCTTCCCGGCGTCGGGCGGGACCCGGCCGCGTCCGCCCCGGCGGACTCGAGCAGGGAGCCCGGGTCGGCCTGCCGCGCGACGTCCGGGACGCCGCCGGACGCGCCGAGCGCCCGGATCTCGTTGCGGATGGCGTCCGCCGAGCCCGGATCGCAGAGGAGGAATCTTTGGTATTGCGCGATCACGCCCTTGGGCGGGCCCTGGAGGAGGATCTCCCCCCGATCCAGCAGGAGGGCGCGCGTGCAAAGATCGTGGATCGCGCCCTGGTTGTGGGAGGCGAAGAGGACCGTGCAGCCGGAGCGGATCATCGATTCCATCCGGGCGTAGCACTTGCGCCGGAACAGCTCGTCGCCGACTCCGAGGACCTCGTCCACGATCAGTATCTCGGGATCGATGCAGGACGCGATCGAGAATCCCAGGCGGGCGCGCATCCCGGATGAATAGGTCCGCAGCGGCTGGCGGAGGAATTCGCCGAGGTCCGCGAAGGCCGCGATCTCGTCGAGCCGGTGCTCCATGTCGCGCCGGGAGATGCCCATGAGCAGCCCCGCGAAGAGGATATTGCGGACGCCGTCGAAATCGGGATTCAGGCCGAGGTTGAGATCGAGCAGGGACGAAACGCGGCCGGCGGCCGAGATTTGGCCCGCGCTCGGCTGGAGGACCCCGGAGGCGAGTTTCAGGAGCGTCGACTTGCCGGCGCCGTTGCGGCCCACGATGCCGAGGATTTCCCCGCGGGGCACTTCGAAGGAGACGTCGTTCAGGGCGCGGAAGTCCCGGTGGTAGGATTTCCCGAACGGGTGCAGGGCCTCCTTGAGCCGATCCCGCGGGGAGTCGTAGAGGCGGTAGACCTTCGAGACGCCGTCGAACCGGAGCGCGGGCGCGTCCATGGTCAGAGGACCTCGGCGAAGTGGGGGCGCAGCCGGCGGAAGATCGCACCGCCCGCCAGGAGGCAACCGCCGGTCCACATCCAGAAGCAGGCGCCCTGGAGGGGCTTGCTCCAGAACGGAATCCCCCGGAGCAGGCTGTCACGGTAGCCCTCCACGATGTAGGTCATGGGGTTCAGGTCGAACAGCCAGCGGATTTCCGCCGGCAGGAGAGAGGGGCTCCAGAAAATGGGGGTCAGCCAGAAGCCGAACTGGATGGCGATGCCTACCGCGTGCGTGACGTCGTCGGCGAAGAGGCTCGCGGCGCAAGCCCCCCAGCCCAGCCCGAGCAGCAGCAGGCCCATGCAGGCCCCGTAGTAGAAAACCTGCAGGGCGTACGGCCCGGGCGGCGTTCCCTGCGCCCAGTAGACGGCCATCGCGAGGAGGATCAGGACGAGATGGGGCGGGAGGGATGCCAGGAGGCGGGCGAAGGGGACGGCCGCGAGGGGGAAGTCCCCGCGCGCGACCAGGTGCGAATGGATCCGGAGGGATCGCGTCAGATCGGCGAGCGACTGGGCGAAGAACTGCCAGGCGATCACGCCGCAGATCAGGAAGGGCAGGAACGCTTCCCTGCCGCCGGGGTTTGCCCTCAAGCCCACGGAAAAGACGAAATAGAGGACCCCGATGAAGGCGACGGGCTGGAGGAAGGACCACAAGGCGCCCAGGTAGGCGCGCTGGTGGCGGGCCTCGAATCCCGCCCGCGCCAGCTCGAAGACGGCCTCCCGGCGCCGCCACAAGAGCAGCGCGAACCGGAGCGCCCGTCGGATCGTGTTCATGCCCGAGGGTGGCATTCTAGCCCCGGCCGCCGGCGCGGTGTCCCGGGCGCGCGGCCCGGCCCTAGAATGCCCCGCCCCTTGACCGCCTCCCCCGTCTCCTTCGCCCACGCGGTGAATCCCTATCCCGCGCCGGCGGGCTCGGAGGGCGCCGTTGCGCAGCCCGTCACGTTCGAGACGATGCGCCTCGCGCGCGATGCGTGGCCCGACGCCGCGCGGGTCCGGCTGTTTTCCATCGAGCGGGCCGGCGATCCGCCCGAGGCGCTTCCCGAGGGGTTCGTCCGGCTGCCGCCGCTTTTGCGCTCGGTGAGCGAGCGGCGGGCGTTCCGGGTTCCCCGGCCGCTGCCGATCCTCAAGGACATCCTCGACGCGCTGTTTGCCGCTTCCGACGAGGAGTTCCTGATCTACTCGAACGCCGACATCTCCCTGCAGCCCCACTTCTACGCGACGGCGGCCTCGATTGCGCGCGAGGGGTTCGACGCCTTTGCGGTGAACCGCCGGACCCTTCCGCCGACCTACCGCGGCATCGACGAAATCCCGCTGATGTGCGCGGAGATCGGGGAACCGCACATGGGCTGGGACTGCTTCGTGTTCCGCCGCGATCTCTATCCGCGATTCGACCTGGGGGAGGTCTGCATCGGAACGGGCTGGATCGGCAAGTCGATCCTGGCGAATCTCTCGACGCTTGCGTCGCGCTTCCGCGTGTTCGAGGACCTGCACGCCACGTTCCACATCGGCAACGACAAGACCTGGAAGCGGGAGGAGTTTTCCGACTACTGGATCTACAACCGCTCGGAATGCCTTCGCATCCTCGAAGCCATCGAGCGGCGCGCCGGACCCCTGGATCCGAACGCCATTCCCGGGTGCTTTCTGCGCGAGATTCGGCGCGCCACCGGTCGCGGCCCGCGGTCGGGGCTCGCCTGGCGCATCCTTCGCCGGCTTCGCCGGGGGATTTTCGGATCGTGAGGATCTTCTTCAGCACCGTCGTCCGGGACGCCCCCCCGGATCGGGGCGGGGAGATCGTCCGGATGGACTGGGAGACGGGCCGTGTCGAGGCCCGAGCCCCCGTCCGTGCGATGGATCCGGACCCGGGCGATCGGGCGGTCGGTTCCAGCACGCGCGGGGGGCGTGGGGTCCGGATCCTCGGAAGCGGGATTTGCGTGGCCTCCTACCACACGCTCCATTTCCTGGGCCCGGACCTTGCGCCGCGCCGGGCGATTTTGCATTCGCTCCTCGCCGGAGTCCACGAGACCTGGACGGACGGGGACGGGACGATCTGGGCGGCCTGCACCGCGCTGGACGCCGTCGTGCGACTCGATCTCGCCGACGGGCGGCTCGTGGAGGCGTTCTGGCCCTGCGAGAATCCTGCCGTCCAGCGCGCGTTCGGCGTCGTTCCGATGGAAATCGACAAGAGCGGGGACTGCCGGGTCTCGACGGTCCGGGATCGGACGCTCAAGAAAAACCGCCTGCACCTGAACGCCGTCGCCCCCTGGCGGGATGCGATGCTGGCGCTTTGCAGCCGGCCGGGGGCCGTCATCGATCTGCGGACGGGGGACGTGCGGCTGCGGGACGAGGCCTTGAAGGGGGCTCACAACCTCGTCGTCCTTCCGGACGGCACGGCCCTTGTGAACGACACCGCGCGCCGTGCGATCCTGTTTTATGATCTGCCCTCCGCCCGGCTCGTCCGGCGGATCGATCTCATGGCCGTTCCCGACATCCGCTCCCTCGTGCGCAGGTGCAGCGCGGCCTATGCGATCCGGCGGGCGCTGGCCGCCGTCGGCATGTTCCGCGGAAATCCCCCGCGGCCGCTCTTCGTCCGGGGCCTCGCCCTCGAGAAGGACCGCCTCTTCGTCGGGATCTCGCCGGCCGCGATTCTCTGCTTTGAATTCCCCGGCGGGCGGTTTTTGGGCCTGCGGCCGTATTCCTGGGACGTCCGGACAACCATGCACGGCCTCGCCGTCGGGGAGGGCGCTTGAGCGAGCCCCGCCGGCCGCCTATCTTCATCCTGGGCGCTCCGCGCTCCGGCACGACGCTGCTGCGGCTGATGCTCGACTCGCATCCCTGCATCTCATGCGGGCCGGAGACGATTTTCTTCACCGACATGCGATCCATCTTTGACCGGGCTTGGTCGCACCTGGAGCTCTACGGATTCCCCCGCGAGTACTGGCGCGAGCGGATGGCGGAGTTCCTCGACGCGCCGCTCCGGGCCTATGCCGGGAAGCGGGGGAAGCCGCGCTGGGCCGAGAAGACACCCCAATACACGCTGCATGTCGGCTTCCTGGCTGAGGTCTTTCCGGACGCGCAGTTCATCCACATCCTTCGCGATGGGCGGGACGTTGTCGCGTCACACCTTGCCCGGTGGGGTTTCCGATCCGCCTGGTGCAGCGTGGACGTCTGGCGTTCGAGCATCAACCATGCGCGGAGATTCGGCGTGGAGGCCTTGCCCGCGCGCTATCTGGAGGTCCGCTACGAGGACCTCGTGAGGTCCCCGAAGCCGACGATGCGGACGCTGCTCGAGTTCCTCGGGGAGCCCTGGGACGATGCCGTCCTGCGCTACGAGACAGCCTCGCACGACATCCAGCCGACCTACGCGGAGCACACCCGGCAGCGGCGCGAGGAGTCGGGGGCGCAGGCGGCGGTCTATGAATCCCGGATCGGGGCGTGGCGGCGGGAACTGGGATGGATCCTTAGGCTCCGGCTCCGCTGGCGCGCCGGCGCACTGCTGAAATCCCTCGGCTACACGGAATCGCCGGACCGGCGGGCTCGGAACGCCGGCCGGCCCTCCGGAGTCCTGGGCGCCGTCGTCCGGACGTTCTTGGCCGATCGCAGGATGGCGCGCGCGTGGGATGCGCGCCCCCGGGTGCGCAGGGTAATCTCGTCGCTGTTTCCCTCCCTGCGCCGGCCCCTGTTCATTCTCGGCGCCCCGCGTTCGGGGACGACGTTCCTGGGGGATTCGATCGGGGCGCTCGGGGAGTTCTCGTACCACAACGAGCCGATGGCCACGAAAGCCTCCATCCGGCTGATCCACGACCGACGTTGGGGATTCCTCCGGGCGCGCGCGTTTCATCGGTTCATCTACCGATGGCTTCTCCGGGCGCGGCTCGAAGGAGGGCGGCGCTTCTTTGAAAAGACGCCGCAGAACGCCTTCATCGTCCCGTTCCTGCGGCGCGCGTTCCCCGGGGCGCAGTTCATCCACATCGTCCGCGACGGCCGGGACGTGGCGCTCTCCTGGAGCCGGAAGCCCTGGCTCCGGGCCGCCTGGGCGGATTCGGGCGTTCGGGAGCCGGGCGGGTATCCCTTCGGGAATTTCGCGCGGTTCTGGGTCGAGCCGGAGCGGCGGGCCGAGTTCGAGGCCGCGACCGATCTTGGCCGCTGCGCCTGGGGATGGCGGCGGCACGTGGAGGCGATCTTGAACGGGCTGCGGGACGCGCCGCCCTCCGACGTCCTCGAGATCCGCTACGAGGAACTCGTGCGGGATCCCGGCGCCCACGCCTCGCGCATCGCCGATTTCCTGGGCGTCTCCGCGCCGGCCTCCCGTTCGCGCCTCGACGAGGCCCTCCGGAAGGCCCGGCCGGATTCGGTGGGGGCGTGGCGCCGATCGCTTTCGGAGGCCCAGGTCCGCGAGGTCGAGGGCGAAGCAGGGCCGCTGCTGCGGCGACTCGGATGCGCCCCATGACGAGGGTCCTTTACGCGACGGAACTGTGTCCCTGCCCGCCGGACGGGGGATCCCGGATCCGCGCCCGGAGCCTGATCCGGAGCCTCGCTCTCCGCTATGAACTGCACGTCCTGGCGGGCGAGGGCCGGCCCGACGAGCGGCTCGCGGGCCTCGTCCGATCCTGGGAGACGTGGCCGGCGCTGCCGAGGGGGACGTTCGGCGACAAGGTCCGGTTCCTCCGGGGCCTTTTGCGGCCGCGGCCGGAATGGTCGGCGTTCCTCGAGGAGCGGCTCCGGGCCGTTCGCCCCGACGCCGTCTGGTTCGATTACGGCTTCTGGGGGCAATACGAGCCGATCGCGCGCGCCGCCGGGGTGCGCGCGATTATGGGCAACCACACCGCCCAGTCGGAGGTGACGCGGCAGGAGTGCCGGGCGCTGCCCATCGGTCGCTCCCGCCACTCGCGAAGGCTTCGGCTCGCCGTCGAGCGGCGCCACGAGCGCCGCCTGTTTTCCCGATTCGATCGGATAGTGAGCGTCTCCGAAGAGGACCGGCGGTCCCACGCCCGGTTCGCGGGGGACGCCGACAGCCTTCTCGTCCCGAACTACGTCTGGGAGGACGATTACGCCCCGGAGGGCGTCTCGCGCGCGGACGGGCTGGTCATCATGACCGGGGATTTCACCTCCTTCCAGAACGTGCGAGGGGCCGCCTGGTTCCTTCGCGAGGTCTGGGGCCTCGTCCGGCGGCAGGGGCGATGCCGAACAACACGTACGGCGAGTACCTCCTGGACGTGG
>CAYHQZ010000007.1:0-21616 GCA_964358555.1 uncultured Planctomycetia bacterium
AGATCGTCCTCCTTGCTCTTTTCCTCCTCGATCAAAACGCACTCCTGGGCCGCCCGCTCCCACTGCTTCTCCTGGGCGAGACAGTGGATGAGCTTAAGGCGCAGCGACACGTCGGCGGGCTGCAGCTGGACCGCGCGCCCGAAGAACCGGACCCCCTTCGAGAAGGCCTGGCCGCGCAGCGCCGCCTCGCCCTTCGACTTCAGCTCGTCGAGAGAAAGCGGGCGGACGCGGTTCTCCTTGTGCCAGCCGCTGGTCAGCTGGGAGACGGGGAAGAGCCCCAGCCCCGTGCGGTTGGCGACGTCCTCGACGGCCTGCTCGCCGTCCAGCGCGGCGAGCACCTCGGGCTCGTAGCCCTCGTAGACGTTGATGTCGGGCAGGCCCGGCACTTCCGAGCGCACGTAGATGTCCCGGTCGGACTTGACCCACTTCCGAATGACCCTCCATTCGTCGAGGCGGCGGGCCGCTTCCAGGATCAGGTTGCTCCAGTTCGCCTGGAAACGGAAGGACTGCATGTCCGCGTCGAAGTAGGCGCCCTGGACGGGGCCTTCCTCGAAGATGAACCTCGCCTCGCGCCAGCCGAAGATCTCGTAGATCTGCTCCTGGATCACGCGCTGGATCAGCTCGCGCAGCCCCGGCTCCGGGATGCCCGCCGCCTCGCAAAACTGGGCGAACGTGGGCCGGCCCCCGCCGCGGATGAGGTCGCGCGAGATGGCCTGGAATCGCGTCTCGGGGAGCATCCCCTTGTTCACGACGATCCGGCCCATCCAGAGCGGCTCGCGGCCCCAGGAGAAGAAGGCGAGTTCGCCATTCTCGAAGAAGATGTGGCGCTCCTCGTCCGTGCCGAAGAGATGGAGCGTCCCCGTCATCTGGTTCATCGCGATGGTCTGGAAGATGTTCGCGAGATCGATGGTGCGGAGATCGCCGGAGAAGCCCATGGGAGGAGGGGAGTTTATCCGGGGCGGACCTCTGCGTCGAACCGGTAGCCGGCCCCTCGCACGGTCGCGATCCAGCGCGGATGCTCCGCGTCGTCGCCGATTTTCTCGCGGAGCTGGTTGACGAAATTGTCCACGGTGCGGTCCGTCCCGTAGTAATCATATCCCCAGACCTTGCCGAGGATCTCGCGCCGGGACAGGACGCGCTTCGGGTGCTCCAGGAGGAAGCGCAAGAGATCGAACTCCCGCTGGGTCATGGGGACCTCGCTTCCCGCGCGCTGCAATCGCCTCGCCTCCCGGTCGAGGAGGCAGTCGGCGAAGCGCAGCCGCCCCGAGGCAATCGCCCGGGCGCGGGTGCGGCGCAGCACCGCCTGGATCCGCGCCAAGAGCTCGCGCAGCGAGAAGGGCTTCGGGATGTAATCGTCGGCCCCCAGATCGAGCCCCAACACCCGGTCCATCTCCGCGCCCTTGGCCGTAAGGAAGATGACGGGCACGATCGAGCCCCGGCGGCGGAGGGCCTTTAAAAGCTCGAAGCCGTTGAGCCGCGGGAGCATGACGTCCACGAGACAGAGGTCGGGCTTTCCCGAAAGCGCCCGCTCCAGTCCCTGCTCCCCGTCGGACGCGACCGCGACGGAGAATCCCTCGCGCTCGAGGGATTTCTGCAATGTCCAGCGGATCCCCGCGTCGTCCTCGACAACGAGGATGGAGCCTGTCTCCCCGGATTCGGAGCGGACGGGCTCGGGCTTCAAGACGTCCCCTCCGGGGCGGCCGGCGCGCATGCGGGGGTCGCGGCCGCGGCCGGCAGCCGGACGGAAAAGAGGGTCCCGCGCGGGCGGGCCGGATGGTGCTCGATCCGGCCGCCGTGGTCGCGCACGATCTGGCGGGCGATCGCCAAGCCCAGCCCCACGCCCTCCCGCCCGGTCGAAAGCGCGTTCTCGGCGCGGACGAAGGGCTCGAAGACCCGGGCGCGCTCGGCGGCCGGGATCCCGATCCCCCGGTCCTCGACCGAAAGCACCGCCTGCGCCCCGTCTCGCTTCAAGGACACTCGGATCCAGCGCTCCTCTCCCCCGTACTTCATCGCATTCGAGAGAAGATTCAAGAGGACCTCGGACATCGCGTCGGGATCCACCCGGGCGCGCGGCCCCGGGGAGGGCAGGTCCGTTTCCAGCCTAAAGCCGCCGGCGGCGATCTGCGGCCCGATGGCCCCCAACGTATCGCGGGCGAGAACGGCGAGATCGACCTCCCGCAGGACGCCTGCGCGCCGCCCCGCCGTCACGCGGGCGAAGTCGAGAATCCCCTCGATGAGACCCGAAAGGCGGTCCACCTCGCGGCGCAGGACGCCGAGGCATTCCCGGACCTCTTCCGGCTCGCTTCCGCCCGATTCGAGCATCTCGGCGAGGAGCCGGATCGTCGTCAGCGGGGTCTTCAGTTCGTGGCCGACGCGCCGGACGAGTTCCGTCCGGATCCGGGCCTCCCGCGTCTCGCGGATCGCGCGGGCCGCCAGGAACGCCAGCGCGAGCACGATCCCGAGCGCGAGCGCGCCAACGCCGAGCCGGAGCATCGACGCGCGGGAGCGGAGACGCTCGAGCCGCTCGGCATCGAGCGACAGGGTCGAGGCGATCCGGACCTCGAAGGCGTCCCAGGGGGGCGGAAGCCGGACGGGGTCGGACTCGGCCTCGGAGGGCGCCGGGGGCGGCAGGCCGGGCCCCGAGAGGACGACCGCGCGTCCGGCGGGCGCGTATCCTTCGAGGGCCGTAGCAGGGATTGCGTAGGCGACCCGCCGGACGGGGCCGGCCTCCTCGCCGGACGGCCGGTCGGACGCGACGACGAGCCAGGGAACTCCCTCCGCGAGGACCCAGGCCCCGCCGGCCGGCGCGAGGACGAATCCCCGGGCCTGCAGCGCGGCCTCCACGGCGGCGGCCCGCTCCCGAATCGCGCGATCCGAAAGGACCGCCTCCATCCGCCGGCGCAGTTCCGCCGGCCGGGCGGCGTCGCGCACGCGGTCGGCCTCCTGTCGCGCACGCTCGAAGAGCACCCGCGAGGCCGCGTCCCCGATCCGCGAGCGCTCCCGCTCCGCGCCGGCGAGGACGGCGACCCAGTCGGCCATCCCCGCGGCCGGGTCCCCCGCGGCGATCGCGCGCAGCGACCCCGACTGCAGGAGAGCCGGTATCTCGAGGTCCGGCCGGCCGGCGCGCCTCGCCTCCGAGACGAGGGCCGACGCGGCCTCCAGCGCCTCCGCGGCGAGCCCCAGCCGGAAGGCGCACCGGACGATTCCCTGCAACGCGAGGAGCCGCACCCGGACCGGGGCGCCCGGATCCCGCATGGCCAGCCGAAACTCGAGGATCGCCCGGCGCGGGTCACGGGCCTCTCGCTCGGAAGCGAGGGCCTCCCGCAGCGAGGCCGTGCGGCCCAGGGCGGATTCGTCCTCCAGGATCTCCCGCGCGATGGCCGGGGCCGGGCCCGGCGGGGCCGGCGGGGGCAGCAGCGTCTCGCCCCCGGGCCCCCAGGCAAGGACCGCCCCGACCTCGAGCGGAAGCCCCGGGCCCGGAAAGCCCGCGAGAATCCCGCCCGGCGACGCCGCGGCGATCTCCGCGCGGGCGCGCAGGTCGGAGGCCAGGGCGTTCAGCCGGTCGCCGATGGCGCGCGCGCGGGCGGCGGCCTCGTCGCGAAGATCCCGGCGGACGTCGGACTCGTCCTGGCGCGTCCGCTGGTGCAGCGCCCAGATCCCGATCCCGCCGAGCAGGATCCCGGCGAGGCCTATCCCGGCGGCCAGGACGCCGATGCCCCTCGCGTCCGCCAAGCCGGAAATTCGCGTCAAGCCGTGCCCCCGGAATCCTCTTGAAAAATGCCGGCCGCGGGCCGGCGAAAACCGCGCGGGCACTATACCATGTCGCCCCCGGCGGCCTGCCCGCCGGACAGCGCATGCCCATCCGAGAAGCCTGGCACTTCCTCCGCAACGCCATCCGGGACTATCACGCGACGGGCGCGATCCTGCCGTCGTCGAGGGCGCTCGCGCGCGCAATCACCGAGCGGATCGTGGCGGGACCCCCCGCCCGACGCGTTCTCGAGGCGGGCCCCGGCACCGGACCCTTCACGCGGGCCATCGCGCGCCGGCTCGGCCCGGAGGACCGGCTCGATCTCTTCGAGGTCGGCGAGGGCTTCGTTCGCTACCTGCGGAAGATGCTCCGGACGGACCCCCATTTCGACGCGACGCGGGATCGGATCCGGGTCGTCCACGGACCCGTCGAGACGGCGACCGAGACGGGCGTCTACGATCACATCGTCTGCGGGATCCCCTTCAACAACCTCGAGACGCGCCAGGTCCGCGCAATCTTCCGCACCTTCCGCCGGGTGCTGAAGCCCGGCGGGAGCGTTTCGTGGTTCGAGTACATCGGGTTGCGGCCCCTCCGCCTGGCCGTCTCGGGCGCCCCGGAACGCCAGCGCGTCCGGCGGGTCGCCGCGCACCTTTCGTGGCTGCGGCGGCGGCACGGGGAATCCACCCGCCGGGTGCTCGCCAACGCCCCCCCGGCCCGGGTGCACCACATCCGCTTCTAGCCGGACGAGGCGAAGCCCTAGCGCTTCCCGCCCCGGGGCGCGCGGGCCTTGCCCACCTTCACCGCGCCGCGGACGTTGACGTGCACGCCGCGCATGGACTTGTTCGTGACGCGGCCCTGGTTTCGGACGGCCCGGTTGTACATGGCCGAGTGGGTGCTGCGCCGCTGGGCGGAACCGGGATTGGACCACTTCCCGTTCAGCGGGGTCATCCCGTTCACGCCGCGCCAATGTCCACGAACGACGCCGCCGCCACCCCCGACGCTGCTGGCCGGCCAGCCCCAGCCGTCGGCGCCGTTGAAACCGCGCTTGTAGTACTTGGAGTAGTCGACCTGGTGGCGCTCGTCGCCGCCCTTGCTGCTCGCCTTCGAGCCGCCGCCGAACTGCTGGTCGGCGGGCTTCAGCGGATCGGGCTGGGGCAACGGTTGTTGCAGGACCGCGATCCCGGGGCCCTTTTTCTCTGGGATGTTCGGGGAATCGTTCATGACCGTCTCCGTCGGGGGCGGCAGGACGCGCGCCTTCTGGAGGCTGCCCCGGATCGCGGAGACCATCCCCCGCAGCTGCTCGTCCTGGAAGGAAACCTCCTTCAGCGCCGTCTGGAAGACACGCAGCGCTTCGCGCGAGGGGTCGGTCTCGGCCGTGGACTTCTCGAGGCTGGATTCGAGCGCGGTCTTCTGCTCGGGGCTCAAGCGCTCCAGGATGGCCGCGCGGACGGCATCGAGATACGGCTTGGCGCGCTCGGCCGGGATGGAGCCGTCGGAGGCCGCGGTCATGTCCGCGAGCAGACGGTCCTTGTCCGTGGAAATGTCGGCCAAGGCGGCGGAGGCCCCGAGGGCGAGGACGAGGGAGAGGGTTCGGACGAGGGTCAACACCTGCGTTCCGTTCTGAATGCTGCTCATGGATATTCCTTTCCGGTTCTGCCGATTGTATGCCGCAACCCCCCGGGATTCCTCCGGGCCGGCGACCGCCGGCCCCTAGAAGGGCGAGATTCACCCTCCCGAGACGGGCGGAAACGGCGACACGAGCCGGTTTAAGGCCGCAAGGAGTTCGGCGAGGGGAATCCCGTAGGCGATGCAGACGCTATCGAGGCGCTCCGTCTCCCCGCTTTCGCACTCTCGGCAGTTCGCAAGGCGGAACGAGGCGAAGACGTCGGCGGCGAGCGGGTGGGCCCGCAGAATCTCCCCGACCGTCATGTCGGCGCGGAAGGAAAAGGGACCCGGGCGGGTCCATCCGCACGACGGGGTTTCGTTCATGGCGCTTCGGGCCGGGCACGGAATGCGCCCGGAAACTCTGATTCTACGCGAGACCCGACGGGTCTTCCATGGCCTCCCGGACCGCAGCCGCCAGCCTCGGGGCCCATGCGCGTGCGTCGAAACACGTCTCGACCCGAAGCCTCGCCCCCTCCCCGAGGGCCCGGCGCTTCGCCGGATCCGCGAGCAGCGATCCCAGCGCGCGAGCGAGGGCCGCGGGGTCGCCCGGCGGGACGACAAGGCCCGAGCGGCCGTCCTCGACAATCTCCGGGATCCCGCCGACCGACGAGGCGACCGGAGAAATCCCGCAGGCCATCGCCTCGGCCAGCGCGTTCGGGATCCCGTCCCGATCGCCGTCCGATGCCGCGATGGAGGGCTGGACGTAGACGGCCGCGCCGGCGTAGCAATCCGCGGAGGCGCTCTCCCCGGACGATTCGGCGATCCGGATGCGATCCGGGAGGCCGAGCCGCTCGATGCGGGTCCGGATCTCCGCCTCCAGCGGACCGTGGCCTTCGAGGACGGATTCGAAGGAGACGCCCTGCCGCGCGAGGATCGCGCACGCCTCGAGGAGCGTCGCATGCCCCTTCTTCGGAACGAACCGGGCGCGGCAGAGGACCCTCGGCGGAACCGAATCGTGCGCGCCGGACGGCCGGAACGCCTCCAGGTCCACGCCGTGGAGCACGACCCGGACGGGAACGTTCGAGCCTAGGCCGAGGGCGTCCCGCAGGGCGGCGGCTCCCGCCTCGCTGCAGGCGATCGCGGCGGAAGCGCCGGCGGCGCGGGCGATGAGCCCGGACCCCTCCGCGAACACGTCGCGCGCGTGGGCGGAGAACGAGAACGTCGAGGCGCGCAGGGATGCCGCGATCCGGACGGCGGCGAGCACCCAGTTCGCGTGCGTCGCGTGCAGATGGACGGGCCCCGGGGGAAGAAGCCGGGAAAGCCCCGCGCCGCGCAGCAGGTCCCCCGAAAACCCGCGAAGGAAGCGCCCCCGGGAGACGCGGGCCGCGCGCGCGGCCGCCCGGAAGCCCAGGTCGGGACGCAAGAGAAGAGCCGGCGCGGAGGCGAGGGCCGACGGGATCACCGCAAGGCACGCCCCGAGGGATTCGCGCAGGGTTTCGACGTCCCGCCGGACGAACCGCTCGAGCCGCTCGAGCGGACGCGGGATCACAACGACCAGCGCTTTCATCGACTTAGGACCTAGGACTTTGGACGTAGGACTCGCCCCTACAGGCTGTCTTTGTTCCGGTGGACCCAATCCCGCCACCTCGCCTGGGCCGCGGCGCGAAGCGGTTCCGGGCCCGCCGGCGAGTATTCGTCCTTCGTCGGCCGCCCGGGCAAATCCTCGGTCAGCTCGAGCAAGAGCCCGTAGGCCTCGCGCCGCTGCGACGCGGAATCGGAGCCGAGGGCGTCGGCAAGAAGCGGCACGACGACGAAATCGCCGAGCCCCTTGAGCCATTCGGCGGACAACTTGCGGGCCTTCGCGTGGAGGGCCTCGGCCTCCTTCTCCCTATCGGAACCGTCGGGTTTGGCCAGATGCGCCTCGAGGGCCTGCTCGATAGGCACCGGGGCCTTCTCGATCCGGGCCCGGCGGAGGTTGCCGAGCACCCGTTCGAGGGAGGCGCGCTCGTTGCCGCCCGGGATTTCCTTCAAATCCCGCAGGTTCTCGACGAGTCCGATAACCATCCGATCGAGGGGCGGCTTCCAGACGGGATATCCGGCCAGTTGGTTCGCCGCGCACGCGCAAAGCGCCAGCGCCCACACCCAGAGGGCCGCCGCGACGAGCCGGCCGCGGGTCGTCTCGGAGAGGGGCATCCCCGGAAATCTAGCGCCATCCCGCGGCGATTGCCACCGTTGGGGCTTGCAATCCAGTTCTTGGAAGCGTCATAATGGCGGGTGCCAGGGGATTGTCCCCATGGGCAGAAAGGAGGAACCCGTGCATAAGTCATCTCGGTTCGCACGCGGTTTCACACTGATTGAGGTTCTGATCGTTATCGCCATTATTGGCATTCTCATGGCGATGCTTCTTCCCGCGATCGGGAAGGCTCGGACGGAGGCTCGGAAGGCGTCGTGCCGGAACAACCTCAAGCAGATCGGCACCTCGTTCATCACCTACAACACGACCGTGGGTGGGAACAAGGAGTATCCGTACGTCAATTCGGCGCTGGGTTCGGAAACGCTGATCGTGATCTACCGGGCAGGCACGCTCTCCGGAAGGAGCAGCGAGCTGTATCTCTGCCCCACCTCGGGCGACACGAACAGCTGGGACCAGGGCGCCGCGTCGGCCGCCGCCGACACGGGTGGGACGCAGTGCTCGTACGCCGGGCGGAACAACGTGGCGAACGGGAAGATTACCGACAACCTCGACCCCGGGACGGTCATCGCCTCGGACGACTTCGAGGGACAGATAAACCACTCGGACGGCGTGAACGTCCTGCGGTTCGACTGGAGCGTGCAGTGGTACGACTCCAAGGCGACGGGGATCCTCCCCAGCGCCGCAACACCCGCCGCCGCAAGCAGCCCGGCAGGTCTCTCGTACAAGATCGAGACGTTGGCGAACTGACGGACGGAAATCGGCCCCGCGGGGGCCCGCGCCATGCGGGTCCCCGCGGTTTTTTTATGCCCGCGCGGCGCCTCCCGCAAAGAATATTTAAAAGTATCGCTTGATTTCAATTTGAATCAAATGCTATAATTGGGGCGTCCCGCGGGAGCGTCGGTCCCCGGGACGGAAAGGAGGAACCCGTGCATACGTCATTCCATAAACCACGCGGGTTCACGTTGATCGAGGTCCTGATCGTAATCGCCATCATCGGCATCCTCATGGCGATGCTGCTTCCCGCCATCGCGAAAGCGCGGGAATTGGCTCGCCAGACGCAGTGTCGGAACAACCTGAAGCAGATCGGAACGTCGTTCGTGACCTACAACACGACCGTGGGCCAAAACAAGGAGTATCCGTACGCGGCGTCGGCAAGCGGGGCGGAACAGCTAATCGTCCTCTACCGGGCGGGCACGCTGTCCGGGCGGAGCTCCGAGCTCTACCTCTGCCCGTCCTCCGGGGACACGAACGCGTGGGACCAGGGATCCGCGTCGGCCGCATCCGACGCGGGCGGGACGCAGTGCTCGTACGCCGGGCGGAACAACCAGGCGTTCGGACGGATCACGGACAACCTCGACCCCGGGACGGCCATCGCCTCGGACGACTTCGAGGGGTCCGCGAACCACACGAGCGGCGTCAACGTGCTGCGGTTCGACTGGAGCGTGCAGATGTACGACGCGAAGGCGACGGGCATCAACCCCGCCGCCGCGACACCCGCCGCCGGAAGCACGACCGCGGGCCCGTCGTTCAAGCTCGACACGCTCTCCAACTGACGAGCGAGGAAGCCCCGCGGGGGTCCGCCGATGGGCGGGCCCCCGCGTTTTTTCGGGGGCGCGGGCGGCAGGCCCCGTAGAATCCGCAACGGTCCTGCGAACCGGAAGGGAGCGAGGATGGCACGAACGGACTTCAGGAACGCGCGCGGCCTCACGCTCCTCGAGTGCCTCATCATCGTCACCGTCCTCGTCATCCTCGCCCTGCTGATCATCCCGGCCATCCGCAGGCCCCGGACGGAAGCCCGAAAGGCCTCGTGCCGAGGCAACCTGAAGCAACTGGGAACCTCCTTCATTACCTACAACACGACCGTGGGCGGAAACAAGGAGTATCCGGACGGCAAGGGCGCCGAGGTTCTCATCCTGCTCTACCGGGCGGGGACACTCACGGGCCGTTCCAGCGATCTCTACCTCTGCCCCACCTCCGGCGACACGAACCACTGGGACTTGGGGCCTGCGTCGGCGGCGGCGGACCTGCGGGGCCGGCAGTGCTCGTACGCCGCCCGGGACAACACGGCCTACGGAAAGATCACCGACGCCCTCGACCCCGGCACCGTCATCGCCTCCGACGACTTCGAGGGATCCGTCAACCACTCGGACGGCGTGAACGTTCTCAAGTTCGACTGGAGCGTGCAGTGGTACGACAAGCGGGCGACTGGGATCCATCCCCAGGCCCCGGACCCGAAGTCGGCCTCGAAGCGCGTAACGAGGAACTACATGCTCGACACGCTGGCGAATTGATCGCAAGCAACGGAGATTTTGCGTCCGGCCTCGAAAGTTCGGAAGCAACAACCCTGCCACCCCCCCCTTGTCCCCCTTGGTTCCAGGAATACGACAATCGGCGCCGCACGCGGCGCGACGCCTGCAAGGCCACGATCCGGATCCCGGATTTCCGGTAGGATGGATACTATCGTGAGCCGAACCCCCAAGGGGAAAAGCCCCTTCTATCCTGGCCAGCCGGTGACCGGCGAGATGTTCGTCGGTCGGGACTCCCAAATCGAGCACATCATGGGCCGCGGGGTCCGCCAGGTAGAGGACGGGAAGCCCGTCGCCATCTACGTGCAAGGGGAGTACGGAATCGGAAAGAGTTCCATCGCCGGCTACACCCAGTGGCTGGCGGAGCGGAATCACGGCCTGCACGGCATCTATGCCCCCCTCGGTTCCGCGGAGACGGTGAACGACGTGGGCGCCGCGGTTCTGGAGGCAACGTTGCGCTCCGGAGCCTTCGAGCCCACTCGATCCGAGAAGATCAAGCACTGGCTCGCCAAATACATCGGTGAACAGTCCCCCTTCGGCTTTACCCTGCACGCGGAAGAGATGAAGAAATCGGCCCCCACCATCGCAACGGGGCTTTTACCGTTCCTTGCGGAGGTCCTCGACCGCCTGAAGCCGACCGGCATCAAGGGAATCTTCCTAATCCTCGACGAGATCAACGGCATCACGGCCGAGCCCAAATTCTCCCACTTCATCAAGTCCATCGTGGACACGAACGCCCTGTCCCGCCAGCCGCTCCCCCTGCTCCTCATGCTGTGCGGCGTCGAGGAGCGTCGCCGGGACATGATCCAGCACCACCCGCCGGTGGATCGGATTTTCGATGTCGTGGAGATCGAATGGATGTCCGAGGCCGAGATGAAGGCCTTTTTCACGAAGACGTTCGACAGCGTCCAGATCCGGATCGAGCCGGAGGCCCTGGATCTGATGGCGGAATATTCCGCCGGCTTTCCCAAGATCATGCACCTGGTGGGAGACGCCGCGTTCTGGCTGGACCAGGACGGGGTGATTTCCAAGGAAGAGGCGCATCGGGCCGTCGTTCTCGCTGCCGACGACGTCGGCAAGAAATACGTCGACCAGCAGGTATACAAGGCGCTTCGGAGCAAGGACTACCACTCCATCCTCCGGAAGATCGCAAGGACCGGACAGGGGATGACATTCCAACGGTCGGATATCGAAAAGGGCCTCACGGAGGTGGAGCGGAGAAAATTCGACAATTTCCTCCAGAAGATGAAGCAGCTGAAGGTGATTCGATCCGGGGACGTCAAAGGGGAATACGTCTTCACCGTCCGTATGGTCCGCCTCTACATCTGGCTGGAAAGCCTGCAGAGGACGGCAGGCGAGTCATAGGAAAAGGATCCGAAGGATTCGATCGACACGCTGGCGAATTAACCCTCCCCCGCTTTCATTCCGCGGGAATTCGCGGAAGATAGCGGGATGCCGGCGACGCTGCTCACCGTGTTCGGGACGCGGCCGCAGTTCGTGAAGGTTTCAGCGGTGTCGAACGCCATCGAGGCGGAGGCGAGGCGGAGGCGGATGCGCCTGCGGCACGTCGTCGTCGACACGGGCCAGCACTGGGACGACCGCCTGGCCGGGGTCTTCGAGCGCGAGCTTGGGATCCGGCGGCCGGACGCGCACCTTTCCGCCGGCGGCGGCTCCGCGCTCTCGCAGGTTTCCCGAATGCTCGCGCGTCTCGAGCCCCTCCTCGAAAAAACCCGGCCGGATCTGGTGCTCGTCTACGGGGACACGAACTCGACGCTGGCCGGCGCCCTCGCCGCCGCGCGGCTCGGGATCCCGATCGCGCACGTGGAATCGGGGCTGCGCTCGTTCGTTCGGAACCAGCCGGAGGAGGTGAACCGCGCCGTCGCGGACCGCCTCTCGACGCTCCTGTTCTGCCCGACGCGAACAGCGGTGGCGAACCTCCGGCGCGAGGGGATCCGATCGGGCGTGGTCCTCTCGGGCGACGCCATGCGCGACGCGCTGGCGCTGGGGGCGCCCGCGCCCGCCGAGGCGCGCGCGATCCTCTCGCGATTCGGCGTCGCGCGACGGGGCTACAGACTCGTTACGGCCCACCGCGCGGCGAACACGGACTCGCGCGAGGCCGTCACGAGCCTTCTCGCCGTTCTGAAGGCCGTTCCGAAGCCCGCGATCTTCCCCATGCATCCGAGAACGGCGTCTGCGATCCGGCGCTTCGCGGGACCATCCGCGCTCTCCCGGATCGAAAATCTTCGCGCGATCCCGCCCGTGGGATACCGCGAGATGATCGCCCTCGAGGGGAACGCCTCCGCGATCCTGACCGACTCCGGCGGCGTCCAGAAGGAGGCCTTCTGGCTGGGCGTGCCCTGTGTCACGCTGCGGGACGAGACGGAATGGGTCGAGACGGTGAAGGCGGGATGGAACGCGCTCGCCGGATTGAATCCGGCACGGGTCCTCCGGGCGCTATCCAGCCTGCCGGCGCCCGGCCGCGTCCCCGAGCGCGTCCTCGCCCGCGCCCTCGGCCCGAAAGGCGCGAGCCGCCGGATCGCGCGCCAAATCCTGGGGTTCCTCGATGACTGACCAAAACCTTCCGCATCCCGAAGCGACGGGCCCGGAAGCGGCGGAGAGCGGCGGGCGAACGTCGCCCCTGGACGTCTGGTCGCTCGCAGGCTTCGCGGGCCTCGTCCTCCTCGCGCTCGTCCCGGTCGCCTACGGGAAATTCGACGGGGTGCGGCTCCTGCCCTGGGGACGGCCGATCCTCGGATTCCACCTCGGATTCTTCGACCACGCCTACCCGAAGGAGCCGCTGCTCTGGAGCGGGATGGTCCTGCTGCTCGTTTGGGCGGCGGGTCGCGGGCTCTTCCGGCCGGGATCGGGCAAAGGGCTGCGGGTGCTGCCGTTCTATCTTTGCGCGCTGGCGGCGGGGTGGCTGTTCTCGCCGTGGCCGCAACTGGGGCTTCCCCGGTTCGCCGAGGACGCCGCCCTCGCACTGTTCGCGATCCTCGCGAGCGCCGCAATCCGGAGGCCCGCGGTCCGGGAGCACGCCCCCGAGTTCCTCGCGCTTGCCTTCCTGCCCGCGGCGGCGATCTCGATCCTCACGCAATCGGGCGGGATCGTGTTCGCGGCCCCCGCCGGCAATCCGAACGTCGCGGCGAACCTCTTCCTCCTCCCGGCGCTGGTGTCGGCGGGGTCCTCGCTATCGGCGCGCGCGGAAGGCGACTTCCGCCGGTTCCTCCTGCGCGCGGTTGCCTGCCTCGTCTTCGCGATCACGCTCGTCGCATCCCGTTCCGAGGGCGCCCTCATCGCGCTCGTCGCGGGCGTCGCTTTCCTTGCCTGGCGGATCGGGCCCAAACCCGACGCCTCGATCGCATTCGCCGGCATCGCCGTCGCGATGGTCCTGGCCTTCCTGCTCGCCGGCAGGGTCGCCGGGGGATCGAATCCGGGGAAGGTCCTCCAGGCCTCGACGATCGGGACGCGAATCCTCTTGTGGGAATCCGCCGGACGGGCGTTCGAGACGTCCCCCGCGCGTTTGATCGCCGGATTCGGGCCCGGCTCCTCGCCCTGCGCGCTGGCGCTGCGGCCGGCCCCGGGGCTTCCGTGCAACCGCTGGGCGGCGGAAAGCGAGACGCACCCGCACTCGGAGCCGATTCGGACGCTTTTCGAGTCCGGAATCGCAGGCGTCGCGGCGCTCGCGTTCCTCGTCTTCCCCCTGCTCGGAAGGTTTTCGCAGGGAAGCGCCCTGGCGGCAGGCGTCCAGGCGGGCGTCGCCGCGCTGCTGGTTTCCGGCGCGGGCTGCGTCCCCCTCGGGGAGCCCGCGAACCGCGCGATTCTCTTCCTGTCGATCGGCGCCCTCGCGGGCCTCCGGGCCGCCGCCCGCGGGGAGACGCCCCCCCAAGCGGGCCTAGCGCGGGGATTCTCCCTCGCGACGGCGGCCGGGGCGCTCTGGGTCCTGCTCGTCCCGGGCAAGTTCCTCGCCGAGCGCGAGATGTCCGCGGCCGCCGCGGCGCGCGCCGCCAAGCGGCCGGAATCGGCGCTCCCGATGCTTGCGCGGGCCGCCGCCCGGGGGACGCCCCTGCTTGCGTTCCGCGCCCGGATGACCTCCGCGGAGATCCGGCTCGGCGGCCCGCGGGGGACGGCGTCGGCCCTCGCGGAAATCCAGGCGGCCCGGCGAATCCTTCCCGGCTTCGGGCCGGCCGACCGGCACGAGGCGGCGTTGCGGCTGCAGCTCGGCGACGAGCCGGGGGCGCTCGAGACGATCTCGGTCCGACTCGAGCGCCGCCCGGCGGACGCGCTCGCCTGGGACCTCGCCGGCGCCGCCTGCCAATCGCTCGGCCGGAAGGGAGACCCCCGGGCGTCTCCGTTGTTCCGAATCCTCGTCGAATCCCTCCGGAAGGCGTCCGTCGCGATCCCGGCCGCGCCGTCCCTGCGGATCGTCCTCGCCACGTTCGAATGGCCCATGGGCGAGCGCGAAGCGGCCCTGCGGTCCCTTTCGGAGGCCGAGCGGCTCGCCGGGGTCCGGCTGGCGCGCGACCGGACCGACCCGGACGGGATCGACGTCCTGCGGAAGGCCGCCGCCCTTCGCGCGCAATGGACCCCGCCCAAAAAGCCCCGCCCCTGAAGGCCACCTTGCGCCCGGACCCGGGCGGCCACAGACTCTCCCCTCGCCGAGCATGATGTCCTCGATCGTCCTCGCCGCCGCGTATCTTATCGGCGCGATCCCCTTCGCCTGGATCGCAGGCCGCGCCTTTTTCGGGATCGATCTGCGGAAGGCGGGAAGCGGGAACATCGGGGCCACGAACCTCGCGCGGGTGGCCCCGAAACCCTGGGGGCCCGTCGCGGCCGCCCTCGCGCTCCTGCTCGACGCCGGCAAGGGAGCCGCCGCGGCCATCGGAGCGCAGCCGCTCGAAAGCATCCTGTCGGCCGAGCCCGCGGCGGCGTGGCTCCCCGCCGCGGCCGCGGCGTGCGCCATCCTCGGCCACTCGTTCAGCGCGTTTTTGCGCTTCCGGGGAGGCAAGAGCGTCGCCGTCTCGGCGGGCGCCTTCCTCGCCCTGATGCCGGCCGCCGCCGGGTGCGCACTCGGCGTCTGGGCGCTCGTGTTCGCCGCGACCCGGATCGTTTCGCTCTCCTCCATCGTCGCCACGGCCGCGCTGCCGGTCGCCTACGCGCTCCTGCCGGCAGCGCCGGGCGGACGGACGGGCGCCCTCGCGGCCCTCGCGATCGCAGCGAGCGTCCTCGTCGCCTGGCGCCACCGCTCGAACCTGGTCCGCCTGTTCGCCGGAACCGAAAATCGCCTCTCCCTCGACCGCCGGGAGAGGAATACGGGCGAAGGCCCTCCCCGCGGCCCGGAAAATCCGTAAACTCGACATCCGCATGGACAAGGCGGCCATCATCGGAGACGGGGCCTGGGGGACCACCCTGGGGCTCATCCTGGAGGACCGCGGCCTCTCCGTCTCGGTCTGGAGCCACGACCCGGAGTACGCGCAGACCGTCGAGCGGACCCGGCGGAACCCCAAGTTCATCCCCGAGGTCCCCATCCCGACGGGCGTGCGGTTCACGGGAAATCTCGCGGAGGCCTGCGAGGGGGCCGCGTTCTGGGTCCTCGCGGTCCCGACGCTCCACCTCCCGAAGGTCCTCGACAAAATCGTCGCGACCGGCATCCGGCCCGCCCCCGTCGTTTCCGTCGCCAAGGGAATCGATCGGGAAACCCTGAAACTCCCCTCCGCGCAGATCGAGGACCGGCTCCATCCCCCCGCCGTCGGCGTCCTCTCGGGCCCGAGCCACGCCCCCGAGGTGGCCCGGCGCCTTCCCACCGGCGTCGTGGCGGCCGCGAAGGACCCGGCCTTCGCCCGGCAGGTCCAGGACTGGTTCGCGACGGGCTACTTCCGGATCTACACCCACGCCGACGTGATCGGCGTGGAATGCGGCGGGGCGCTCAAGCAGCCGATTGCGATCGCGGCGGGCATCTGCGACGGCCTGTGGCTCGGGGACAGCACGAAGTCCTCGCTCATCGCGCGGGGTCTCGCGGAGGCCGTGCGGTTCGGCGTCTCGCTCGGGGCGAAGCGCGAGACCTTCTCGGGACTCTCCGGCGTGGGCGATCTCATCACCTCCTGCATGTCCTTCCATGGCCGCAACCGGGCGGTCGGCGAGGCCATCGGGCGCGGGGAGCGCCTGGAAGACGTTGTCGCCCGGATGTCGCAGGTGGCGGAGGGCGTGACGACCGTCCAGTCCATCTGCCGCCTCGCGGACCAGAAAGGCATCGAGATGCCGATCTGCCGCGAGGTCCACCGGATCCTGTTCGAGGGCAAGGAGCCCAAGGCCGCGGTCCGGGACCTCATGATGCGGGACCTCAAGGCGGAGTTCGACTAGGAGCACGGGATGGCAAAGCTCTACGTAACATCCGGGGACGGAATCCGAAAGATCCTCGACGTCGGCGAGCTCGTCACCCTCGGCCGGCAGTCCTCCAACGGGGTCCATATCCTCTCGCCCGGCGTCTCCCGCGTGCATGCCGAGATCCGGCTCGTCGGCGGGCGATGGGTCCTGCGCGACATGGAGTCCCGGAACGGAACGATCCTGAACGGCGAGACGATCCGGGAGAGCGTCCTCAAGGACGGCGACGAGATCCGGATCGGCGACGCCCTCATGCGCTTCGAGGCGGCCGAGTCGACCCGCGGGCTCGACCGTCCGGCGGCCGAGGCCCTCGAGCCCGTCGATCTGAACGAGCGGTTCCAGATCATCGACAAGATCGGCGGCGGCTCCTCCACGACGACCTACAAGGCGGTCGTGCGGGACCAGGAGCGGCTCGTCGCCCTGAAGATCCTCAAGCCGGACCTCGCCCCTTCAGGCGAGGACATCGCCCGGTTCCTCGAGGCCGCCCGCGCCCTGATCGGAATCCGGCATCCGGGACTGGCCGAAGTCCTCGACGCGGGCCGGGCCGGGCCGGTCGTCTATGTGGCGATGGAGCACGTCACCGGAGAGCCCGCCGCCGCCCTCCTCGCCCGCGAGCGCCGGATCCCCCCCGTTCGGGCGCTCGGGATGGTCGCGGACGCCGCGCGGGGACTCGGCGCCCTACACGCCAACGGACGCCTCCATCTCGACGTGCGGCCCGCGAACCTGCTGGTCTCGGCCGACGGGCGCACGAAACTCGTGGACGCCGGCCTCGGATTCCTCTCCCCCGAGGGCGGCCGCGCCTACGCGGCGCCCGAACTGGCGGCAGGCTCGCCACCCAGCCCGGCGGCGGACTTCTACTCCCTCGGCGTGACGCTCCACCAGCTCGTCCTGGGAATCCCGCCGGGGGCGTCCTTCGACCCCGAACGCCTGGAGGGCATCCTCGCGCCGGGCCTGGCCGCCCTGCTCGGGCGCTGCCTCGAACGAGACCCCGAGGCGAGGCCGGATTCCGCGGAGGCGCTCGCATCCGAAATCGATCGCCAGATCGAGGTCGAGAAGATTCTCGAGGCCGAGCGCGCCCGGCGGCGCGGGGAGCGCGCATCCCCCCCGCCGTTGCCGGCGGACGGCGGCGAGGTTCCCCGGGGACCGTCGAGCGCCGTCCGGACCGCCCCCGTTCCGCTGCGCCGGGCCGCCGAATTCGCGGCCTCCGCCAAGAGCGGGCCCTGGTGGCTCATCCCGATCGCCCTGCTCGTCGGGCTCTACGTTACGGACCCCGATCTGCTGCTCGACTTCGTCCGGCCCGCCGAGAAGCGCCGGGACACCCGCACCGACAAGATCAACATCCTCATCACCCGCGCGATCGACGCCGAGAAATCCACCGCCTGGAACAAGGCCGTCGAGGCCTGGGGGAACGCCCTCGAGAACGCGAAGGCCCTCGGCATGCTCCAGCTCGCGGACAGGATCCAGTTCCGCCTGGATCGAATCTCCGATCTCCGGGGAAAGACCGGCCCGCCCCCGAAGAAGAACTAAGCGCTCGCGGCCGGGGCGATGAGGACCTGCTGGAGCCAGTCGAAGATCTCGGACACGCGCTCCGCGGTCAGTTCCACCTCCGGGATCCGGTAGCGCCCCTCGCCCTTCGCCTCGGAGAGCGACAGGATGCGCCGGCGGGCGCCCTCGAGGCGAAGGATGCGCTTGCGAACGAGATAGAGGGCCAGAACGTAGCGGAACGCCTGCTCCCGATCCCCGTCGCCTTCGAGGTTCCGGAAGAACTCGTGGACGGCGTTCGGATCGAGCCGGGGCTTCTTCGGCGGAGGCATCGGGATCCGCGTGTGCCAGCGGGTCGCGTGGCCCTCGCCTTCCGTAAAACAGGGTTCGCAGAAGTCCTCGCGGATGCACCCCTCCGGAACGAGGCGCAGCCCCGAGACGATCGTGGCGCCGCCAGGGAACGGACGGCCACACTTTGCGCAGCCCTTGGCCGGGGCCTTCAGATCCCAGGCGGTCACGGGAGCGCGCCTCCCCGATCGGGGGATCGCAGGGCGCGGGCGCGGATATCGGCGATGGCCTTCTGGACCTCGTCGAGGGCGTCCTGATCGTAGACGGGCAGGACGCGGCCCTTGGCGGAGGCCTCCCGAATCCCCCGCTCGGCGGGCTCCCGCCCGCGCAGGATCGGCAGGCTCGCCGGGTCCCCGATCGCGCCGAGGGCGGTGGCGGCGTGCTTGCGGATGAAGGCGTCGCGATGGGAGGCAAATCCCTCGATCCGCTTCCGGACGGGATCCGAGCGGAGATTGGCGAGAATCGCCGCCGAACGGGCGCGAACACCCTCGTCCGCGGAAAGCGCGTAGGCCGCCAGTTGGGAGGCGCGCTGCCCGACGGCGGAAAGCGCGCGGCTGACGACCTGCTCGTCTTGATCCTGAAGCAGCGAAAGCAGGACCTCGAGGATCCGACCCTGGACCTCGCGGGAGAGCGGAGCGGCCGGTTTCTCTCCGCTCCCGAGGATCATGTCCCCCAGGCCCGAGATGGCCGCCTGGCGGCCGGGCCGCCGGCAGGCGGGATCGGCGGCGAGGGCGATGAGGGGCTCCACCGCCGGCTCCCCCATTTTCTCGAGCGTCCGGACGCAGCGGTTCTGGAGGGTTCCGGTCGTGGGGAACGGGCGCTGCAAGGGATCCGTCCCGAACGGGGGCAGCTCCCGGTAGCGCAGCGGCCGCAGCAGGATCGGGATCGCCGCGGATCCGCGCTCGAGGATCTGTTTCTGGAGGTTCTCGATCATCTGCGGGGTGTGGGATTCCGGCGTTCCCCGGGAAGGGATCGGGTCCTCGGCGGCGAGATGGCGCACGAGGGTCTCCAGGAACCGATCCTCGTCCGTCGAAAGCGGCGGGGCCGCGGGCTCCTTCACGGGCGCGCCACCGAGGAGCGCGCATCCCGCGAAAACGGCCGCCAGGAAGGGAGCGGTTAGGCTCGCCGGACGGAAGAATCGCGGGAATGGGCTCACGGATCCTATTTTCCCCTCCCCCGCGAGACGCGCAAGACAATCCCTTCGGCGAGCCGGGCGGCCTCCCGGACGAAACGCGCGGGTTCGCCGGGCAGGCCGGGGACGTCGGCCTTCCGCAGATAGGGAAGATTCGAGCGAAACGTGGCCTCGAGGGCCCGGACCGAGCCTACGAGCAGCGCGGAGGCGACCTCGGCGTCGCTCTTGACGGTTCCCCGGAGATCGCCGGCCGCGGCCGAGAGCGTCCGGAGGGCCTCGACGGATCGGCGCATGCTCTCGAGGGGCGCGCGAGCGGCGGAGCGGAGCGAGAGGGCCTTGGCGCGCTCCCGGGCCGGCCCGCGCTTCATCCGGAGGGCTTTGACGAACCGCCCGTAGGCGACGGCGTCCGAGTCGGCGAGCCGCCCGAGGTGGGCGGAAGCCCCCCGCAGGACGCGCGCCGAGCGCGAAAGCACGCTCGACGGGGATCGCGCGGCCGACACGGCGCAGCTCATCGCCCCCATTGCGGCGCCAAGCGAAGCGGCGATCGCGCCTGCGGCCCCGCCGCCGGGGACGGGCTTAGGACTCGCCGAGCGCAGGAGGAACTCCTCGAGCGGAAGCGAAAGCAGGGAGCCGCGCATCGCCGCATCTTACCGTTGAGAAAGCGCCGCCGGTGCGGGACAATCGCTTCCCCGCCCGAAACGTCCCATGCATCCCGCGCCCCCCCGGCCCGCCGCTTTGCTGGCCGTCCTTTCCGCCGCCTTCCTCCTCGGGGGCGCGCCCCCCGCGCCCGCGCCGGACGCCCTCCCGGAATCCGCCCTCGCGCGCATCGGTTCCCGCCGGCTCCGCCCGGGAACCCCCATCGCCGCGCTCGCGTTCGCGCCGGACGGGGCGCATCTCGCCTCCGCAGGCTGGGACGGCTTCGTGCGGCTGTGGGACCCCGCGACCGGCCGCGAGACGAGGCGGATCCTTGCGGGCAGCGAGCGCCTCGCGTCCCTTGCGATCTCCCCGGACGGGCGGACCCTCGCAGCGGCGGGATTCGATCGCGCCGTCCATCTCCTCGATCCGTCGACCGGGGCGGAGCGCGCCCGGCTCGAGGGCCACGCGGGGGCGGTCCTGTGCCTTTCCTTCAGCCCCGACGGCGGGACCCTCGCCTCCTCGGGGTCCGACCGCACGGTCCGCCTGTGGGACCTTTCGGGCGGGCGGCCTCCGAGCGCGATCCAGGCCCACGCGGACATCGCCCCCGCCGTCGCTTTCACGCCCGACGGCTCGGCCGTCGTGTCCGGCGGGAGGGACCGGACGATCCGGACCTGGTCGCGCCGGGACGGCCGCCCCCTGCGCATTCTCAAGGACCACGGCCTCCAGGTCGCCGCGCTTGCGATGTCCCCGGACGGCATGCTCCTCGCGGCGGCCGGCGAGAGCCGCTCGATCCGGATCTGGAACGCCCCCTCCGGCCGCGAACTCGCCCGGGCGGAGGGCCACGCCAGCGGCCTCAACGCCCTCGCCTTCTCCCCGGACGGCTTGACCCTCGCCTCGGCCAGCGATGACAACACGGTCCGGCTCTGGGATCCTTTGACCGGCAAGGAGCGACGGATCCTCGAAGGCCACCGCCACAACGTTTCCAGCCTCGCCTTCTCGCCGGACGGGACAAGCCTGGCGAGCGGCTCCTGGGACGGAACGATCCGGATCTGGAACCTAAAGACCTTCAAGGAGCGCTTCCCCGCCGAGGGCCACGACGGCCCCGTGAACGCGATCGCCTTCGCCCCGGGCGGCGGAACGCTCGCCTCGGCCGGGGACGACGGAACGATCCGGATCTGGGATCCGACCGCCGAGCGCGAAATCCGCCGCGTATCCGCCCACCGCGGATTCGCCTCGACGCTGCGATTTTCGCCCGACGGTCATTCCCTCGCTTCCGGATCCGCGACCGAACGGGCCGTGCGCTTCTTCGATCCCGCGACCGGGGGAGAAGCCCGGCCGGCGCTGGCACGCGGCGGCGAGATCGCGTTTTCCCCCGACGGAAGCCTTCTCGCCACCGGGGGCGACACCATCGCGGTCCATCTCTGCGACGCCCGCACGGGCCGGCTCGTCCGGGATCTGCAGACAAGCGACGACCCCCTCGACGCCGTCGTCTTCTCCCCGAACGGCCAATCCGTTGCCGCCGGATCGAGCCGCGGGACCGTCCGCCGGTGGGCGGCCGCCGACGGGAAGGAGGCCCCCGTCCTCGAAGGGCACCTGGGCGGCGTCTTCGCGCTCGCCTACGCCCCGGACGGCTCGCTTCTCGCCTCCGCGGGCGAGGACTCCACGATCCGTCTCTGGGATCCGGCCGCGAACCGCGAGACGCGGAGCTGGAAGGCGCACGCGGGCGGCGTCCACGCCGTCGCCTTCTCGCCGGACGGCCGCACCCTCGCATCCGGCGGATCCGACGG
>CAYHQZ010000007.1:21716-35019 GCA_964358555.1 uncultured Planctomycetia bacterium
ACGCCGTCGCCTTCTCGCCGGACGGCCGCACCCTCGCATCCGGCGGATCCGACGGGACGATCGTGCTGTGGAAGGTGCCTTAAGGGGCGGGTCTAAAGTCCAAGGTCTAAGGTCCCAGGTCCGAAGGGCTAGGAGATCCGGACGACGACCTTGCCGTAGGCTTCGCCCGAGGCGAGGCGCGCGTAGGCGGCGCGGGCTTCGGAAAGCGGGAAGACCCGGTCCACGACGGGCTTCAGGACGCCGGACCGGGCGAGGGAAACCATATCCAGGAGTTCCCGGTGCGTCCCGAGCATGGACCCGAGCACCGATCGCTCCCGCCAGAACAGGGAGAGGAGGTCCACGCGCGCCTCCGCGCCGATGGTGGCGCCGCAGGTGACGAGCCGGCCGCCGGGGGCGAGACATTCCAGGCTTTTTTCAAACACCGTCCCGCCGATATGCTCGACGACGATATCGGCCCCGGCCCCGCCCGTGGCCGCCCGGACCCGCGCGGGGAGCGCCGGATCCGCCGGATCGAAGGCCGCCTCGGCCCCCGCCGCGATCGCGCGCGCCCGTTTGGATTCCGTCCGGGCCGCCGCCAATACCTTCGCCCCGACAAATTTCGCCACCTCGATGGCGGCGCAGCCGACCCCGGAGCCGGCGCCCTGGACGAACACCCACGAGCCGGGCTTGATTCCCGCCCGCGTCGAGAGCATGTGCCAAGCCGTCATAAACGTGACCGGCAGGGCCGCCCACTCCTCGGGCGAGAGCGAAGCGCCGGCGGGGACGAGGTTCTGCGCAGGAATGGAGATTTTCTCGGCCAGGCCGCCGCCGATCTGGAGGCCCAGAATCCGGAACTCGCCGCAGAGATTGTCCCGGCCGGCCTTGCACGCCGGGCACGACCCGCAGGACAGCCCCGGCGAAAGGACCACCTCGTCCCCCGCTTTCGCCAGCGCTCCGTTCGGGGCGCTCTCCACGACGCCGAAGACGTCGGCGCCGCCGATGTGCGGAAGGGAAACCGAAAGGCCGGGCGTATTGGCGAGGGTCCACAGATCGAGGCGGTTCAGCGCGCAGGCACGCACCCGCACGAGCGCCTCGCCGGGCGCCAAAACCGGATCGGGAACGTCGCCGACGCGGATCCGATCGGGGCCGCCGTGCGATTTGAAGAAGGCCGCGCGCACGCTAGCCCTGCCCCGAGCGCTTCCGCTCGTCCTCGAGCCGCTTCAGAAAAGGACTGTAGAGCCGATCCGCCTCCGGGCTCGAGGAGGCCAGCGACCGGTGGGCCTGCTCGATGAAGGGGACCGTCGAAGCCGGCGGGAGGCCCTGCGCAGGATGGGGCTCCAGGGGGGGCAGCCCCGTCTCGGGGGGATCGGAAACAAACTGCACAAGGCGGTCGAGCCCGACGGCCTCCATCTGCTCCTGGGCGCGGGGGCCGACGCCGAACACCTGGACCTCCACGCCCTCCCGCAGGAAGCCGGCGAGGACCCCCATGAACGTCGAGTCGATGCCGGGGCACTGGCGCAGATCGAGCCAAAGCCGCCGGACGCCCGGGCCTTCCGTCTGGACCCGCTCTTGCAACTGGTAGGCGTTGTGCATCGTCCCGAGACCCACGACGGACGCGAACAATCCGCCGTCGACCCGTCCAACGTAAAGCAACCCCGTTCGATCCATCCGACTAGTCTCCGAGCAAGACGCGCAAAAGGTTTTTCGATGGAATGGCGCCAGGGGCGCCTTCCTTCACAGACTCTCCCGCAGAGTCCGGGCGGCGTCGGCGACCGGCCCCTCGGAGTCCTTCACTCGCTCCAGGGCGCCCTTCGCGCGATCCTTGTCGCCGGCGAGCGAGTAGGCCTGGGCCAGATGCAACTCGACGAGGCTGTTCGGGCTCTCGCCGGTCGCCATCCGGGCGTGCAGCAACTGGGGAATGGCCTCCGTGGCCTTGCCGGCCCGAAGCAGCCCTTCGCCCATCGCGTCGAGGGCGCGGACGCTCGTCGGCCGATCGCCCGCCCCGGTGAGGAACAGGCGGCAGGCGGCCTTCAGATCCTTGCCTTCGGCGGTGGCGAGAAGACCGGATTTCCCGCCAAGGGTCGTTTCGGCCTCGGTGGCGCGGCCCATCCGCAGTCGCGCCTCGGCCAGGCCGAGGAGCACCCGGGTGTCGGCCATGCCCCAAGACTCGGCGAGCGCAAGGTCGCGCTCCGCGAGTTCGGGGTTGCCGAGGTTCAACTGGACAAGCCCCCGGTCCCTAAGAATCTCGACCTGAACGCCTTCCGGCGGATTCCCGCCGAGGGCCTGGCGGTAACTCTTGTCCGCGGCGGCGAACTCGCCCCGGGCGGCTTCCCGCTTGCCGGAGTCGTAGGCGACCGCAACGGCCGGCGGGGTCTTCTCGGCGTTGACCTCGCGAAGGTCGTCGATCTCGACCCAGGCGACATTCCGGAACGTGGAAACCACCTTGCCCTTGACGCAAACCAGGGGATAGCGCTCCCCGCCCTGACCCTTGCGGGCCTTGTCGGCGATCGCCTGCAGGCGCGCAAGCGCCCGGTTCTCGCCGGAATCGAGGGCGAGATCCTTGGAGAGGAAGAGCATCGGGAACGCGCCCTTCGGCTCGGCGCCTTCGGCCGCCGGATCCCGGCTCGCGTCGAACGCGGAGAAGTTGATGTATTCATCCGCGCCGAGGGGGGTCCACACCTTGAGGTTGGTGGGATCCTCGATCCGGTTGAACTTGCAGGTGAGCCGAACGAACGCGTTCTCCCAGCGCTTCGCGTCCTTGGACAGATCGTCCAGGGAGACAAGGGCGTACCTGTCTTTCTCGAACGCGAAGGGCGGGTTCAACGAGTCGTGGACCCACTCCTTGAGTCCATCCCGGCTGCACCCAACGGAAAACGCAACCACAGTCACCGCAACGGCCACGATGGTCATTCGCCGAGTCATCCGCGAACTCCTCCCGGGGGTCTTCCCCGAAGCAAAGCCGTTCTGCAAAGCCGGGGGAATCTACCCCCTAACCCCCGGAAACGTCAACCTGGAAAGCACCCAGCGCACGGAATCGCTTTTCACGGCCCCCCCGCGGAGGCTATCATCCGGCCTCACCCAAACCGCCCCATGCCCTGGTTCTTCAAGAAAAAAAATCCGGAGCCTACCCCCGAGAAGCCCAAGGCCGAGCCCCCCAAACCGACGCCCAAGGCGCCGGAACCTCCGAAGCCGCCGCCCGTCGCGGCCGAGCCCCATCCGAAAACCATCACGCGCCTGCGGCTCCGGGTCCCCGTGGAGCCCGAGAACCTCCAGCCGGTCGAATGGACTCCGAAGGGGACGGAGACCCAGATCGAGGAAGTCGAGCCGCTCGAGGACTCCAAGACCAACCTCGTCCCGCCGCCGCCCGCCGCCGCCCCCGCCGCGCCCGCCGCCCCGGCGCCTGCCGCCCCCGAGCCCCCGGCCCCGGCGCTCCCCGCCGGACCCGGGTTCGCCGAACCTGCGCGGCCGCTTCCGATCCTGCTCGCCGAGCCCGCGAGGGCCGCAGGGGGACGCGAGGATGTCGCCCACCTGCTCTTGCGCGAGGGGCTGCTCACCCAGGAGGATCTCGAGCGCATCCTCGGGGACCACCCGCCGGCCTGGGCGAAAGACCTGCTCGACGCCGGCAGCGTCCGCTGGCGCTCGCTCGTCGACCTCGTCGGCGGCGTCTACCGCCTGCCGGCCATCCGCCTCGAGGACGCCGGCGTCGACGAGGAGGCGATGGACGAACTGCCGGCCGCGACGATCCGGCGGATCCGGATCCTGCCGTTCGCGAAGATCGGCCGGCTCCTCTGCCTCGCAGCCAGCGCCTTCCCCGCCCGCTCGATCCTCGACGAGATCTCCGCCCTGCTCGGGCCCTCCCCCTTCAAGATCTTCCAGTGCGACGCTTCCGCGCTCGAGCAGGCCCTGTCGGAACACCTGCCCCGCGCCCTCGAACGCGACCAGGAACGGACGCTCGACGCCTGGCCCGACGGGGAGGTCCTCGGGCACCGCCTCCCCGCCATGGAGGAGGCATTGCCGGAGTCCGACGAGGACGCCCCGCTCACGCCCCTGCCACTCGATGAGGCCTGACCCCCGGACGTCCTCCGTTCGATTGCGGATCGTGCGCGGGCTCCCCCCGAAGGCTTCGTTTCCGTTCCGGGGCGCCTGCTTCGCCCTCGGGATGTTCGACGGGGTGCACCTGGGCCACCGGGCCATCCTGGAAGAGACCGTCCGGACGGCCCGGATCCTCGGGACGCTTCCCGTCGTGCTCACCTTCGATCCCCACCCGCGCGGGATCCTCGCGCGCCAGGCGCCGCCCTTCCTCGCCTCGTTCGAGCACCGGACCCGGCTCTGGGCGCGCGCGGGCATCGAGGGCGTTTGGGTGATCCCGTTCGACGCCGCATTCGCCGCCATGCCGGCGGAGCAATTCGTCCGCGAGGTCCTGGGCCGGATCGCGGGCGCGAAAGCGGTCGTCCTCGGGACGCGGGCGCGGTTCGGCCGCCGGAACCGCGGCGGGGCCGCCCTGCTGGCGCGCCTGGGAAAATCCCTCGGGATCGAGGTGCGCGCCGTCCCGCCCGTCCGGGCCGGGCGGCTCGAGGTCTCGAGCACGGCCGTCCGGGCCGCGCTCGCGCACGGCCGCCTTCGGCAGGCCGAGCGGCTCCTCGGCCGCCCCGTCTCCTATCTCGCCCCGGTCGTCCGGGGAATGGGCATCGGCCGGCGGCTGGGCTTTCCGACGGCGAATCTCGACGCGCGCGGAAGCCTGCTGCCCCCGGCGGGCATCTACGCGGGGAGGGCGCGGCCCGACGGGGATCCGCGCTGGCGGCCCGCGGGGATCTACCTCGGGAACCGCCCGACGTTCGGGGACGCCGGCCGGCCGGTCTTCGAGGTCCATCTCGCAGGCGTTGCGCATCCGCGACCGCTCGAGGGAAGGCTCCTCGAGGTCGAGTTCTTCGAGCGGCTGCGCAAGGATCGAAAATTCCCGAGCGCGGAGGCGCTCGTGTCCCAGATCCGGCGAGACATCGCGCAAGTCCTTCGAATCGCGGGAGCCCGGCGGCCATGAGCGCGCTGGGCGCGGGCATGGAACCGGACGAGCGCCGGCCGCGGCCCGGGGGGGCGGACGCCGACGCGGAGGCGCGAGCGGTCATCGACGCCTGCCTCCGGAACCGCCCGCTCGCCTGGGAACGCTTCCTCGATCGCTACGGCCGGCTCGTGACACACCTCGCCCGCGAGAACCTGCGCTCCTACGGAATCCCCTTCCACGACGAGGACGCAGACGACATCGCGGAGGAGGTTTTGGCCAACCTCCTGGAGCGGCGCTGCCGGGTCCTGCGATCCTTTCGGGCCCCTTTCCGCTTCATCCCCTGGCTCGCCGTGGTCGTGCGGCGCCGCTGCAACCGCCACGCCCGCCGCAAGCACATCCCGATGGCGTCGCTCTCCGAGGGGGATCCCGACGAGGACGCCCCGCGCCTGCCCGCGGGACCCTCCCCGGACCCCGCCCCCGAGATGGAGAAGAAGGAAGTCCGTCGGGTTCTGCGGGACGAGATCGCGCGCCTCCTGGAGCCGGGGCGGACGATCATCAGGCAGTTCTATTTCGAGGGCCGGAAATACCGCGAAATCGCCCGCCAGACCGGGATTTCCATCAAGACCGTGTCCTCGTCGCTCTGGCGCGCGAAGGCCCGATTGGAGGAACGCCTCCGGGCGCGGGGAATCGTCGACGAGGAGGAGGAGGAGGGAACGGAATGAGAAACGGGCCCGAGAGGAAACGACCGGCCCCCCGGCATTCCTCCACTGAAGGGGCGCAATCATGAGATGCATGGACGACGAAATCCTCTCCGCGTTTGCCGACGGAGAGGCCGAGGACGCGGAGGCCGTCTCGCGCCACGTCCGCGCCTGCGCCCAGTGCCGCGGCAGGCTTTCCCGCATCGAGCGGCTCGGCCGGCGGATCCGGGAGGCGGCCGGGGAGGCCTGCCTCGACGGGGACGCCTTCGCCCGCGCGCTCGCAGGCGACGCAAGCCCCGCGGAGGAGCGCCACCTCGAAGCCTGCGCCGATTGCCGCGAGGAGATGGAAGCCCTGGAGACGTCCCTCGCCGACGCCGAATCGGACGTCCGGGAAGCCATGCCTTCGCTGTCCGCCGCGCGAGCCAGCCGGATCCTCGCCGCGGCCCGGCGAGCGTCCGAACCGCGCGCCATCCCGATGCCCGCCCGGATCTGGGTTCCCGTGGCGGCCGCCGCCGCGCTCGTCGCGGCCATCCTGATCTTCAAGCCGGGTCCCGCGCCGACGACTTCGGGAGCGATCGCGACGAACCCGGCCAACCCCCTGCCGATCCTGCCCGGCCCGGGGCCGGTTCTCCCGACGCCCGTCGCGCCCGAACCCGTCACGATCATTCCCGAGCCGGACCCGATGCCGACCCCGGCGCCGGAGACTCCGAAAACCGGAATTCTTCCCGAGCCCGGACCCATCGTGCAGACGCCCCCGACGCCGGTTCCGGCGCCGGTTCCGACGCCGACAATCCCGAAGACCGGCCTGGTTCCCGCGCCGGGGCCCATCGTGCAGACGCCCCCGACGCCGACGCCGTCAATCCCCGAGGGCCCCTCGCCCGGCCGGCTCCAGGCCCCCGTCGCGATCGTCCTCGAGGTCCGGGGCGAGATCCGCCATGGCGCCGGGCGCCTGATCGCGGGCGGCCCGGTCTTCTCGGACGAGCCCGTCGCGGTCCCCTTAGGCGGCCTCGCGTCGCTCGCGCTGGAAGGCGACGATCACCGGATCGTCGCCGGCGGCGGCACGCGGCTCCGGATCGGCCGCGCGGAAGGGCCCGCGGGGCCGTCCGTTCGGATCGAGTTAGGCGACGTCCTCGTGGCCTCCGCCCCGCCGGTCGCGATCCTAAGCCGCCGGCCGAAGCCGGCCGTCCCGGGCGCGCCCGGCGCGGTCTTTACGACCCCCGAGGCCCGGATCCGCCTCCTCGGGACCGTCCTCCAGATTTCGCGCGTCCCCGGGGAGACGACGCTGCGCGTGCAGGACGGCGCCGCCCGGCTCGAAACCGATCGCGGGAACGTGGACGTCCGCGCCCGCCAGGTCGCGACCGCGCGGGCGAACCTGCCGCCCTCCAAGCCCGCGTCCTTCGAGGACTTCTGGTCGACGGCCTCGTTCGCCCTCGACTGGGCGCCGGGATCCGAGCGGCTGATGCGCGAGGACTTCTCGGGATCCGAGCGCGACGTCCTGCCGAAGGGGTTCTCGCCGTTCGACGGCGGGCGGCTCCAGGTGGCGGGAGCGGGCGCGGAGTCCTTCGTCCACATCGCCATCGCCGGCGGGTTCCTCGCGGGCGAGGCGGCCTGGACGAACTACGTCGCCTCCGCCGATTTCGCGGCCGCGCCGGGCGTCCCCGTCGCGCTGCTCGCCCTCGCAGCCTCGCCCGAATCCGGCTACGAGGTCCTCGTCGACGGCGAGCGCCGTCTCTCGATCCGGAAGCGCGCCGACGCGGGCGGCGACGTCGCCAAGCGCTCCGAGCCCGACAAGGCGAAGGAGAAGGCCGCCAAGCGGACGGAGCCCGAAAAGGAGAAGGACCGCGCAAAAAGGCCAGACGACGCCTCCAAGAAGGATCGGAAGGCCCGCGCCGAGCCCGACGCGGTCGCCCTTACCCCTCGCGCCGGCCCCGCCGTCGCCGGCCTTGCAGGCTTGGGCGCCGAGTGGTTCACCGTCAAGGTCATGGCCGCCGTCCAGAACACGCCCGCAAAAACGCGCGTCGTCCTGATGGCCAAGGCCTGGAAGCGCGGCACGCCGGAGCCGGCGGCCTGGATGGTCCAGGCGACCGACACCGGCGCCAGCGGCCGCGGCCGCCACGCCCGCCCCTACCTCTTGGGCCGCGTCGGCGTCGACCTCCTCGACGCCTCGAGCGGCGGCCTCGACGTCGACAACCTCACCGTCATCCGCCTGCCGAAGTAGGCCGAAGGGCACGTCGAAACGCGTCCCCGCAGGCCACGCCTCAATCCTCTATCGGCGCGGAGAGCAGCCACTTCCAGACCGGCGTGAGAAGAATTTCCCTGCCGTCCGCGCGGCGGGTTCCCTCCTGGGCGCTCGTGAGAATCCCGCCGCGGGGGATCTTGAATTCACGCATCGCGCCGAGCAGGCCCCGGACCTCACGGGCCTCGGTCCCGGTGTTCACCTCCCAGCAGACCTGCCAGGCCTCCGCGGGCCGGGTCCCGCTCTGAACGACGAAGTCGCACTCGCCTTCGCCCTTCGCGTAGAAGAACCGGCGGCGGCGGCGGAAGAATTCCAGGGCGACGGCGTTCTCCAGGAGCCGCCCACGGTTCTCGGAAAACGCCCCCCCCAGAAGAGCGAATCCCGTGTCCATCAGGTAGGTTTTCTTCGGGTTCATCGTCCGACGGCGGGGCGAAAAGTCGAACTTTTCGCTGGTCGCCAGGAAGAACGCCTCCTCCAGCCTCCGCAGATACTCGGCGATACTGCGCTTGCTGCCCGGAAGGCCCCGGGCCTTCAGCTGCTTCTCGAAGGCGGAAATGGAGAACACGGAGGCCGCCCCCTCGAGGGCGTTTCGCATCAGGAGGTCGAGCAGGTGGCGGGCCCGGATGCCGTGGCGCTCCACGAGGTCGTTGAAGAAAATCGTGTCGAAGTACGACTGCAACAGCCGGCGACGGGCCGATTCCGGCTCGAGCGTCGCCGCCTCGGGGAATCCCCCCCGCCGCAGGTAGTCGTCGAACGCCCTCGCCACGAGCCCACGCCCGGGCGCATCGAGCCGCCGGACGTCCGGGGAAAGACCGCGGTGGCGCAGAAACTCCCGGAACGAGAACGGAAGGACCAGGCGATCTTCGTAGCGGCCCCGCAGCTCCGTCGCGACGTCGGAAGCGAGGAGCGCCGCGTTGCTGCCGGTGACCGCAATCGCGTAGCGGCGGCGGTTGTGGAGCGTGCGCAGCACCCGGCTCCAGTGCGGGAGGCGGTGGATTTCGTCGAACAGGAGGAACCGTGGGGGCTTCCCCGTCGCCTGCGCGAACGCCTCGAGGAGCGTTTCCGCGTCCTCGGGCCGCGCGTCGCGGAGCCGGTAGTCCTCGAAGTCCACGAACAGGATCTCGTCCCGGGCGGCCCTTCCCGCCCGCAGGATTTCCCCCATCATCTGGTAGAGGAAGAACGTCTTCCCCGCCCGCCGGGGGCCGACGACGGCCAGGACGCGTCCTCCCGGGGAGAGCGAAGGCATCCGCCCCTCCCGGGGCGTGAGGGCGGGCGGAAGGCCTTCGGCCAGGGAGTCGGCGACAATCTGGCGGAAGGCTTCGGGCTCCATAGGCGTTTACCTAGATAAACAGAATAGGCTGAATCTGTTTACCTAGTCAACACAAAAGAAACGCCGAGAAAGCCCCCCGCGAGGCCGACAACCTCGCCGCCCGAAGCAGGCGGGGCGACGAGCAGCCGTAGGAAGTAGGGACGTAGGAAGTAGGGACGTTGTAAAATAGTCAACCTGTACCGGGGAAACAGGATCTCACGGCAGTCGCGGGATCCAGAGGGCCGGCCATGAAGATCATGGGCTTGTCGCGCGCCAGATCCCCCCGGACGGCAGCGTAGATCGGACGTGGAATCATGCTGGCTGTTTTTGAGGCTGCAAAAAAATGGTCAAGACTATTTTTCAGCGCCATGAAATCTGGTCAGAATCGAAACGGCCCCGGGAACGCGAATGCCGGCGCCGCCCGCCGCGGTCAGGCGAGGCGCCAGGCGAGGAGCGCGGCGAGCGCAATGGCGAGGAGCCAGGCGGTTGCGACGGCGATGGCGGCGCCTCGGGAGACGGGTTTTTCGGCGAGGGCCGCGGCGCGGGCGCGGCACTCGGCGAGGACGGCGGGCGGGATCAGGCGGACGGCGATGGCGACGCCGAGGGGGATGATCAGGAGATCGTCCAAGAGCCCCAGGACAGGAATGAAGTCGGGAATGAGATCGATCGGGCTTAGGGCGTAAGCCACGGTCGCGACGACGACGATCCGGGCGAGGCGCGGGGTGCGCGGATCCTTCGCGGCGAGATACAGCGCGATCGCCTCCCGCCGGAGGGCCGCCCCCCGCTCGCGAATTCGCCGGACGATGCTCATGGAGGGCGCTTGCCGCGCCGGCCGCCAGCGTAGCGCGGACGGGCGTCGAGTAGAATCGGGGGCCGGAAGCAACGCATGCCGAATCGAATCGCCCGGATCGGTCTCGCCGCGCTCGCCGCGTTTCTTCTCGCCGCCGCGCCGGACGGGCCCGCTCCGATCCCGGGGAAGGGCGCGGACGCGACGGAGCCGGCGGCGGGCGGCGAGCCCGCCTGGTCGCTCGCCGCGCGCGATCCTGTCGAGCTCGAGCGCCGGATCCGCGCGCTTGCGAAGGAATCCGGCCTCGACGGTGAGCGCGCGTGGGCGTGGGCGGCCGCGGCGGCGGCCATCCGCGACCGCGGCGCGGGCGGCCGGTGCGAGGCGGGAGAGGACATCGCGATTTCCATCCGCCCGGCGGCGTGGCTGAAGGCCCATCGCGAGGACCTCCGGGCCGGCCACTTGCCCGCCCCGCTGGGGACGCTCTTACCGGCGGAAAGCGAGGCTTCCGTCGCCGGCGCCCTGCTCGGAATCCCGAAGTCCGCCGCGAAAGCCGCGCAGGAGATCCGCGTCTCGGCGGCCTTCGAACCCTCGGGGCTCCTGATCCGGCTGGCGGCAAGGCCCTCGGGCTCGATCTCGCTTCCGTTCGGGACCCCCACCGGCGAGCCGAGCGCCGCGCGCGCCCTCCCGCCCGACGCGGACCTCTACGCCTCCGCGCGGCTGCCCGAAGAGGCCCTCGCTCTCGCGGCCATCGCGTCGAGCTTTCTCGCGCGCCCGGCCGAATCGGCCGATCCGCTCCAGCGGATGCTCGCCGCATCCTCGGGCGAGGCCGCCTTCGCGTTTTCGATCGGGAAGGGCGGCCTCTCGGGCACGCTCGCCGCCGGGGCGCGCGACGAGGCCGGGATGCGAAAACTGCTGAACGATCTCGCCGAGGCGCCGGCCGGCGCGCTGCAGGAGGCCCTCGCCGCGGGTGGGCTCGGGGCGCGAATCGAGACGGAGAAGTCGGTCCGGAAGATTGGCGGCGTGGACGTCGGTTGCCGGACGCACAGGCTTCGGGTTTTCGGGACCGGGGCGCCTCCCGATCTCGAGATCCCGGGCCTCGGGGGGCTGGCCTCGCCTTCGTTCCTCCAGGCGGCGGCCTACCTTCTGTCCGACCACCTCGTCGGGCCGGCGCTTAAGACGGAGCGCGCCTACGCGGGGGGCTGCGCCGTCGCGACGATGGGCGCGGACGCGACCGATCGGATGAACGCGGCCCTGGACCGGCTGGCAAAGACCGCCGGCCCGCCCGACCCCCTCGCCGCCGCCGGGACGCGCCACGGCGCGGACGCGAATCTCCTCGTCGCGATCCCGCTCGAACGCGCCTTCCGGGATCTCTCGGGGCTCGCGCTTCGGGTCGCAGGCCCCCTGCCCCTCGCGGGCGGCGCGGCGGAGGAGATGCTTCCACGCGAGGGCGAGTTCGAAGGCGAAGGCGAGCCCCTCACCGCCGCCGCCCGGATCGGCTTGGCCGGCCTGCGCCTCGAAATCTTCGTCCCGGCGAAGCCCGTCGCCCGAATCGCGAACTTCCTCGCGGAGCGGCGCAAGCGCCTGCTCGAGAAAATAGAGAAGAGCGGATTGCCGGAGGGGAAGGGGCCTGGAGCGGAGAAGCCCTAAGTCAACGGATACGGATTTCACTTAACTATTGCGTCGGGGATATAAACCGGGCACGGGTTCGGGGCGGGGACTCGGCTCTTGCTCCCGGTCTCCGCACGGTCCACGGCAGGTAGACGAATTCATGGCGTTGGACCGTACTCCGACAGGTCGCCACGATCCGAGCCCCCACCCCTCGCCCTCCTTATTCTTCGCTTCAAGGAATACAAAAGCCAGCGCCACACCGTCAGAGGCGCTCGCCCTTCGCGGGCTGGCCGAACAGCAGGAAGGTTTTCGGGTATTGCCCCTCCCCGCAGATCTTGAACGAACCGAAATCCTTGACCCAGGGCCCCGCCGGCACGTCCGGTTCGGACTCTCGCCACAATTTCAGGCGCCAGAGATCCGCCGCCATGATCCGTCTTTCACGGAGGCGATCGAACAGGTGCTCCCGAAGGGCCGGCGGGAGATCCGTCCACTGGATCTTCGGCATCAGTCCCCGAAGGTCAAGCGGGCCAGATCGGCCTTGAGGCGGCTCTGCTCGGCCGGTTCCTCGGATCGCGCCAGCCGATCGGCGAGTTCCAGGAACCGCTGCTTCTCCCGGGCGCGGGTTTCGAGCCCGTCCTCAATCAGCCGGACGAGCGTCCGGCTGGCGCTGCTGCGGCTCGCGCGGGCAAGCAAGCGGACGCGCCGGGCAACGGGCGCGGGGAGCGAGACGCTCTGCCGGACGATGGCGATTTTCATGGCGTGAATCATTTTGCACCATTGTACACCGAAAACAACCATTAACCCAAGGAGTGCGGAACCTGCCCTGTTACGGATTCCGGCAGAACCTGATCTTTTGCGTCGGGATTCCAAACCGGGCACGGGTTCGGGGCGGGGGCTCGGCTCTTGCTCCCGGTCTCCGCACGGTCCACGGCAGGTAGACGAATTCATGGCGTTGGACCGTGCTACGACAGGTCGGCGCGGTCCAAGCCCCCACCCCTCTCCCTTCTTGTTCTTCGTACCCAGGAATACAGGGAACGGCGCCGCCAGGCAGCGATTGAAACGCCGGACAAAAAAGTTCGGATTTCAGTAGAATCTCCAGGCATCGGGAACGAATCCATGACAAGAACCGGCCGGGGCAGGCGGCGCTGGATCATCGCGCTGGCCTGCCTCCTCGCCCTGTTCATCCTCTTCAATCTCGTCGTCCTGTATTTCCCCTCCTTCGAGACGCGCACGGAATACGGAAAGCCCCCGCGGGACGAATCCGTCGCGCTCGTCGACGACCGGCTGGAGGACAAGAATCCCGCCTTCGATCCGGCCCTGGCCGACCCGCGGCCTCTCGGCGAATGGTCGCTCAACGCGAGCGCCGCCGTCCTGAATCTCGACTGCCCCATCCTGAAGCCCGACATCGACGCCTGGATGCTTACGCTTTCCGGCAGCCACGCCGCCGCGATGAAGGCGATGCCCACGGGGGTCTCCTCCCGTCATGAAGGCTTCCTGCCCTCCGTGAACCTCCTCGACGCCTCCACGAAGCCCGCCGACGACGGCCTCTTTACCGCGATCGATCTGGCCGCCTATCAAGGAGAACTCGGCGTCTCCCGGGCGCTGCCGGACGTCGTCGCGGACGTCTTCGCGGGGCTGCCGCCCGACTCCCCCCCCCCGCCTTTTTTGGCCGTCGCCCACGAAAACC
>CAYHQZ010000008.1:0-33635 GCA_964358555.1 uncultured Planctomycetia bacterium
ATCCCCGCGTGGTGGCAGAACTTCACCGACTCGGGATCGCCCCCGTGCTCGCCGCAGATCCCCACCTTCAGGTCTTTTCGGGTCTTCCGGCCGCGCTCGATGCCCGTCCGGATGAGCTCGCCGACGCCCTCCGGGTCGATCGTCTGGAATGGATCGGCCGGCAGAATCTTGTCAGTGAGGTAGTCCGAGAGGAAGGATCCGATGTCGTCGCGGCTGAATCCGAAGGTCATCTGCGTAAGATCGTTGGTCCCGAACGAGAAGAACTCGGCGACCTCGGCCATCGTTCCGGCGGTCAGCGCCGCCCGGGGGATCTCGATCATCGTCCCGTACATCACCGGGAGGCGCTTCAATCCCAGCTTGGCGCGGACCTCGGCGTGGACACGATCGAAAATCTTCTTCTGGTGGACGAGTTCGGTCGAAGCGCAGGTCACCGGGATCATGATCTCGGGATTCGCCTTCTTCCCGGCCTTCTGCAGTTCGCCGGCGGCCTCGAGGATCGCCCGGATCTGCATTTCGGTAATCTCGGGGTAGGTGACGCCGAGGCGCACGCCGCGGTGGCCCAGCATCGGGTTGTTCTCCCGCAGGCCTTCCGCGCGCTTGTTGAGCTCGCCCATGCCGACGCCGAGCGAGGCGCCAAGCGCCTGGAGTTTCGCTTCGTCGTGCGGCACGAACTCGTGGAGCGGCGGGTCTAAGAGGCGGATGGTGACCGGCAGGCCGTCCATGACCTCGAGGGTCGCTTTCACGTCCTTCTTCACGTGGACGGAAAGCTCCGCGAGCGCGGATCGGCGCTCGTCCAGGGTCTTCGACATGATCATCTTGCGCAGCAGGAAGAGCGGCTCGTCGCTGCCCTCGCCGTAGAACATGTGCTCGGTCCGGAAGAGTCCGATGCCCTCGGCGCCGAACTCGCGGGCCCTCTTCGCGTCCGAAGGGGTGTCGGCGTTGGTGCGGACCTTGAGGACGCGCACCTTGTCCACGAGATTCATGAGCGTGACGTAGGAGGCATTGCTCTCCAGGTCGGGGGCGACGAGAGCCATCCTGCCTGCGTAGACCGCGCCCTTGGTGCCGTTGAGGGTGACCCATTCGCCCTCGCGGACGGTCGTGCCGTCCTTCGCCCGGAAGGACTTGCCGTCGTGGCCCACCTCGATTTCCGAGCATCCCACGATGCAGCACTTGCCCCAGCCCCGGGCGACAAGCGCCGCATGCGAAGTCATCCCGCCCTTGGAGGTGAGGATGGCCTGCGCCTTGTGCATGCCGTCGACGTCCTCGGGCGACGTCTCCTCGCGGACGAGGATGACCTTCTCGCCGCGGGCCGCCCAGGCGACCGCGTCGGCGGAGGTGAAGACGGCGCGGCCCGTGGCCCCGCCCGGTCCCGCCGGCAGGCCCTTCGCGATGACTTTCGTGGCGGCCTCGGCCTTCGGATCGAGCATGGGCAGCAGCAGTTCCACGAGCTGCGAAGGCGCGACGCGCAGGATCGCGGTCTCGAGGCCTATCAGCTTCTCCTTGTGCATGTCGGTGGCCATGCGGACGGCGGCGACGCCGTTCCTTTTGCCTACGCGGCACTGGAGCATGAAGAGCCGCCCCTTCTCGATCGTGAACTCGATGTCCTGCATGTCCCGGTAGTGCGCTTCCAGGCGTTTCTGGATGTCGAAGAGCGCCTTGTAGATTGCGGGCATGATCGTCTCGAGCGTGTCGAGTCCCGCGCTCTGCGAGTTCTTTGAATACTTGTTGATGGGGGCGGGCGTCCGAATCCCGGCGACCACGTCCTCGCCCTGGGCGTTCACCAGGTATTCCCCGTAAAAGTGCGGCTCCCCGTTGCCGGGGTTGCGCGTGAAGGCCACGCCCGTCGCGCAGTCGTCGCCCAGGTTTCCGAAGACCATGCTCTGGACGTTGACCGCCGTGCCCCACTCGTCGGGGATCTTCTCGATCCTTCGATATTCGATGGCGCGCTTGCCGTTCCAGCTCATGAAGACCGCGCCGATCCCGCCCCAAAGCTGCGCCTGGGGGTCGTCCGGGAAGGGCTGGCCAAGAACGTCCTGTACCATCTTCTTGAAGTCGGCGACCAATTCCTTGAGTTCGTCCGCGGTGATTTCCGTGTCGTTCTTGTAGCCGCGCGCCTTCTTGACCTCCTCGAGGCGCTCGTCCATCCGCTTCCGGATGCCCTTGCCGACAGGCTCGATCCCGGCAGCCTTTTCCATGACGACGTCGGCGTACATCATGACGAGGCGGCGATAGGCGTCGTAGGCGAAGCGCGGATTGCCGGTCTGGCGGATGAGGCCCTGGATGGTCGTATCGTTGAGGCCCACGTTGAGGACCGTGTCCATCATCCCCGGCATGGAGCGGCGCGCGCCGGAGCGCACGGAGACGAGCAGGGGGTTCTCCGCATCGCCGAACTTCCTGCCCATGAGGGCTTCCACCTTCGCGAGGGCGGCGGCGACCTGCGCCTTGAGCTCCTTCGGGTACTTCCGGCGGTTTTCGTAGTAGTGGGTGCAGACGTCGGTGGTGATGGTGAAGCCCGGCGGGACGGGGAGCCGGAGGGCCTTGTGGCCGGCCATCTCGGCGAGGTTGGCGCCCTTGCCGCCGAGCAGGTTTTTCATGGACTCGTTGCCGTCCGCCTTGCCGCCGCCGAAGAAGTAGACCAGTTTTTTCATGGGGTTCGCCTCTCCATCGTGGGATACGGGTCGTGGCGGGCGGAAGGTGTGGTCCGCATGCCCGCCGGGGTCATTCCTGGGTCTCCAGAAAGGGTCCGATATGAAGCCGCCATTCCCCGCCCTCCGAAACCATCTCGATCCGGGCGTCTCCGGCGGCGATTTCAGCGCCGTCGGCCGTCCGGCGGATCCGGTGGAGGGGGAGGGTTAGGGCGCGGCGGAGCCGCCGATCCTCGGAAGCGGCGACAAAGTCCAGCTCGTCGATGGCATTCCGGTCCGCGTCCGAAAGAGTCCGGTAGGCGGGCCCCATCCAGCGGTTCCGGATCGAGACCCGGAAGAGCTTGAACGCGCCCTCCGGGGTCGAGCGAAGGCGGGATTCCGCCTCCTTAGACGGCGGGACGTCCGCGCACCCGCTCGCGACGGTCGCGCACGCCAGGATGGCCAGGAGGGCCCGGGTGCCGGACAACATGGCGCGGGATCGTAGGTGCGCCGCCGGAGGCTGTCAAACGCGGGAAAGTTTGCGGGTTCCGGGCGAGGAAACCTATACTAGGCGGGACGATGGAGTCGACCGCACGCTTCGACCAGCGACGGAAGGTCCTCGGCGCCATCCTGCGCGGACGGGGCATCGTCACCGACGAGCAGCTCCAAAAGGCCCTGGAGCTCCAGCAGCAGGAGCCGGGCCTGAAGATCGGCGAGGCCCTCGCGCGCCTCGGCGCCGCGTCGGCGCGGAACGTCGCCGAGGCCCTCGCCGTCCAGTTCCACATGCACTTCGTCCCGCTCGCGCGGGTGAAGATTCCCCGCGCCGTCATCCAGCTCATCCCGGAATCGATGGCGCGCGAGCTCCAGATCCTGCCCATCGAGAAGATGAAGGACGTCGTGACGGTCGCGATCACGGACCCGCTCGATCTCGGGACGCTCGACCAGCTCCGGTTCATGCTCAACCTCCAGGTCGAGGCGGTGCTCGCGGCCGCGGACGAGATGCGGGAATCCATCGACCGATACTACGGAGTCAAGGAAGAGAAGATGGACGAGATGATCAAGGAGATGGAGAAGACCGGGCCGTCCCTGGAGGAGCGCCGCGAGGATCTATCCGACGGCGACAGCAGCCACGAAGACGCCCCCGTCGTCAAACTCGTCTCCCTCCTCATCCGGCGCGCTTTACAGATGCGCGCGAGCGACATCCACGTGGAACCGATGGAGGACAAGCTCCGCATCCGCTACCGCGTGGACGGCATCTGCTTTGAAGTCGAGCCGCCGCCCAAGCGGCTCCAGCCCTCCATCATCGCCCGGATCAAGATCATGGCGAAGATGGACATCTCCGAGAAGCGCAAGCCCCAGGACGGTCGCATCAAGATCAATCTGGAGAACCGCCAGTTGGACCTGCGCGTTTCCTCCCTGCCCGCCATCCACGGCGAGAGCGTCGTGATGCGGCTCCTGACAAGGGAATCAATCCAGGTCGGGATCCAGAAGCTCGGGTTCGAGGACGACGACTACAAGCGCTTCCAGGGGATCATCCGCCGGCCCAACGGGATCTTCCTCGTGACCGGGCCCACGGGCTCGGGGAAGTCCACGACCCTCTACGCCGCCCTCCAGGAACTGAACCGGCCGGACCGGAAGATCATCACCGCCGAGAACCCGGTCGAATATTTCGTCGAGGGCATCAACCAGGTCGAGGTGAAGGAGCGAATCGGGCTTACGTTTCCCCGGATCCTCCGCGCGATGCTGCGCCAGGCCCCCGAGATCATCCTCGTCGGCGAAATCCGGGACGCCGACACCGCGGACATCGCCATCAACGCCGCCCTCACGGGGCACCTTGTCTTCTCGACGCTGCACACGAACGACGCCCCGACCGCCATCACCCGCCTCATCGACATGGGGGTGAAACCCTTCCTCGTCGCCTCCGCGATCCAGGCGATCATGGCCCAGCGGCTCGTGCGGATGATCTGCCCGGACTGCCGAGAGCCCTGCGAGCCCGAACCCGTGAAGATGGCCGCGCTGGGGCTCCGGCCGCAGGACTGGCAGGGCCGGATGCTTGCGCGCGGCAAGGGCTGCAAGAAGTGCCAGGGCAGCGGCTTCTTCGGACGCAAGGCCATTTTCGAGATGCTCGAGATGAGCAACGTGTTGCGGGAGATGTCGTTCCAGAAGGTGGCTTCGAAGGATCTTCGGCGTCAGGCCCGCCTCGAGGGGATGCGGACGCTCCGGGAGGACGGGGCCCGCAAGGTCCTCGCGGGCCTGACGACCGCCGACGAAGTCCTTTCCATCACGATGGGAGACTAGACCGTGCCCAATCCAACGCCCGAAACCGCGAAGGGGACCCTGATGACCCAGCTGTTGGAGGCGACCCTCCGTTTCGGGGGATCCGATCTCCACCTCGCGGTCGGCCGCCCCCCGACGATCCGGATCAAAGGCGATCTGAAGAGCCTCGAAACGCAGATCCTCACGGGCGACGACACGGCCGCCCTCATGCGCGCCATCACGCCCCCGCGCTGCCAGCAGGAGCTCCAGACCAAGGGTTCCACGGACTTCGGGTTCGCCTTCCAGACGGCCGCCCGCTTCCGCGTCTCCGCCTTCAAGCAGCAGGGCCATGTCGGCCTTGTGCTGCGCCTGATCCCCTCGAAACTCTTGTCCTTCGAAGACATCGGCCTGCCGCCCGTGGTGAAGAACCTCCTCTTCAAGCCGCGCGGGCTTTTCCTCGTTACGGGGCCGACGGGTTCGGGCAAGACCACGACGCTTGCGACGATGATCGATTTCATCAACCGCGAGTCCGACGCGCACATCATCACGGTCGAGGACCCCATCGAATACGTCCACCCGCACAAGAGATCCGTCGTCACCCAGCGCGAGATCGGGGTGGATGTCGGATCCTTCGAGGAGGCCCTCCGCCGGGCGCTGCGCCAGGATCCGGACGTGATCCTCATCGGTGAAATGAGGGATCTCGAGACGATCCAGGCCGCCATCACGGCCGCCGAGACGGGCCACCTCGTCTTTGGCACCCTCCATACGACCGGGGCCGCGAAGACCGTGGACCGGATCATCGACGCCTTCCCCACGAACCAGCAGGAGCAGGTCCGGGTCCAGCTGGCCAGCAGCATCCTCGCGATCCTCTCGCAGGCGCTGCTCGCGAAGGCCGACGGCTCCGGTCGGGTCGCCGCCTACGAACTCCTGGTGATGACCTCCGCCATCTCGAACCTGATCCGCGAGAACAAGACCTTCCGGATCAACTCGGCGATCCAGACGGGCCGGAAGTTCGGGATGACCCTCCTCGACGATCACCTTCTCGAGCTCTACCAGCGCGGGGTCATCAACTACGAAACGGCCATCCAGACCTGCCAGGATGCCGAGGAATTCCAGGGCAAGCTGAAAGGCCAGGTCGCAGGCGCGGCGCCGCGGCCCGGGGGAGGCGCCTGACGATGCCCGGCAGCCACAGCCTCGGCGACATCCTGATCCACCGGAAGGTCATCCAGCAAAAGCAGCTCCAGGAGGCCCTCGCGCGCCAGAAGCAGCGCGGGGGCGTTTTGGGGAAGATCCTGATCGAGATCGGGGCCTGTGCGGAGGACGACGTCCGGGCGGCTCTCGCCGAGCAGGCGGGCTTCCAGGCGATCGACCTCGAGCAGGCCGAAATCCCCGCCGACGTGATCCGCCTCGTATCCGGCCAGATGGCCGTCACCTACCAGATTGTTCCCGTTGCGATCGAAGGCAACATCCTCTCCGTCGCGATGTCGAACCCGACGGACCTCCAGGTTATCGACGACCTCCGCGTCCTCCTCGGCTATGAAATCAAGCCGATCCAGTCGAGCGAAACCGCGATCAAGAAAGCCCTCGAAAAGCACTACGCGGGCCACGTGGAATCGATCGAGGACATCTACGCGGAAATGAAGAACACGAACATCGAGGGCCTCGTCGCGGGCGTCGACGACAAGGTGGACCTCCAGAAGCTCCAGGAAATCGCGGACGCGGCGCCGGTCAAGAAGTTCCTGAACATGATTCTGCTGCAGGCCATCCGGGACCGCGCCTCCGACATCCACTTCGAGCCCTTCGAGAACGAGTTCAAGATCCGCTACCGGATCGACGGCATCCTCTACGAGATGATGCCGCCCCCGGCGCATCTGGGACTGGCGCTGACCTCGCGCATCAAGGTCATGGCGAACCTCGACATCGCGGAGCGCCGGCTCCCCCAGGACGGCCGCATCTACCTTTCCAAGGGCGGCGCCCCGGTGGAGCTGCGCGTTTCCACGCTGCCCACGATGGTGGGGGAGAGCGTCGTCATGCGCGTCCTCGATCGCGCGACCGTGGCCCTCGAACTGGAGCGCGTCGGGATGCGGGAGGACGAACTGCGTTCCTTCCGGGAGCTCATCAAGAAGCCCCACGGGATCATTCTCGTGACGGGGCCGACGGGCTCCGGCAAGACCACGACCCTCTACTCGGCGCTCCGCGAGGTCAACACCATCGACGTGAAGATCATCACCGTCGAGGACCCGGTCGAATACGACATCGCGGGCGTCGTCCAGGTCGAAGCGGACGATGCCGCGGAGCGCACGTTCGCCAACGCGCTCCGGTCCATCCTGCGCCAGGACCCGGACATCATCCTCGTGGGCGAGATCCGGGATCGGGAGACGGCATCCCTCGCCATCGAGGCCTCCCTCACGGGGCACCTCGTCTTCTCGACGCTGCACACGAACGACGCTCCGACCGCCATCACCCGCCTCATCGAACTCGGCGTCGAGCCCTACCTGCTGGCGGCCACCCTGGAGGCGGTCATCGCACAGCGGCTCGTGCGGACCATCTGCCCGAAGTGCCGGACGACCTACCAGCCCTCCCGCGAGGAACTCATGGAACTGAACCTCCAGGACGTCGCCGCGAACTGGACCTTCCACTATGGGAAGCGATGCGAGAACTGTAACAAGTCCGGCTACAAGGGCCGGACGGCCATCTTCGAGATGATGGTCATGCACGACGATATCCGGGACATGGTCGTGCGCCAGGTCTCCACGAACGAGATCCGGAAGGCCGCGATCCGCAGCGGGATGCGCCCCCTCCGGCAGTCGGGTCTCCTCGCCATCCAGGACGGCCTCACGACCGTCGAGGAAGTCCTCCGGGCGACGCAACTCGGCGTGTAGTTGCGATCGAGTTGCGGGTCCTATATTCTCGTCCCCATGGCTGACAGAACACCCGACACCCAGCGCGTCGTCGCCCTCGCGGGGCACGGCGGATCCGGCAAGACCACCCTCGCGGAACACTTCCTGTTCAAGGCCGGCGTGACGACCCGGGCCGGTTCGGTGACGGACGGCACCTCGAACCTCGACGCGGACCCCGAATCGAAGGCGCGGAAATTCACCATCGATCTGGCCGCCGCCACCCTTTCCTGGAAGGGCGAATTCATCACCCTCCTCGATACCCCGGGCTATTCGGACTTCATCGCCCAGGCGGTGCTCGCCTTCCACGCCGCCGACGCCGCGGTCATCGTGGTGAACGCCGGCTCCGGCGTCGAAGTGACGACCCGCAAGGTCTGGGACCTCGCTACCGCCCGGAACCTGCCGCGCGCCATCATTGTCGCGAAGATGGATTCGGAAAACGTCGTCCTGAAGGAACTCCTCGAGGAGATCCGCGAGGAGTTCGGACCGCGCTGCATCCCCGTCCAGCATCCGAACGCCACCGGACATGCGTTCGCGACCGTCGCGGACCTCCTTGGCGATCCCGCCAAGGTTCCGGTCGAGGGCAAGGAGAGCCGCCAGGCCTTCCTGGAGGCCGTCGTCGAGGGCGACGAGGCCCTCATGAACGACTACCTCGAGGAAAAGCCCCTGGACCCCGCGCGGCTGCGCCCGGCCGTCCGGCTCGCCCTGAAGGAAGGCCGCGTCGTGCCCGTCCTCTTCGCCGCCGCCGAAGCCGACAAGGGCGTCGCCGAGGCCCTCGACTTCCTGGCGACCTACCTGCCCTCCGCCGCCGAGGGTCCCGCGCGCGAGGGCAAGGACGCCGCCGGGGCCGGGGCGTCGCGCAAGCCTTCCGTGAAAGAGCCGTTCAGCGCGCAGGTGTTCCGCACCGTGACCGACCCCTACGTCCGCCGCCTGGCCTACCTCCGGGTGGTCTCCGGGAAGCTTGCGGGCGAGGCCAACCTCTACAACGCGCGCCTGAAGAAGACCGTGCGGATCCCGCAGTTCCTCAAGCCCTTCGGCCGCGAGATGAAGCCGTCGGCCGACGCCGTGGCCGGCGACATCCTCGCCGTCGCCAAACTCGAGGAGTTCGAACTCGGCGACACCCTCTCGGACGCGAAGTCCACGGTCGAGTTCGCGCCGATCGCGGTCCCGACGCCGATGGTCTCGCTCGCCGTCGAGCCCAAAAGCCGCGCCGACGAGCAGAAGCTCTCCCAAAGCCTCGCCCTGATGGCCGTCGAGGACCCGACCTTCCGGGTTTCGCGCGACACCCAGACCTTGGAACTCGTCGTGACCGGCATGACGACGCTGCACGTGGACGTCGTCCTCTCGCGGCTGAAGTCCAGGTTTGCCGTCCAGGTCAACACGAAGGAGCCCAAGATCCCCTACCGCGAGACCATCACGGGCAAGGCCGAGGGCCACCACAAGCACAAGAAGCAGACCGGCGGCCACGGCCAGTACGGCGAGGTCTTCCTGCGCCTCGAGCCCAAGGCCCGGGGCGAAGGCTTCGAGTTCGCCGACGAGGTCAAGGGCGGCACCATCCCCCGGCAATACATCCCGGGCGTGGAAAAAGGCATTCGCGAGACCCTCGCCCGCGGCGTCATCGCAGGCTACCACGTGACCGACGTCCGCGCGGCCGTCTTCTACGGTTCGTATCACGACGTGGACTCGTCCGAAGCCTCCTTCAAAATCGCCGGCTCGCGCGCCTTCCAGGAGGGATTCAAGGCGGCGAAGCCCGTCCTGATCGAGCCCATCGTGAAGATCGAAATCACGATCCCGAACTCGATGTCAGGCGCGATCCTGGGCGACTTGAACGGCCGCCGGGGCCGGATCCAGGGCATGGACACCTTCGGCAAGTACCAGACCATCAAGGCCGAAGTCCCCCTCGCCGAAGTCGCGACCTACGCGACCGACCTGCGGACCATGACCGGCGGCCAGGGCGACTACCGCCTCGAGCCGTCCCACTACGACGTCGTCCCCCACAAGACCGCCGAAGCCATCATCGCCAAGTCGAAGAAGCCGGACGAGGAGAAGGAAGAGGAGTAGTCCCGGCGTCAGGTAGGCGGAGCGAATCCGCCGGCCGAACCGGTGACGAAATGGTGGCGGGTAGGAACGGGGGGGGATCGGGCTGAAACCGTGCATGTTTGATTTGCTACAGTAAATATGCATTGAAATATTACTTTACCGGGGTAAGATTGCAATCGTGCTAAATGACGTCCGGCGGTTGCTGGCGCTTCCCGACCGGTCTTTTTTTCTGTTCGGGCCGCGGGGGGTGGGGAAGAGCACGTGGCTGCGGCAGGTCCTGCCGGGCGCGCCAAGGCTGGATCTTCTGGATCCGGTGTCCCATCTTGCCCTCGAAAGGGATCCGGGAACGCTCGCGGGGTTGGCAAAAGGCTTGGCGCCCGGGGACTGGATTGTCATCGACGAGATTCAGAAAGCCCCGCGGTGGCTGGACGAGGTCCACCGCCTGATGGAGGAAAAACCCATCCGCTTCGCCCTTTGCGGGTCGTCGGCTCGGAAGCTCCGCCGGGGAGGGGCTGATCTGTTGGCAGGCCGGGCCATCATGCGCCATCTCGGGCCGTTTTCCTCCGCCGAACTCGGGGAGGATTTCGATTTCGAACATTCCCTCCGGTTCGGAATGCTGCCGCTCGTGCAGAAGGACCGGAAGAACGCCGTGGAGATCCTGGAGGCGTATCTCGGCACCTACATCCGGGAGGAGATTCGCGAGGAAGGGGTACTGCGGAAGGAGCCGCCCTTTCTGCGCTTCCTCCCGGTCGCGGGCCTTCTGAACGCCCAGATGGTCAACCTCCAGAATATCGCCCGGGAAACGGCCGTCAGCCGGAATTGCGTGGAGAACTATTTCTCCATCCTCTCGGACACTCTCCTCGGGGAGTTCTTGCCCGCCTACCAGCCGCGCCTCAAGGTCCGGGAGGCGACCCATCCGAAGTTCTACTGGTTCGATCCGGGCGTCGCGCGGGCCGCCGCGGGGTTCCTGCGGGAGTCGACGGATCGCGCCTTCCTCGGGAATGCGCTCGAGACCCTCGTCTTCCACGAGCTGCGCGTCCGGAACGAGGTCGCGCGCGCCATGCGCGAGGGAATCGGACCGCGCCCCATCCACTACTACCGGACGGCCGCCGGGGCCGAGATCGATTTCGTCGTCGAGACGCGAAAGAAAACCGCTTCGTCGCCTGCGCACGTCGTCTGCATCGAGGTGAAACTCTCCGAGCGCTGGGACCCGAAATGGGAGCGCGCGATGCGAGACCTCGCCGCCGATCGCCGGATCCGCGTCGACGGGATGTTCGGCGTCTACACCGGCCGCTACGCCCTCTCCCGATCGGGCGTCCGGGTCCTGCCGGTGAGGGAGTTCTTCCAGCGGCTGCACCGGGGCGAGGTGTTTTAGTCGGGATGGGCCGTCTACCGATAGAATCGGACCGTGGGAATGCTGGAGGAGGGGAAGACGGACGAACGTTGCGGGCCCGCCGGTTTCGGCCTGGATGACGAAGGGCGTCGCGCGGCCGGCCGTTGGATCCTCGCCTGCTTCGCAGTCTGGGTTGCGCTCCTGGCGGCCAGCCTCTTTCTCGGGCGGATGAACGGCGACGAAGGCTTTTACTGCGTCGCGTCGGCGAAGGTCTGGCAGGGGAAACTGCCTTACCGCGACTTCGCCTACTCGCAAGGTCCGGTCCTTCCCTACGTCCTGGGCGCGATTCCGGCGCTCGTCCGACAGGGATCCGATCTTCCGGGGCCGTCGGTCCTGGGGTTCCGCCTCGAGAATGCGGCCCTGGCCATCCTCGCCTTTTTCCTGCTCGTCCGGACGGCGCGTCGTCTTGGAGGCGTATGGGCGGCGGCGATCGCCGCGGCGCTGTTCGCACTGAACTTCCAGACGGCCTACCTGTTCGTCATCGGGAAGACCTACGCCCTCGCGGGGGTGTTCTTCCTCGGTGGGCTTTCCCTGCTGGCCGGTGTCGGGCCACCGGGCGGGCCGGGCGGCAACCGGCCGTCCTCGGGCCGGCTGATCCTGGGCGCGGTGCTCCTGTGGCTTGCGGCGGGGACGCGGCTGTCCATGGCAGCGGGGCCCGCGGCGGCGGTCGTCTGGGGATTCGTTCGGCTGCGGGGGGAGGCGCGCGCGACGTTCCTCTTCGCCCTTGTCCTGTTCCCCGTCCTGATCTTCGGCCCCTTCTGGCTGGCCGATCGGGAGGCTTTCTTCCTGAATCTCCTGGGGGCGCACCTGAACTTCGTGCCCGAGCCCGGGATCGTTTGGGGGAACCGCTTCGCCGCGATGGGCGAGGCCTTCCAGATCTGGACCGTCCCCGCGCTGGCCGGGCTCATCGCGCTGTTCGCGGGCCTTCGGCCCTCCGCGCCGGCGGGGCCGCTTGCCGGGGCCGTCTTCCTTGCCGTCGCGCTGAATTTCATCGTGCCGAATGCCGCGAAGGGCGACTACTTCGCGCCGGCCGTCCCCGCGGTCTGCCTGCTCGCGGGGCTCGCGTGGGGGGGCTGCGCGGCGGCGATTCCCGCGCGGTGCCTCCGATGGCCGGCGTCCGCCGTGGCGGCCGCCTCGATCCTGGCCGCGGTCCTCTCGCCGGCGTCCTTCGCCGCCCTGTTCGAGCGCAGCGGAGGCCGGTTTCCGATGGCGGAGCACGACGTTCTCGCCCGGTTCGTCCGCGACGCGGTTCCGCGCGGCAAGCCCGTGCTTTCCCTAGACGCCGCGATCCCCGCCTCGGCGGGGCGTGACGTCTTCCCCGGGACCGAGTTCTCCTACTTCGGGTATTTCCCGGACGTCCCCTTCGCGACGGCCGAGCGGTTCCGCCTTTCGAGCAAGGCCGTATTCCTCGCCCTCCTTCGCGCGGGCAGGGCCGACGCCGCCGCCCTGGACGATCCCGTCCCCGGCGAGCCGACGCGGATGGGTTCCATCGTGGATCGCGTGTTCACGGCCCGGGATCTGCCGCCGGACGTCCTGACGGAGTATTACTCCGCACGCTACCTGCCCGAGTATGGCCCCTACGCGCATCCCTTCCGCGTGTTCCTGCGTCGGGGCCCGCGGCCCGTGCCGATGCGGATCCCGTCCGGGACGCTTCTGGGGGAGGGCGTGCGGCTCGCGGGGCTGGAGGCGGACCCGCTTGCCGTCCGCCCCGGCAGCCCGCTTCGGCTCCGGACGCTCCTGCACGTCGATCGCGTCCCCAGGCTTCCCCTCGCCCTGATCGTCGCCCTCGAGCAGCCGAGGTCGGGGAAGTCGCCCGGCGCGGTGCTCTGGGAGAGCAACCCGATCCTCCCCGGCGGCGCGGCTTACCCAACGACCGAATGGCGGGAAGGCGAGGATTACTTCGAGGAACGCGACCTGGACCTCCCCCAAGGCGTCCCGCCGGGCCCGGCGGTCCTCCGTCTCGGCCTGGTCGAACTTAAGCCTGCAAGCGGCCGGACCGTCCCGATCCCCGACGCCGCTTTTGCGCGCGTTCCCTGCTCCATCGAAGAGCGCCGCGGCCGCTTCTCCCTCGAGCGATCCGAAGAGCGCCTCCGGGGATCGGATTCGCCCTAGATGTTCTGGACCAGATAGCCGCCGTCGACGGGGATTGTGATCCCGTTGACGAAGCCGGCGGCTTTGTCGCTGGCGAGGAGCAGGACGGCGCCCATCAGCTCGTTCGCCTCGCCGAACCGGCCGGCGGGGGTGTGGGCGATGACGGACTTTCCGCGCTCCGTGAGAGAGCCATCTTCGTTGATGAGGAGGCGGCGGTTCTGATCGCCCAGGAAGAAGCCCGGGGCGAGCGCGTTCACGCGGATGCCGTGGGGGGCGAGCTCTTTTGCGGCGCCCTCGGTGAGGTTCTTCACGGCGGCCTTCGCGGCGTCGTAGGCCCAGACGCCCGAGAGCGGCACGTAGGAGGCCATCGAGGCGATGTTGATGACGCAGCCCTTTACCTTCTTCTCGATCCAGCGCTTCGCGACGATCTTCATCGGTAAAAAGCAGCCGGCCTCGACGTTCAGTTTCATCACGAACCGGAAGGTGTCCATGTCCTGGTCCACGAGATTCGCCTTGCCCTTGTTCCCGCCGCAGGCGTTGAGCAGGATCTGGAAGTCGCCGGCCGCGTCGAGGGCCGCGAGCATGTCCGTCTCGTTCATGAGGTCGACCTTGCGCCAGGCCGCACACTTCCGGCCCGCTTCCTTGTCGATCCGGGCCGCCGAGGCCGAAAGGGCGTCCTCGCGGATGTCCCAGAGGATGACCTTCGCGCCAGCGCGGGCGAGTGCTACGGCCATGTCGGTGCCGAGGACCCCGCCGCCGCCCGTGACGACCGCGGTCTTGCCGGACAGGTCGAACATCTCTTCCAGGTATCGATTCGGCATGCTTGCCTCCCTTCGGGTTCGTGCGATGATGAGGGGCACAAGATACACCATGGAAAGACGCGCGCGGAAGGGGTTCGGGCGGCTGGAGACGGAGAGGGCGCGTCCCGGCCTGCCGCCCGGCGACGGCCCGCCGGCCGCGTCGGTCCGAGGCATCCTGCTTGCCGAGCGGCGGATCCATCGCGCCCTCGCGGGTGCCGCGCGCAATCTCGGCCGGATCGCGGCCGCCTTCGCCGCCGCGATCGAGCGGGGGGGGCGCGTGATCTACGCCGGGGCCGGGACGAGCGGCCGCCTCGGGGCGCTCGACGCCGCCGAGATCCCGCCGACGTTCGGGCTTGCGCCCTCGCGCGTGCGCGCGGTCCTGGCCGGGGGAGGCCGGGCGATGCGCCACGCGGTTGAGGACGCCGAGGACGACGCCGACGCGGGGGCGCGCGCGATTTCTCGCGCCGGGACGGGCCGCGCGGATCTCGTGATCGGGATCAGCGCCTCCGGCCGCACGCCCTTCGTCGAAGGCGCGCTCGCGGCCGCCCGCAGGCTTGGCGCGGACACGGCCCTGATCGCCTGCGTCCGGCGGCCCGCCCTCTCGCGACGTGCCCGGGTGACGGCCGCGATTCCCGTCGGCCCCGAGGTGCTGGCGGGCTCGACGCGGATGGGGGCGGGGACCGCGACGAAGATCGCGCTGCACGCGATCTCGACCGCGGCGATGGCCGCCATCGGGCGCATCTATCGGGGCGAGATGATCGGCGTGCGGGCCACGAACGAGAAACTCCGGGCGCGGGCGTCCCGGATCGTCTCCCGCCTGGCGGTTGTTCCGCCCGCCCGCGCCCGGCGCCTGCTCGCCGCCGTCCGGGGCCGCGTGCCCGAGGCTATTTTGATGGGGCGCTTCGGGATCGGGCCGAGGGAGGCGGCGCGGAGGCTGTCGGATGCAGGAACGCTGGCGCAAGCGCTCGCGGACGGGAGCGGGATCGGGTAGCCTAGGCGTCGGATCATGCGTTCCCTCGTCCGCTTCATCCAGAAGAAGGAGAGGCTCGGCATCGGGCTGATGTCCGGGACCTCCGCGGACGGCGTCGACGCGGTCCTCGCGCGCTTTCGCCACTCCGGCAGGGACACCCAGATCCAGATCATCGAGCACTTCGCCATCTCATTCCCCGGCGAGATCCAGGAGCGGATCCATGCCCTGGCGCACTCCAACGCCGAGGAGATCTGCCGGATGAACTTCCTCCTCGGGGAGTTCTTCGCGCGGGCCGCCATCGGCGTGGCGGACAAGGCCAACATCCGGATGGCGGACGTGGATTTCATCGGCTCCCACGGCCAGACGATCATCCACCTGCCCGCGGGCTCCGGGAGCCGCACGCCGTCCACGCTCCAGATCGGCGAGGGATCCCTCATCGCCGAGCGCACGGGCGTCCTCACGGTCTCCGACTTCCGCTACCGCGACATGGCCGCGGGCGGGCAAGGCGCCCCTCTCGTCCCCCTCGCCGACTACATCCTCTTCCACGACCCCGAAAAGGTGCGGCTGACCCTGAACATCGGCGGGATCTCGAACGTCGCGCTCGTGACGCCGGAACTCGCGGACGTCATGGCCTTCGACACGGGGCCCGGCAACGCGCTGCTGGACGAGGTCGCGACGGCCCTCACGGACGGCCAGTTCCACTACGATCCGGACGGGAGCCTTTCAAGCGAGGGAGAGCCCGACGCCGCCCTTCTCGCTGAACTGTTGGACCACCCGTATCTGCGCCGCCCGCCGCCGAAGTCCACGGGCCGCGAGATGTTCGGCGAGGACTTCGCGCGGGAACTCATGGAGCGCCTGCCCCGAGAGCGTTGGAAGGACCTCCTTGCCACCCTCGCCCGCTTCACGGTCCGGAGCATCCGCTCCGGCTACGACAAGTTCCTCGCTCCCAAGGCGAAGGCCTCCGAGCTGATCGTCTCCGGCGGAGGCGTGAACAACCCCGTCATCCTCGCCGGCCTCAAGGAGGCGTTCCGGGAGATGCAGATCCGGACCTCCGAGGATGTCGGCTATCCCGGCAAGGCCCGCGAGGCCCTCTCGTTTGCCATCCTCGCGAACGAGACGCTCCACGGAAACCCCGGCAACGTCCCGAACGCGACCGGCGCGCGCCACGCCGTCATCCTCGGGAAGCTCAACTTCGCGTGATGCGGCGGCCGACGGACCCGACGCCCCCGGAACCCACGCCCGAGTTCCTCGCCGGCCAGCTCGTGATGCCCCGCCTGGACGGTGCGATGCCGATCGGCGGGCCCGACTACGAGCGCGTCCGGAACTGGATCCAGGTCGACGGCATCGGCGGCTTCATCGTGTTCGGAGGCAGCCGGGACCATACCCCGAAGATGCTCAACCACCTCCAGTCCCTCTCCCGGTTGCCGCTGCTGTTTTCCTCCGATCTCGAGGAGGGGGCGGGCCAGCAGGTCGCGGGCTTCCCGCGGCTGCCGAGCGCGATGGCCGTCGCCGCGGCCGCGGGAGAGGATTGGGCCCGCCGCGCGGGCTCGGAGACGGCGCGGGGGGCCAAGGAGGTAGGGATCCACTGGGTTTTCGCGCCCGTCTGCGACGTAAACCGGGATCCGAAGAACCCGATCATCAACGTGCGGGCTTTCGGGGACGACCCGGCCCGGGCGGGGGCTCTCGCGGCGGAATTCCTCCAGGGACTCCAGGAGGCCGGCATCGCCGGCTGCGCGAAGCATTTTCCCGGGCACGGGGGCCTCGATCGCGATTCCCATTCGGACCTTGCGGTCCTCCGGACGAAGATCGGGGACTGGAATGAAGGCGACCGCCTCCCATTCGCCGCCGCGTTCGCCTCCCGGGCCGCGAGCGCCATGCTGGGCCACATCGCCTGGCCGGCGGTGGACGAGCGGGAGGAGATGCCCGCGTCGCTCTCGAGAAAGGCCGTCGAATTCCTCCGGCGCGAGATGAAATTCGAGGGGCTTCTCGTGACGGACGCCCTCGACATGAAAGGCGTCTCCCTTCGATTCTCCCAGGAAAAGGCGGCCGTCCTCGCGATCGAAGCCGGGGTGGACATCCTGCTGCATCCCGAGGACGCCGGCCGTCTCGTCGCCAGGCTTCGGGAACGCGCCGTCCAGAACCCCTCGTTCCGGATGGCCGTGACCAGCACGTCCCACCGGATCCTGCGCTTCAAGCAAAATTGGACCGCCCGGGGAAGCCTTTTAAAAGGAGACCCCGAGACCCCGGACTTCGCATCCGATCTCGCACGTGCGGCGGTCACGCTTCTCCGGATGGACGGCGAGCTCCTGCCGTTCCCGAAGGGGATACGAAAGGGGATTGCCGCCCTTGCCGTCTCCGACGAGCGCCAGCCGCCGCGCGTGAGCCTTCCCTTCGAGGAGGCCCTCCGAGCCCGGACGCCCGACCTCAAATGGCTCGGGGAGTTCCGCGGGCGCGCTCCGGAGATGCCGCCCTCGGCCCTCGAGCCCTACGAGCGCGTCGTCCTCGCCACGTTCAGCCGCGGGCGGGCGGGCCGGGGGACCTCCGGCCTCGGAAGCGAAACGGAAAAGTGGCTGTCGAGCCTCTCCCTCCGGCCGCTGCCGATCGTCGCGGCCGCCTTCGGAAGCCCCTACGTGCTTTCGGCGGCGAAGGCCGCGCGCGCGATGTTCGCGGCGTACTCGGAGTGCGATTCCTCCTGCCAAGCGGTTGCTTCCGCCCTCTACGGGGAATACCCCGTCCGGGGAAAATGCCCGGTCTCCATCCCGGGTATTGCCGAGCGCGGGGCCGGGATTGTCTGGGTGGGCGCGTAGCGACTACGTCGTCTTGAGGACCGCGTTCAGCTTTCCGAGAACCTCGAAGGCGTCGGCCACGTAGAGGACGTCGGCCTTGCCCTGGGCCCAGCCGCAGTTCGCATCGAGGTTCACCGCGCGGCGTTCGCGGATGAATCGCCAGCCGACGGTGTGGGGCTCCTCGCCGTGGCAGCAGGTGGCCAGGCCCTTCGCATGCCGCGGGGTCGCGCCGGTCTGGCCGACCTGATGGAGGTGCGTGAGGAAGGAGAGGGCGCCATGTCCGTCCACGCCCTGGTCCACGAGGGATTTCGAGCTGCCGAGGGAGGCCTTGGCCTTCGCCAGGAAGTCGAGGATGAGCGATTCGGCGTCCTTTAGGCGGACCTGGCCGTTCGACTGTTTTTTCGTCCAGCCGGCTCCGGCGACGAGCAGGAGTTCCGCATCCGGGCGCAGGGTTTCGGCGCCTGCCGGCGGGGCCTCGTATCCCTCGTGGCGGGTCCGGCGGCAGGCATCGGGAATCTCCACCGGGACGGATTCGGCCTTCGCGGAGCCGGCCGCGAGGGAGACGGGCGCGAACGCGCCGGGGTCCAGAACGAGGATCCAGGGGCGCGCGGTGCGGGAGAGCTCCGCGCTCATCCGCTGGCGATAGAAGGGGCGCTGGATCCCGACCTTGCCGCCCTCGGCGGCGATCGCGAAAATTTTCGTGTCGATCCGGGCGCCGAGGCGTGCGGCAACGGCGGGCAGGGCGCGCAACATTCGCGAGGTTCCGGGCGCAATCACGAGAGTGGCCCCCGTCGCCTTGAGGATGGCGGCAATCGCAACGGCGTCGGGGGCCGCGCGGGGGACGGCGAGTTCCGGGGAAGCGACCGCGAGAATCCGCTCGGCGCCCGCCGCCGACACGGCGCTGGCGGACGGCCCCGTATCGGCGCCGAAAAGGCCGATGGCAAGGGAAGCGCCCAGGGATTTCGACAGCGCCGCGCCCGCGCCGACCGCCTCGAAGGCGCTCCGCTGGAGGCTTCCGTCCGCTTCCGGATGGGCAAGAACGAGAATCGATTCCACGCTTATTTCCCCTCGCCGCGGATCCAGTCCGCGAGCTCTTTTGCGATGGTGTCGCTGGGCGTGTTCCGGACGATGCGCGTCTGGCGGCGAAGGCTCGGGACTTCCACTTTTCCGAATGCCGCGTCGCCGGCACCGATCTTCGCGCTCTTCGCTTTCTGCAGGGCCGACAGGATTCCGCGCATGTTCGCCATCCCGATCTGCGGGCTGTTGGGGGGCTCCGGATTTCGCCCGGTGGACCAGGCGAGGACCGCCGGGGGCGCCGGGAGGATCGAGACGAGGTAGCGGCCGCCTTCCACGCGCTCGCGAATCCGAAGCGTTCCGTCCGGAAGGGCTTCCACCACGTCCACGGCGAGGAACTGATCGGGAATCCCGAGGCGCTCTCCGATCATTCCGAGGGTGACGCCGGCGTCGCGGCCGGCGGAGGCGCAGCCGCCGAAGAGAAGAAGCCGGGAGCGATCGAGTCCCGGGATCGCGCCGATCGCGTCTCCCAGGGCCGCGGCGGTCTCCGCGGCGTCGAAGAAACCGCCCGCCGGGCCGTCGACGGCCACGAATTCGAACGGGGCCTTCTGGGCCACGGTCATCATGAGCTGCTGGAGCTTCGCCTTCGGGCCGAGACTCGCGAGAAAAACCTTGCTCCCCGGAACGGCCTTCGCGAGGCGCGCGGCCTCGTAAAGCGAGATCGCGGCCCACGGGTCGAGGATCGAGGGGAGCATCGACTCGTTTTTGAGGGCCGGGATTCCGCCGCTTCCCGCGACGGGCTCGAGCGGCTGGAGCGGATCCGGCACCAGGCTTCCGCACACGACGATATGGAATCCTGCAGCCATCGTTCCTCCTTGTCAGTTCTCGGCCGAATGAAGCCCGCCGGCGCCCGCACGGAAATCCACGTTGGAGCGCTCGGGATCCCCGGGACGGGGATGCGCGCAGTTCCAGATGCAGCCCCCGCAGTGGATGCACTTCTCGCGGTCGAAGACGGGGACGCCGCCTTCGGGCGCGAGCGTGATGGCCTGCGCCGAGCAGGCCTCGACGCAGGACTTGATCGTGCAGGCCTCGCAGGTCGCGCGATCGACGAACACGACGTGGTCCGCAAAGCCTGCGGGGGCCTGGACCTTCCCGCCGAGGAGCAGGGCGTCCTGGTGGGAGACGAAGAGCTTGCCGTCGAGGGCCGGGCGCGGCCAGCCGGCGCGGTCCATCAACGCGTCGTGGATCGAGCCGCCCGCGGCGGCCGCCTCGCGGCGCATCTTTTCGATTTCCTCCGCCGGGATCCGTCCGCGATAGGCCTCCTCGAGGGGACGGATGAACGCGTGTGCGGGCCGGCTCCGGGCGGGAACGCGCAAGAGCCCCCGGGTCATCCCCGCGAGGCCCGTCCCCACGACCCCCGGGATGAAACCGATCCGGAATCCGTCCCGGGCGTGGGTCGCGATCCGCGACTCCCGATCCATCGGATGGGTTCGCCTTCGGCGGACGTAGGCGGCCTCGAGGTTCTCGCGCGTGTAGGGCTTGCCGGCGGCCGCAATCTCGAGGACGCCCTCGGCCAGCAGAACCCCCGTCGTCCAGGCCTCGTCCACCCCGGAGTTCGTCAGCACGTTCGTGCTGCCCGAGCCCTCGCCGATCCGCGCCCAGCCCTCGCCGGCGAGGATCGGCTCGCCGAGGCGGCCGGATTCGTAGAGCGTTTTCGCGCCCCAGGAGCGCAGCGTCGCGCCCTCCAGGTGCCGGCGGATGTAGGGGTGCGCCATCCAGTGCTGGAGGTAGCGATACGTCGCGCGGACGGGGAGGGCGAACGTGGAGGGCAGGAAGATGCCGAAGGAGACCGTCCGGTTCGATAGCGCGTAGAGAAAGCCGAAGGCGTCGGGCTCGGGGAAGCCGAGGGTGTGCAACACCGTCCCGGGCTTGAGGGAACTCGACTCTGGCAGCTCCGCGACGGCCTTCATCCCGATGGCCCACTCGCGGCGGTGATGGCCGGGCGGCATCCCGAACCGGCGGTTCAAGGCGTCGCCCACGGGGCCGACGGGGCCGTCCGCGACGACGACGAGATCCGCGCGGACGTCCATGCCGGGTGAAAAGCCCGCGGCCGGCTTTCCATCCTTCTCGACGCCTTGGTCCGCGAGGCGGATCCCGACGACGCGATCGCCTTCAAAGAGGGGCTCGCGCACGGGAGAGCCCGGCCAGATCTGGACAAGCCCGGTCCCCATGAGCCGCGCTGCGTTCCACTGCTGGAAGGCCCCGAGCGAGAAGGTGAGGCCGCCGTCCTTGCGCAAAAAAGGCGGCAGCCACGGCAGCCGGAAGGCATGGTCGCGCACGCCGAGGATCCGGGCGAACGTCCGGAGGAAGGCGTCTTTCGTCCGCAGCAAGAGCCCCCGGCGGCTCGCCCCGATGGGATCGAGCAGGTAGGCGACCTCTTCGTGCTCGACGCGGCAGGCGGTCGGGATCGTGGCGGGGTCGAGGTCGGGGAAGGAGGCGCGAATCCCCCGCGCGCGCGTCACGACGCCGGAGACGCCGAAGCCGACGTCGTCGGAGCGTTCGTAGCAGAGGACCTGCAGCGGCATCCCCGGCATCGCGCGGCTCTGGATCCGCGGGGTGCCGTCGGGATTCGCAAGCCCCCGGGAGATCGTCTCCAGGAAGCCGGCCGCGGCGGGACCGAATCCGACGCAGGCGACGTCCACCGCGACGGAAGGACGCTCGGGGGACGCCAAGGACGAGGCAGCGGGGGATTCGCTCACGCCGGGTAGTCCAATGCCTCGGGAATCATGACATGGGTGACCGAGTCTCCCGCCCGATCCTTGGCGAGGCGGGAGCCCGCGAGGCTTGCGTCTACGGCGTCGCGGAGGCGGCGGAACTCCTCGGGAAGGAAGCCTTTGTCCTCGAACCCGGCGACGAGCTCCGTGCAAATCCGGGCGGCCTCGCCCGCGGCGCGGGCGGCCTGCACGCTCGAAAGATCCGAGAAGAACCCGACGAGATCGACAAGCCCTTCGGAGAGGGAGGCGTTCGTCCGGCCCTTCGCGTCCAGTTCGAGGACGTCGAGAATCTGAAAGCGGGCGGCGAGGATCCAGGAGAGGGCGTCCGCCATCGCGAAGGCGACGCCCTGGCGCGTCCCGTGGTAGAGGGGGCGGCCTTCCGCGTCCTTCGAGGCCTGGAGGTGCTTCAGCGTCCAGAGCCAGAGGTCGGAGGCGGCGGCGACGGAGCGCGCGCCGACGCCCGGGCGTTGCGCGTGGATCCGCCGGGCCTCATCGGCCCATTTGCTGAAGAAGAACAGGAACACCTCGTTGACCATCGTGAGCGAGAGCTGGCGCCGCTGGACGGCCTCCGGGCCTTCATAGGTGGCTTCCAGCTGGGCGTCCGCCCATTTCATCGGAAGGAAGCCCGGGCAGTCCTCGGTGATGCCGTAGCCGCCCATGAGCGCGACGGCCTCGCGCATCATCGTCGCCCCGACTCCGGTCGCCCACAGCTTGCAGGCGGGGCAGAGGACGTTCGTCTGGGCGTCGAGGACGAGGAATCGGGCGATGGGGTCGGCCATGAGCGCCTGCCGGCGCGTTTCGTTCCGGGTTCCTTCGGGCTCGCACTCCAGGGCGGCGAGTTCGAGCGCGGCGTTCCGGGAACGCATGAGGGCGCGCATCTGGGCCTTCGGTCCCTTGACTCCCTGTTTGGCGAACGCCTCCTCCTTCGCCGTTTCGACGGCGTCGTATTCGTCGAAAAGCCGGGCGGTGGCGAATCCGAGGGACGAAGCCGCCTCGCCGGTCGCCCAGATATCCACGAGGCGCAGGCGGGCGTCTTCCTTCTGCTGGAGGCCCAGGTCGTGGCGGGGGGTGCCGGGGTGGCTGGCGTCGCCGCCCCGGAAGCGCAAGCGGTGGTAGCGGATGACGGGCTCGACCGCGGACAAAAGCTTCGCCGCGGTCATGAGGCCGACCGTGACGCGGGTGCGCTTGAAGACGGCCTCGATGACCTCGCCGTGGCTGAAGGCTGGGACGATCTTTCCGTCCTCGATCGTGTAGCCGCCGATGATGCGGCTCGCAGGGACCGTGACGGAGAGGACCGGGTCGTTCGTGGAGGAGAGCTGGTGGACCAGCTTCTTCGTCGCGGGCCCTCGGTCCCAGGTGCCGGGGTCGGTTTCCTCGAGGATGATCATGCAGGAGGACTTGATCCGATCGTCGGCGGTGTCGACGGCGGCGGTCACGAAATTGGCGAAGCCCATGTTCGTGATAAACCGGCCGCGCTTCTCGACCTTCAGCATCGGCTCGGCGCCGTCCTTCCACTCGGCGACGCGGACCTTCCCGCACATGACGCCCGTCTCGACGCCCACGTAGGGAAGCGGCTCGGTCAGCGCGAACGAGCCGCGCCAGGGCGTCCGGTCCTCGCCGGGCTTCGCAGGCGCGGCGCGCCGCATGTAGGTCCGTTTCTGCTCCGGGGTCCCGCACTCGTGGATGGGGGCTAATGCCAGGTTGCCGGCCAGGCTCGAGGTCGCGGCGCCCGCGTCCACCCAGGCGAGCTCGAAGGCGAGAAGGGCGAGCGCGAGGTTCTTCGGGCCCTCGATGAGGCCTCCGTCCTCGGGGTCGAGGAAGACTGCCGTGATCCCGGATTCGTCGAAGGCCTTGAGCAGGGAAGCCTTCGCGGGGGTCCATTCGTGGGTGTTGCGCTCGCCCTCGGCGACAAGCCGGGCGACGGGGCCCCGGGCCACGGCCCGGGCGGACTGCACGATCATCTGGAGATCGAAGCGATCCGAGAACCGCCACATCAGGGAACGGACATCGTCGCCGGGAAGCGTTCGGAGCATGGCGAGCGAAAGTACCGGGGGGACGCTCCGGTGTCAAACCTCCCTTCCGCCTACGGCCGGCGGGGCTTTTCGGCCGGCTTGCCCCGCAATCGGATCAGGTTCTCGCGCCGCCGCGCGTCGGGCAGGAGGCGCAGCAGGATTTCGGGAATGTTCTTAAGGCTCGAGGTGTCCGTGCGCAGCGATTTCTCGTAGGGGCGCAGATACGAACGTTCCACGAGCTCGGCGAGAAAGGCGCGCATTTCGGGGGGGCATTCCTCGACGGGGAGCCAGGGAACGGAAGGGTCCGTCGGCACCCAGTCCGCCGCGGCATAGAGCAGCGTCGTTTCGGCCGGCCGGGCGAGGGGGCGGCCCATCTCGAAGAAGGCGCTGGGGGGAAGATCCTTCAACGGGATCGTGACCGGGCGATGGAGAACCCCCTGGTGCCAGCGGACGGCGTCGCCTGCGATCTCGACGATCCGGACGAATCCGTTCCCGGCAAAAACGCTCTTGCCCGCGAGGGCCTTCCCGCTCGTCCGGATCCGCTCGGGCATGTCGAGAAGGCCCGCGGCCGCGTCCCGCAACGCCGCCGCGCCCGCCTTCCAGGCGTCGGGAGCGGCCCGGGCGTGGCTTTCGAAGGCGTCGCGGAGGGCCTTCTCCTCGACGAGGTTCCGGCCGCGCTTCCCGCCGCGGACCCGAAGTTCGCCGAGAAAGCGGTTGAGGGTCAGGCAGGCCGCGTTGAGATAGGGCGATTCGTCGATCCTCGACGCCACGACCGGGGGCTTTTTCGGGGGGGCGGTCGCGGGGTCCTGGACCGCAGGCGTCGGTTCGGTCGGCTTCGCGATGACCGGGGCCTTGATCTGGGCGAGGATCCCGCGGTAGCGGGTCTCTGCCTTCGCGCGCAGTTCCGTGTCGAGGATCTGCGATCCGGAGGCGGTCACGAGGTGGTAGCGCTCGAGGGCGGCATCGGTGTCCTTGCGCGCGAGACATGCCTCCGCCTCGGCGGCGATCAGGCGGTAGGCCTCCGCCTGCCCGGCTCGTGTCCGTATGAGCTCCGCCCGGCGCGATTCCAGTCGTCGACGGCGCTCGTCCGCTTCCGGGCCCTTCGGCGCGGCCGCAAGGAGGGCATGGATTTCCTGGAGGGCCTTCCAGTAGTCGCCGCGATCGGCCGCGTCGTTCACGCGCTCGAAATCGACCGCGAGCCGCTGGACTTCCCGGTAACGCTCGCCTGCCTTGCGCCGGATTTCGAGGCTTTTAAACCGGGAATCCGGATCCGTCACGAGGTAGTAGGCCTCCATCGCCGCCGTGAAATCCCCGCGCTCGAGCGCGGACTCGGCCTCCGCCGCGGTGCGCCGATAGTCCTCCTCCTCGGCGGCCTTCTTCTCCTCGATTTCCGCCCGCCTCGACTCCGTCCGCACCGCGAGCGCGCTTCCGGGCTTCGGGGCGTCGGGGGACGCCGCGAGGGCCTTCAAGCGTTCGAGGGCGCCCCGGTAGTCGCCCTGGACGAACGCCGCATCAGCGTCCCGCAGCGCGGTCGCGGCTTTTGAAACCCCGTGCGTCGGCGGGGGCGGCGGCAAAGGCCTTGGCGCAACGACGGGCGCAAGAAGAAAGGCGAACACGATCCCGGCGATCCGGCCGGCGAATCCCGCGCGGGTGGGTTCGGGGACGGATCCCCGCCAAAGCCTCATGCCCCGGAGCGCCCAGAACCCGACGATCGCGATGACCAGGGGGACGGCGAAGATTCCCGGGCTCCATTCCGTCACGAGGACGCGTCGGACGGCGTGGCCCGCGACGAGGACGACGAGGCCCGCCAGGAGGGTTTCGAGGACCGCGGCGATCCGGGCCGATTCGAGGGCTTTTCGCCGGACCGCCCCGGGCTGAAGGATGACCGACCGGCCCGCCGCCAGCCGGACCGTCTCCGGCTCGCGTCCGGACAGGGCGGCTCCGAGGTCGCGCGAAAGCGCGCCCGGGGTCGCATACCGGTCCTCGGGGGCCTTCGCCATCATCCGCTCGAGGATCCGGCAGCAGGCCTCCGAGAGGCCGGGGTTTCGGTCCCGAGGCGAAGGGAGGCTCTCGGTCAGGTGCTTCGCGAGAATCACGGCGGCCGAGGTCCCGGGGAAGGGGACGCTGCCCGTCACCATCCGGTAGAGGGTCGCCCCGAGCGAGTAGATATCGCTCCGGGAATCGACCAGGCGCTCGCCGCGGGCCTGCTCGGGGGATATGTAATGGGGCGTCCCGAGGGCGACCCCGGTGATGGTGAGCGACGCTCCGCCCGTCTCTTTCGCGAGCCCGAAGTCCGCGAGTTTCACGAGGCCTGCCGGCGTGAGAAGGATATTCGAAGGCTTCACGTCCCGGTGGACGATGTTCCGCTCGCGCGCGTGCTCCAATGCGAGCGAAACCTCCCTCGTGATCCGGAGGGCTTCCCGCTCGGGCAGGATGGTCTCCCGCTGGAAGCGGGCCTCCAGGGTCTCCCCCTCGACGAGTTCCATCGCGAGGAAGTAGCGCCCGTCCGCGCGGCCGTGGTCCAGGATGCGAACCACCCTCGGGTCGGACAGTTTTTGAGCGGATTCCGCCTCCCGAAGGAATCGCTGGATGGCTTCCGGAGATCCCCCCAGTTCCGGGGCGAGGACCTTGAGGGCGACGTCGGGCCCGCCGGTCTTCGCGGCCCGGTAGACCACGCCCATGGCCCCTCGTCCGAGCGTCGAGCGGACGGCGTAGGGCCCGATCCGGTCGGGCGTTCCGCGAAGGGTGGCGGCGATGTCGGGGCCAAGAAGGTTGTCGAGTTGCTCTTGGGAGAGGAGATGCTTCTTGATCAGGATTTCGGCCAGCGGCTTTTCGATGCCGACAGACTGCGCGCTGGCCTGGGCGCGAAGCGCGTCATCCGCCGCCTCGCGCGTGATCAGGCCTTCCTGGACGGCGTCATCCAGGAGCCGTCGATCAGCGTCAGTGGGCACGGTTTCCCCAGTCTATTGCCTGTAGAAACGAAAGGAACCCGGGGAGACGGCTCCCCGGGTTCCAAACAGGCACTTCGGGACTACTTCGCGTCCTTCGTCTCGCCGCCCGGCGGAGGAGTCGGCGGCGGCGGCGGGGGAGGAGGCGGCAGAGGCGCCTTGTCGCCGGACGGCGGCGGGGCCGTCCCCGCCTTGGGAGGCTCCTCGGCGACGCTCCGGAGCAGATCGCGCAGTTCGTCCACGGCGGCCTTAAGCGCGTTCATCTCGTCGCGCATGGTCTCGAGCTGCTGGCGAAGCCCCTTGACTTCCTCGCGAAGACGGATGCGTTCGTCCTTCTCGGCGGGGGTCCCCGGCGGGGGCGGGCCTTTCTCGCCATCCACGGGCGGGGCGGGAGGCTTGTCGCCTTCCGGGGGTTTGCCTTCGGCATTCGCCCGCATGCGCTCGCGGCAGGCTCCGAGGATGCGCTGCTTCATCCGGATCTCCATGCCCTTCTTGGCGGCCTCGTCGAACTTGCCCTGGGTGCGAAGATCGGCGGCTTCCTTCGCGATCTGGTCGACCGACTCGCGCATCTTCGCCATCCGGGCTTCCTTCTCCTCCGGCGTGAGCTTGTCGAACTCGGCAAGCATCGACTCGATCATCTTGCGGCCTTCCGGCCCGCCGCCTTCCTTTCCCGCCGCCGCCTTCCCCGGCCCGCCGTGCCCGCCCCCCCAGCCGGGCCGTTTGCCTCCAACGCCGCCGGCCGGCGGCTTGGTTTCCTGGGAGAACGCCGCGGGCGCGAAAACAAGAGCGGCGGCAAAACCGGCCAACGTCGCGAACCGAGTGAGCCTATCCATCGGAACCTCCTTGTGTTGGAAAAGGAAAGTAGCATTGGAGAAATAGCAATTCAAGTGCCGTAAACGTCCGGAAGCTAGAAAAGGCAATCTACTTGTAACTCCCGCCTTTTAAATGAGTTGTAATCATCGCAGCCGCGCTTTCCGAATTCTCATGAAGCCGGGATCCCGTTCCGGGGGGTATTTCCCCATCGGAACGAGGAGAAATCGGTCGAAATCGGCGCCGTCCCCGACAGCATCGCAAGGCTCCGCTTCACCAACATCCGCCTGCGCTGCCTCGGGCCGGAACTGTAGGACCCCGGCGCGTGCCTTCGTCGATTCGACCCGTCACTCGCCCTCCGCCGGCGCGCTCCCCGGGTCGAGTCCGTAGTCCTTGATTTTCGCGTAGAGGGTCTTGCGGTCGATGCCGAGGGCGGCGGCGGCCTTGCTTCGGTTCCAGGCGAGGGCGGCGAGGACGCATGCAACGTGCTCCTTCTCCACCTCGGCCATGGTTTTGATGGCGGAGGGATCCGCGGGGGCGCCGGGGGCGGCGCCGGAGCCGAGGAAGGCGAAGTCGGCGATGCCGAGGACGGAACCGGTCGAGAGGACGACGGCGCGCTCGAGGGCGTTCTTGAGTTCGCGGACGTTGCCGGGCCAGGGATATTTCTTCAGCTGCGCGAGGGCCTCGGAGGCGAGCGACGGGCGGCGGCCGGTCTCGGCGGCGAGCATCGTGAGGAAGTGGCGCGCAAGGATGGGCACGTCGTCGGCGCGCTCGCGGAGCGGCGGGATCCGCAGTTCGATCACGCGCAGGCGGAAGAGGAGATCGCGCCGGAAGCGGTCGTCACCGGCCATCGCCTCGAGGTCCCGGTGCGTCGCCGCGATCAGGCGCGCGTCCACGCCGATCTCTTTCGTCCCGCCGACGCGCATCAGGCGGTGGTCCTCCAGGACGCGCAGCATCTTCGGCTGCAGGCTCATCGGAAGATCCCCAATCTCGTCCAGAAAGATCGTTCCGCCGTGGGCCGCCTCGAACTTGCCCTTGCGCATGGCGTCCGCGCCCGTAAACGCGCCCTTCTCGTGGCCGAAGAGCTCGGACTCGGCGAGCGTCTCCGGGATCGAGGCGCAGTTGACCGCGAGCAGGGGGGCGGTCCGCCTTCGGGACTGCTCGTGGATGGCCCGCGCGACGAGCTCCTTTCCGGACCCCGACTCGCCGAGGATCAGGACGGGGGAGTCGATGGAGGCGGCCTTCCGGATCTGGGCGAGGAGGCGCGTGATGCCCTCGGATTCGCCCATGATCGAAAGGCGATGCCCGAGGGCCTCTTCGAGGACGTCGGAGCGGCGTTTCAGGGTGTCCCGGCCGGCCATCTGGGAGAGCGCCGCGCCCGCGAGGTTCGCGGCGGCGGCGACGAACGGGAGATGGTCGGCCTCGAGGGCGGAGATCCCGCCGAGGGCGTCGAGGTAGAGGACCCCCTGGGGCTTTCCCGCGCCGGGAAGGGGGGCGGCCAGCGCGGAGAACCCGCGGCCGGCGAGCGTGCGGTGGGCGAGGACCGGCACGTTTTTGCGGAGGATCTCCTGTACGAACGGGTCGTCCGTGGCCGCGGGCGGCTCGATCTCGCCGTCCGGGCCCAAGGCGCGCGCAAGCACGAGGGGGGTGCCGAGGAACACCGCCCCGCGGCGGGCCGGGGTGGAGCGCAAAAGGATCCGGAGCAGCGCGTCCGAAAGTTCGGCGGCATCCTGGGCCTGGGGAAAGCGACGCCCGATCTCGTAGAGCGCCGACAGCGCGTCCGCCGAGCCCGAAGCGCTCCCCGTCCAGGTCTTCGGATCTTCGGGCGCCAGGTTCGCGCGCTCGAGCACGATGGAGGCCGTGGCCTGCCCTGCCGCGTCCGGCACTGCCGCGGCCTCGACCGTGGCCTCCGGGGGCGTCTCCTCGCTGATGAACACGAACGCGATGTCGCCCACCCGGATCCGGTCGCCCCACTCCAGGGGCTTGCGGGCGATCTTGCGCCCGTTCACCTCCGTGCCGTTCCGGCTGCCCAGGTCCACGAGGATCGAGCGCTCGCCCTCGCGCACGATCCGGAAGTGCTCGCGGGAGACCTTGTCGCTCTCGAGGCGGATCTCGCAGCGCGGCGAGCGGCCGATCAGGATCTCGGGCGCGTCGAGATCGAACCGCCGTTTCTTCTCGCCCTCCAGAATGAGCCAGGACTTCATCGGGGTGCATCTTAGGGCTCGGGCTAGAATCGGGCGAGATGGACGATCATGCGACGGGAACGGAGCCGCCGGGGACGGCCCCGGGCGCGCTCTTCCGCGCCTCCGAGGGCGGCGCGGTCGAGTGTTTCGCCTGCGCGCACCGCTGCCGGATCCCGGAGGGAAAGACGGGGATCTGCGGGGTGCGGAGGAACGTCGCGGGGGTCCTGCGGGTGCCGTCGGGGTGGGTGGGGTCGCTGCAGGCCGATCCGATCGAGAAGAAGCCCTTCTTCCATTTCCTGCCCGGCTCGATCGCGCTCTCCTTCGGAATGTTCGGGTGCAACTTCCACTGCCCGTTTTGCCAGAACTGGGAAATCTCGCAGGATCCGCAAGGCGACGCCGGGGCATCGGCGGGCCGGCGGATCACGCCGGACGGAATCGTCGACCTCGCCCGCCGGGCGAACGCCCGATCGATCGTCTCGACCTACAACGAGCCCCTCGTCACCGCCGAATGGGCCGCCGATATCTTCCGGGCGGCGAAGGCGGCGAATCTTTCGACGGGATTCGTCTCGAACGGCCACGCGACGCCGGAGGCCCTCGACTTCCTGCGGCCGGTCCTCGATGCGTTCAAGGTGGACTTGAAGTCGATGCGCGAGGAGACCTACCGCGGGATGGGGGGGCGGCTCTCCGCGGTCCTCGAGTCGATCCGCGGGATCCACGCGCGGGGCTTCTGGCTCGAGGTCGTGACGCTCCTCGTCCCGGGGATGAACGATTCGGAGGCCGAAATCCGCGAGGCGGCCCGGTTCCTCGCCTCCGTCTCGCCCGACGTCCCCTGGCACGTGACGGCGTTCCACCCGGACCACCGGATGTCCGAGGCAGCGGCGACAACGCCTTCGGCGCTCGCGCGCGCGGCGGAGATCGGGGCCGGGGAGGGATTGCGATACGTCTATGCGGGAAACCGGCCAGGGGAAACGGCCTCGTGGGAGGACACCCGCTGCCCCGGATGCCGCAAAACCCTCGTCCGCCGCCGGGGATTCCGTATCCTGGAGAACCGAATCGGGACGGCCGGCGCCTGTCCGGACTGCGCCGCGCCCGTCGCCGGGAGATGGACATGAACCGAACCGCCTGGAAATCCCTGATCGTCGCCGCGCCATTCCTCCTTCCCTCCGCCGCCGCCGCGGATCAGATCCGTCTCAAGAGCGGGACGCTCCTGGAGGGCGAGATCCTGAAGCAGACCGACGAGGAGGTCATGATCCGAATCCGGCCGGGGATGGAAATCGGCTTCTCGATGATTGAAGTCGAGTCGATCCAGCGCTCCTCCGCTCCGGCGATCCCGGTCCATCCGAAATCCCCGGAGCAAAAGAACACGGCCCCGAAGAAGATCCTCGAACTCCCCGCGATTCTCGAGGCCGTCAAGGGAGTTTCCGAGGCGGATTTCACGGCCGCGCTCGAGGCGCTCCCGGCCCGGCGCGGGGAGGCCGTGCCGGGCCTCATCGAGCTGCTCGCCCACGAAGATCCCCTCGTCCGCGCGCGGGCCGCGCGGGCGCTGCAGGAGGCGCCGGACGCAACGGCCTTCTCGGCCCTCGAAAAGGCCATGGACGATCCCTGGCCTCCGGTCCAGGACGCGGCGGCCGTGGCCCTCGGACGAATCGGAGGGCTCGCCGTCGGGCCGCTTTCGAAGGCGCTCGGGAAGGGAACGTCCAACCCCGTCGTCCTCGTTCGCGCCCTCGGCGAGACGCAGGATCCGGCCGCGGTGGCGCCAATCCTCGAGGCGATCAAGTCCGGGAATTCCGCGCACGCGTCCGCCCTCCAGGCCGAAGCCTCGCGCGCCCTCTCCCGGATCGGCTCCAAGGCCACCGCGCAGATGAAGAAGGCGCTCGAGGAGCCATCGTTCGCGCCGGTCGTCATCGCGACCCTGCGCGCCAGGGGCGACGAAGAAAGCGTCCGGATCCTCGGCAACGCCTTCGAGAACGCCCCGGCGGAACAGAAGGCGTCGATCGTCGAGGCGCTCGCCGCCGCCGCCGATCCGTCCGCCTCCGTCGTCCTCGCGCGCATCGCCGAATCCGTCGATTCGGCCTTCGCGGAAGCGTCCTTCGAGGCCCTCGCGCGCCGCTCCGACGAGGCGGCCGCCGAACAGCTCGTGCGACTGGCGGATTCGCCCCGGCGTCCCGATCGGGTCCGCGCCGCGGCCGCCGCCTGGCGGATTTCAAAGCCCCGCAAAGCCCTCGACATCCTCCTGGAGCTCGCCGCGGCCGGGTCCGCGGAGAACCGCATCAAGGCCGCGGAGGCCCTGGGAGAAACGGGCGCGCCGGAGGCGGTGCCCATCCTCGTCAACGGCCTCGGAAGCGAGGACAAGGCGTTCGTGGCCGCCTGCCGCGAGGCGCTCGCGCGGATCAACGCCCCGCGCTAGACTCCCTCCCCCCATGGCGCCGCTGAACGTCCTCGTCGTCTCCCTCGACTCGCTCCGCCGGGATCACTGCGGTTTCCATGGCAATTCCTGGATCCGGACCCCCAATCTCGACCGCTTTGCGGCGCGTTCGGTCGTCTTTGAAAACGCCTACTGCGGCTCGTATGCCTGCGTCCCCGCGCGCCGCGATCTCTACACCGGCCGCCTCGGCTTTCCCTGGAAGGGATCGGGGCCGCTGGATCCCGAAGACCGGGATCTCCCGTCCCTCGTCTCGGGACCGGACCACGAGATCCCCTCGATGCTCGTCACGGATCACTACCATCTCTTCGGCGAGCGCGCCGGAAACTACCACTTCGGATACACCGGCTGGGACTTCGTCCGAGGCGCCGAAACGGATCGCTGGATCACGGACCCGCGCGCGCCGAAGCGCCTGCCCCGCCCGCCCTGGCCGCTCTCGGGCCACCCGAGCGAAGCGGCCTGGCGCGCCTACGAGCGGAACGGCCGGGATCGCGCGGGCGAGGACGACACCACGGGCGGCAAGGTCATGGCCCGGACGGCGCAGTGGATCCGCGAGAACGCGACCTCCCGGCCCTTCTTCGCGATGGTCGACTGCGTCGATCCCCACGAGCCCTTCGATCCGCCCCTCGAGTTCCGCGACCTCTACCTGAAGGACTACGCCGGCCCGAACATCATCTGGCCGCGCTACGGCGATTGCGCGCACATGACGGAATCGCAGATCCGGTGCGTCCGGGCGAACTATGCGGGCAAGGTCACCCTCATCGACAAGCAATTCGGCCGCGTTCTCGACGCCCTCGACGAGCAGGATCTCTGGAAGCGCACGATGGTTGTCGTCCTCTCCGATCACGGCCATCTGCTCGGGGAGCACGGCACGATGGGCAAGCCCGTCGCCTCGCAGGGGGACGCCTCCATGTACGAGGAGCTCGCCCGGATCCCGTTCGTCGTCTGGCACCCGGACAACCCGGCGCCCGGCCGGCGGGTGGCATCCCTCGTCCAGGCCGTCGATCTCTTCCCGACACTCCTGGAGGCCGTCGGCCGCAAGATTCCGGGCGGGATCCACGGCAGGCCCCTGACCCCGATCCTGCGGGGCGGGGCGGCGGACCTCCGCACGATCCGCGACGTCTGCTCGTTCGGCCGCTTCGGCGAGGCCGTCCACATCACGGACGGCGAGTGGACGCTCCGCGCCGAGCCCGACGCCGAGAACCGGCCGCTCTTCTGGTACGGCCAGGCCCCCAGGGCCGTCCAACGTCGGGTGAAGACGCCCGCGCGATTCGATGGCGGGCGCTTTCCCGTGGAGCTTCCCCGCGGACGCATGACGAGCGCGCTCCACCGCATCGCGTCGGACCCCCGGCAGGAGAAGAACCTGATCGATTCGGAAACAGGGCAGGGCGATCGTCTGCGCCGCCGCCTGCGCGAATTCATCCACGAAATCGAGGCGCCGGAGGAGCAGCTCCTGCGGCTCGGCATCGCCTGATGTCCCTCGAAAACATCCGGAACTTCTGCATCATCGCGCACGTGGATCATGGAAAGTCCACGCTGGCCGATCGGTTCCTCGAGTCGACGGGAACCGTTACCAAGCGCGAGATCCGGGAACAGTTCCTCGACGACATGGATC